>NZ_FXTB01000013.1 GCF_900182605.1 Saccharicrinis carchari
CCAATCCATCGCAGGTATACCCGATGTAATATTTGTTTTTTGAAGGAGAATGCAGGATGTAGAAGTGGCAGGCCATGAAACGCTTTAGCTTACTTAAAAAAGAAAAGGAAGTCATATTTCTATAACTTCCTCCTATTCCGTGGGCGATGAGGGATTCGAACCCCCGACCCTCTGGGTGTAAACCAGATGCTCTGAACCAACTGAGCTAATCGCCCTAATGCTTTATACTATCTTTAAAAAATCGAGTGGGCGATGAGGGATTCGAACCCCCGACCCTCTGGGTGTAAACCAGATGCTCTGAACCAACTGAGCTAATCGCCCGATTTTTGTCTTTAAACCATGTCAAACCACCATTGTGATTTGCTTCCTCTTTTTGCCACCTCTTTTTTAAAGCGATGCAAATATAGACCTCTTTTTTTTATCTGCAAAACTTTTTGAATAATTCACAACACTTCGGCCACCACAAATGTGCTTCCTCCGATGAATATCAAATCATTAGCCCCCGCATTTTTTTTCGCTTTACACAGTGCCTCTTCTACCGACATATAAGTATTACCGATTACGCCATACTTTTGTGCTTCCTTTTTTAATATATCCACATCTAATCCTCTCGGAATATCAGCCTTGGCAAAATAATAAGTTGCGTCTTTTGGAAGCAATCGCAACACCCTACCAATGTTCTTATCGTTAACCATACCCCAAACCATGTGCAACTCCTTAAATGGTGTTTGACTTAACTGCTGCATCAATTCTTTTACACCTTCTGCATTATGACCGGTATCGCATATTATTGCCGGATTGGCACCCAACACCTGCCATCTACCCATTAATCCGGTATTTGCCACAACCTGCCTTAATCCTTTGTAAATATGACTCCTATTTATATTAAAACCCATCTCATTCAATACCTCTATTGTTTTTAATATAGTCTTTACGTTTTTTTGCTGATATTTACCCGCTAAATCCAATTTTAAATCCGGATATTCCAACGAATCTTTACGATACACCTGTAAAATTTGCGTTGCATCAACACCATTCATCGCTACCGGTATATTAAAGGCTTTATCCGCATAAAAAATAGGAGCCCCCTTTTCTCTGGCTATTGCATCGAATATTTTTTGCGTTAGTTCATCTGTTTCTCCAATTACCACCGGCGTATTGGCCTTTATTGTTCCGCCTTTTTCGCGAGCCACCTCTTCAATTGTATCCCCGAGCAAAGCAGTATGATCCAAGCCAATATTACTTATCACAGTGCATTGCGGCATTATAATATTGGTAGAATCTAACCTGCCCCCTAATCCTACTTCAATTACGGCTACATCCACCTTGTTCATCGCAAAATAATGAAAAGCCATGGCAACAGTCATCTCAAAAAACGACGGTTGCACTCCTTTAATAATGGACTGATGCTTTTCCACAAAGTTAATCACTTCGATCTCCGATATGCAGATACCATTAATTTTTATCCGTTCTCTAAAATCTTTTAAATGAGGCGAAGTGTATAATCCCACTTTATAACCGGCTTCGTACAAAACTGAGGCTATACCGTGCGATGTAGAACCTTTGCCATTGGTTCCGGCCACATGTATTGTTTTAAACTTTTTGTGTGGATGGTTAAAGTAGCTATCCAACTTATGCGTATTATTTAAGTTGGCCTTATAGGCAACAGTTCCCGCACGTTGATACATTGGCAGTTGTGAAAACAAAAACTCCAACACCTCTTTATATTGCATGTAAGTATCGTTTTAATTTTTTGCTATTAGATAACAAAACTATGTTTTTAGTACGAAAAAGAATATATTTATACATGTTCAACCATTAAAACCTATGCACATGTCCACTAAAAGCAAGATTTTTATTTTGGATACAAATGTAATTCTTCACGACCACAAATGTATATACAACTTTAAGGATAATGATGTAATTGTACCTATTGTAGTGCTCGAAGAGCTGGACAAATTTAAAAAAGGTACCGACCAAATCCATTATCAGGCAAGAGAATTCGTCCGTAACTTAAACGAAATAGCCGGCGAACAACTTTTTAACGAAGGGGTTTCCTTGGGGGAGAAACGAGGTAAACTTTTTGTAGCTACGGGTAAACCTTTTACGCAAGCTATGGAGGACTCCTTTTTTGAAAAATCAGCCGATCACAGAATTTTGGCCATCGCACTGTACGTAAAGGAAAAGTTCGCAGGACGAACCGTCACCTTGATTACCAAGGACATTAATTTACGGATGAAGGCTAAATCGCTGGGTTTAAAAAGCGAAGATTATACCACCGACCAGGTAAAGGATATCGACGTACTGGACAGGGGAGTTCAGATTATTGATAACTTTGACACCACAATAATAGATACCCTCTACAACTCAGATGGAGTTGCTGAAGGTGCTTTTCCCCAACAGGATTTACCCGCCAACCAATTTTTTGTGTTACGCAATGGTAACAAGAGTGTACTTGCCACTTACGATCCCTTTTCCAAATCTATAAAAAGAGTTGAAAAACAGGGTGCTTTTGGGATTGAGCCCCGGAATGCCGAACAAACTTTTGCCCTAAGCGCGTTATCCAATCCCGACATTAAATTGGTATCATTAACAGGAAAGGCCGGAACAGGCAAAACCTTATTGGCTTTGGCTTCGGCCTTACAACAAAACAAAAGTTACAAACAGATATTACTGGCTCGCCCCATCGTTTCGTTAGCCAACAGAGATTTGGGTTTCCTGCCGGGGGATGTGAACGAAAAGATTGGCCCCTATATGCAGCCCTTGTTTGATAACTTGAGTGTAATAAAACATGGCCATGGTATTAAAAGTCGCGAAAACGTAATGATTGAAGAAATGCAACGGGATAACCAATTAATGATAACACCATTGGCATACATTAGGGGCAGGAGTTTATCCGATGTATTTTTTATTGTAGATGAAGCACAAAATCTCACCCCACATGAAGTTAAAACTGTGATTACACGGGCTGGTGCCGGTACAAAAATTATTTTCACCGGCGACATCGAACAAATTGACTCGCCCTATCTCGACAAAACATCCAATGGTTTGGCTTATATGACCGAGAAAATGAAAGGACAGGATATCTTTGCCCATGTGAACCTTATCAAAGGCGAAAGGAGTTATTTGGCTGAATTAGCCAGCGACTTGTTGTAGAAATATACCACAATTACAAGCATAGGCCGGAGTAACTTTCCGGCTTTTTTTTGTGTCGGCATGTTATGATCCATTATTGCGCTCTTTTCATTATCTTTGTCCGTTTTTTTAACAAGTATGATATAGTAATTATAAAACGGAGAGAGGAATAGGATGATTGATAAATCGTTGTTTTTAGAGAAAAAAGTTGCTTTTCACACCTTGGGCTGTAAATTAAACTTTAGCGAAACTTCAACTATAGCGAGAGCATTGACAGATGAAGGTTTTATAAAGGTAAAATATGACGACTTTGCCGATGTTTATGTTATAAACACTTGTTCGGTAACAGAAATTGCGGATAAAAAATGTCGTTATGCCATCAACAAAGCTATTCGGCAAAACCCCAATGCCTTTGTGGTAGTAACTGGCTGCTTTGCTCAGCTTAAGCCACTGTCTATTTCCAAAATGGAGGGGGTGGACCTGGTACTGGGCTCTAACGAAAAATTTAGAATAGCAGATTATTTAGGCGACCTCCAAAAGAAAGCATCGGGAGAGGTACACGCCGGTAAAATCATGACCAACAAAGAATTTTTCCCTTCTTATTCGATGGGTGACAGAACACGAACATTTTTAAAAGTACAGGATGGCTGCGACTACTTTTGCTCTTTCTGCACTATACCTTTAGCCCGTGGAAAAAGTAGAAACGCCGATATAAAAACTACCGTTCAACTGGCAAAAAAGGCCGCTTCGGAAGGTGCACGTGAAATTATCCTGACCGGGGTTAATATTGGTGACTTTGGAAAAAGTACCAACGAAAACTTTTTTGAGCTAATCAAAGAGCTTGACAAGATAAAAGAGATTGAAAGATTTAGGATATCAAGTATAGAACCCAACCTTTTATCGGACGATATAATTGAATTTGTGGCTCAATCGCAACGCTTTATGCCGCACTTCCACATCCCCTTGCAGTCTGGTTCAAACAAGGTGCTGGCTATGATGAAACGCAAATACAACCGCGAACTTTTTGCCCAGCGTGTAGAAAAAATTAAAAGCTTATTGCCACATGCTTTTATTGGTGTTGATGTAATTGTTGGGGTACGTGGCGAAACAGGTATTCATTTTAACGAAGCCCTTGATTTTATCAATGAGCTCGATATTTCGCAGCTTCACGTGTTTACCTATTCCGAAAGACCAAACACCAAAGCACTTACCATTGAACACGTAGTGCCCATTTCGGAGCGAAAGCTTAGGAGCCAGATATTACATCAGGTTTCCGACAAAAAAACACGCCACTTTTATGGCCAATTCGAAGGGCAAACTGCGCGTGTGCTTTTTGAAGGAAGTGAAAACGAGGGCATGATGAACGGCTATACCGAGAACTATTTAAAAGTAAAACTTCCTTTTGACGCATCATTAAAAAATAGTATTAAACAAGTAAAGCTAAAATCGTTTGTACCCGATGAGATGGTTTTTGATGCTGTATTGATGGATTGATTTAGTAGATTTGTTCACCCAATTATTTTGTTCACCCAATTATAATGATATGGATTTAAAAACCTTATGCCAATCGGTTGTGGAATTGGCTAAAAATACAGGACAATATATACGCGATGAATCCCAAAACAGTAAGCAAATTAAAACCAAGGGCAAGAATGACTTTGTAACACATGTAGACAAAGGAGCCGAGGAACGCATCGTTGCCCGGTTATCGGAGCTATTGCCCGAAGCCGGTTTTATTGCTGAGGAGGGCAGCTCTACAAAAGTGGGCGATCGCTACAATTGGATTATCGACCCTATCGACGGCACTACCAATTTTATCCATGGCCTGTTTCCCCATGCCATTAGCATAGCGCTTCAGGATAATGATATTAAAAGTAAGGAAATTGTTTTAGGCGTAGTTTACGAGCTGGGCTTAAACGAGTGCTTTTATTCTTGGAAAGATGCCCCTGCCTATCTCAACGGTGAAGTAATAACGGTTTCTCAAGCGCCAAAAATAGCCGACAGCCTGTTGGCCACCGGGTTTCCCTATGCCAACTTTGAGCGGATGGAGGGTTTTATGAAATCGCTCGATTACTTTATGAAAAACTCACACGGACTGCGCAGGCTGGGCTCAGCAGCTGTAGACCTGGCCTATGTGGCCTGTGGTAGGTTTGAGGGCTTTTACGAGTATGGCCTGCAATCGTATGATGTAGCTGCCGGAGCATTTTTGGTGCAGCAAGCCGGCGGACATAATTGCGATTTTTCAGGTGGTAAAAATTACCTTTATGGTCAGGAAATAATTTCGAGTAACGCACTAATATTTAAGGAGTTTAAAAAGGTTATTTACAACTTAATGTATGGCGAAAGTGAATAACATTGGGGTTAAATCAGGCATATTTTTTATTAAGCTAATCGGTTATTTACCTTTTTGGGCACTCTTCCTGCTTTCGGATGCTTTTTACTTTTTAATACGGTTATCCGGCTACCGAAAAAAAACGGTGATGACCAACCTGCGCAACGCCTTCCCAGAAAAATCAGAAAAAGAGATTCAAAACATCGCAACTAAATTTTATCGTCACCTGTGCGACTTGTTTTTCGAAACCTTTAAGCTGCAGAGCATGAGTGAGGCACAAATGCGTCAAAGAGTGCAAATATCTAATGCCGAATTGTTAAACCGATACTACGATGAAGGCAAAGATGTTATTGCAGTGCTGGGCCATTATGGCAACTGGGAGTGGGTGCCTTCCATCAACCTGTTTATAAAAGCGCAAGGGTGCGAAGTGTACCATGTTATAAGAAACAAGGAGTACGATAAATATATGCTGGGTTTAAGATCCAAATGGGGGACTTTGAATTTTCCCATGAAAACCTCTTACCGGTCGATGCACAAGTTAAAAATGGAAAATAAACGCTTTGTCATCGGAATGATATCTGACCAATCGCCTGCAAAAAATAAAATACAGTACTTTACCAGGTTTCTGAATCAGGATACTCCGGTTTTGCTGGGCACAGAAAAAATGGCCATAAAAACAAACAGCCCGGTAGTATTTTTTAGGTTCGACAAAATAAAACGTGGCTACTATAAGCTTACGGTAGAGCCCCTGATTGAAAATCCCCGCGAAACCCGTGAATATGAAATAACGGAGATACATACCAAACATTTAGAAAATATAATCCGGGAAAAACCGGAGTTTTGGTTGTGGTCGCACAAAAGATGGAAGCACAAAAGGGAAGATGTTATGAATGCCACCTTAAGCAGAAACGCATGACCAAAGTAGCGGTTGTTATTTTAAATTGGAACGGAGAAAAATTACTGAACGAATTTCTCCCGCAAGTAATCGCCAACTCTCAAGTAGAGGGGGTAGAAATCATCGTGGCCGATAATGCTTCCACAGATGCCTCCATCCAATTGTTAAAAACCAAATTTCCAACACTAAGTATTATACAATTAGATAAAAACTATGGTTTTACGGGCGGATACAATCGCGCATTAAAGCAGGTTAAGGCTGAACATATTGTTCTTTTAAACTCGGACATCGCCCCGGCTCCCAACTGGCTTCCACCCTTAATAGAGGAGATGGATGCTTACTCCCAAACGGCTATTTGCGTTCCTAAGATAAAAAGCTATCGTGAGCCTGCCTATTTTGAATATGCCGGTGCAGCAGGTGGTTTTATCGATAAGTATGGCTTCCCCTTTTGCCGAGGCCGTATTTTTAATGAGATAGAGGAAGACAAAGGACAGTATAACCAATCGGGGGCTATATTCTGGGCCAGTGGAGCCGCATTAATGATTCGCTCAAAATTATTTTTTGAGTGCGGAGGACTGGATGAAGACTTTTTTGCCCATATGGAAGAAATTGACTTGTGCTGGCGATTAAAAAACAGGGGCTACCAGGTTAAATATATTGCCAACAGCGAGGTGTATCATTTGGGTGGTGCTACGTTGGATTATCAGAACCCCAGAAAAGTATATTTAAATTTCCGCAACAACCTTTTTCTTTTGGTCAAGAATATAGGCAAACACAAACTACTCTTAAAACTTACACAGCGCATGTTATTAGACGGTATAGCGGCTGTTAAATTTCTTGTTTCGGGCGAATTCCGTAACATCTCTTCCGTTTTTATGGCACATCTGAGCTTTTATCGTTTGTTTGGCAAAATGTATCGTAAAAGATTAAATAACCTAAAAAAGGTAAAAACAACCCGACACAAAGAAATTTACACGAAGTCGGTAATTGTTCAGTTTTTTATTAAAAACAAAAAAAAATTTAGCGAGTTAGAAGGCTTGGGATAAATCTTTTTATAGCACCCCTATCAGTTTCTCCAGTTGATTGCTGCGCGATCCTTTTATCAAAACAAAAGAATGCAGGATAGGCTTCTCTACTTCTAATTCAGACATTAAATCGTTTACATTACTAAACCAGCTATATTCTTCCTCTGCTTTTAAAAGCATTTTATAACTATCGCCCACTAAAAAAGCTTTTACCGATTTGTACTTTTTCAAAAAATCCAATATTGCTGCGTGCTCCTTATCACTATCGGCACCCAATTCTTTCATCTCGCCCAAAATAAGCACTTTATTATCTTCCTCAATAGCCATAAAGTTTTGGAGTGCAGCCAACATGCTGGTAGGGTTGGCATTATAGGCATCCAAGAGTATCTTATTGGTATCCGAAACCACCAATTGCGAACGATTATTATCGGGAACATAGTTGCTTACCCCCTGCGCTATATCCTCAACCTCCACACCAAAGTAGCTACCAACGGCCAAGGCTGCCAAGGCATTCTCAAGGTTATAAGCCCCTATCAATTGCGTATTAATATTCAACTGTTGCTTACCTACACTTGCCGCAAACGATAAGTTAGGTGTAGGGTTTAATTTTTCCAGTTTAACTTTACACTCCTCGTCATCGCCATATAAAAACAGTTGCGCGCCACGATTAAGCATCCCCATCAAATGCGCATTGCATTTATTCACAAAAAGAACTCCATTACGATCTTCAATAAAGCGATACAGCTCTCCCTTTGTTTTTTTCACCCCCTCAAAAGAGCCAAATCCTTCGAGATGTGCCTTACCCACATTGGTTATCAATCCGGCATTGGGTTGGGCTATCCGGCATAAAAATGCAATTTCGCCTGGATGGTTTGCCCCCATTTCAACCACAGCCATTTCAGTATCCTCGTTTAATGACAACAAAGTTAACGGTACCCCAATATGGTTATTCAAATTACCCGCAGTGGCGAAGGTACGATACTTTTTACCCAGCACGGCCTTTACCAACTCCTTGGTAGTTGTTTTTCCATTGCTGCCGGTTATGGCTAAAACAGGTATGCCCAACGCCATTCTATGAAAGGTAGCCAGCTCCTGTAAGGTGGCCAAAACGTCATCTACCAAGATATAGTCATCGTTTACAGCTACTGTTGCATCGTCAACTACAGCTTTCAAAGCGCCTTGCTCCATCGCGTTCTTAGCAAATAAATTACCATTAAAATTGCTTCCTTTAAGGGCAAAGAACAAGCATCCTTTTGTAATCTTGCGGGTATCGATGCATACGCCGGAGCTTTGTTTAAAAACAGGGTACAGTTGTTTCACATTCGTCATACTACAAAAATAAAAAAAGGTCGATTCAAACGAACCGACCTTTTAAATAATTATGAAATAATTTTTATCTTCTGTCTTTGGCCTGCATAGGGCTACCAACTCTGGTCATGGCACAGCGGAATCCCAAGTCGTCGCGGGCTTCGCTCTCATCGAGGTATCTGCGGGTTCCCGGGCTTAACCAGTAAGCTCTGTCTCTCCACGAACCACCTTTGTAAACTCTTGTTTTATCCGACACTAATGATCCCATGCTTCCGGTATGCGCACCGTACATATCTTTGGTATCTTTTTCGGTATCTAACCATTGGTCGCCAACCGAAATATTGGACTGTACATCGCCATCCTGATAGTTACGGTTATCCGCTGTACGATAGTTCTTACGACCCATGATGTCTTTATCGTCTTCCATCTCATAACGAATACGACCCAAACTATCTTTCTCTACCAGATAACCTTCTTCATCTATTACCTTGGTTTTAAATACATTACCTCTATAGGGGCTAAACTCATCTACTTCGTCAAAAGAAAGTGGACGGTACACATCGGCTACCCATTCGTTTACATTACCTGCCATGCAATACAAACCATAATCGTTGGGATAATAGGAATATACATCCACTGTAATATCGCCTCCGTCGTTCAGATCGCCGGCCATACCCATGTAGTCGCCACTGCCTCTAACAAAGTTGGCCATCATTTTACCTCTTTCGTTTTTGTCGGCATTTCGAGTAATATGTCCGTCCCAGGGGTATATCCTGCGGCTGGTCATACGCTCCTCTTGCGAGTTGCCTATTAATCCGAGCGCGGCATACTCCCATTCTGCCTCGGTAGGTAGGCGATAGCGTGGTAAAAGATATCCATCTTCCCAACGTACACGCCTGCTGTCCTTGTTTGGATCCAGATCTTCTATCGGCTTTTTACCCGCAATACCATCGTACTGGCCATAGAGATAAGCCTCAGTGTTAAAGTTATTTTCGTTTTGCTGGTTTACGTCCATTTCCAAAACGCCCATATCCACCAATATTTTTTCATTTACCCTATCGGTTCTCCACTGGCAAAAATCGTTGGCTTGCAACCAATTAACCCCCACCACAGGGTATTTACTGTAGGCCGTATGTCGAAAATAATTTTCCGTCATAGGCTCGTTGTAGGCCAATGCTCTACGCCAAACCAACGTATCGGGCAAGGCTTTTCTGTATACCTCGGGATATTCAACAAAAACCCGGTTTATCCAGTACAGGTATTCGCGATAATCCACATTTTTAACTTCGGTTTCGTCCATGTAAAACGATGGAACTGTAACACGCCTTGGCACATTGTTCCAATCATACATTACATCCTGTTCTACCCTACCCATTATAAAGGTACCACCCTCAATAAATCTCAATCCAGGGCCCAGCTCCTGCTCATACCCATCGTAAAATTCAAAACCGCCGTTTTCAGGCGTGTTATACTCCCATCCGGTAGCAGAAGAAACATTGCCCGAACCGCCTTTACCACAGGAAGTTGTTAGCACAACCCCGAGCACAAGTGCAATATGAAAAAGTCTAATTTTAAGCTTCATAGCGAAATATAATCTTTAGTTATCTTTAATTCTTACAACAATTTTATTACTTTTTATCAACTCTCTTTTTATACAATCAATCCTTCTCTTATACTGCAAAAATAGAAAAAGGTTATCATCCACTAATTATTCTTTTCATTTTTTTTTCTTTAAAAGCTTATTTGATTGTTTAATGTAATATTGTATCCTTTGTAAACGTTATATTTTGTGAAATCGTGTGCAAACACGGTTTTTTTTTACTTTTGTGAATTACCTCATAAACATCTACTGTTTTTTCGATGTTTATAAGGTAGTAGAATTGAACACAAAGAAACAGGAAATTATATGAATACGATAAAGATTGGGTTGTGGGGTTTTTTTTGTATGCTAAGCATGGCTGTAAGCAGTCAGGAAAACATTATTTTAGATAAAACAGTTGAGTGGAGGGATCCGTCAATAATCAACGTGCACGGAGAAGAAGTAACACTACTTCAATTCTCCGATATGGGTGACCTGAAACCTGAAACGAATATCCCCATGCTGAATCAAACAATTAAATTTCCCTACGGCACAACACCCGAAAATATTCAGGTATCCATCCAGGAACCGGTATTTATATGGCCTACACCACAGGAGCATGCTCATTTTAAAGATAAAGTTTTAAATAAAGACATCAACTTTGATTTTTCCGTTTCACAAAGCGGCCAACAGTATTTCCTGGATCTCTCACTCACCCCCGTTATTAAGCCCGAGGGTGCTTTATCATTTAAAAAACTGGTTTCGTACAGCATCCTTATCAGCTACAAACAAACACAGCCATCTCGTTTAAAAAGCACTTTAAAGGCAGTTAACTATGCCGATAACTCTGTACTTAGCAAAGGTAAATGGGTAAAGGTGAGTATAGCCAAATCAGGAATTCATAAAATAAGCTATAGCCAGCTTAAAGAGTGGGGTGTGACCAATACTGCCCATGTAGGCCTGTACGGAAACGGTGGTAAGGCGCTCCCTGCATCAAACAACGAATATCGGCCCGACGACCTTATTGAAAATCCGGTATGGCACTATAATAACGCCATCTATTTTTATGCTCAAGGCCCGGTAACATGGGAGTTTGACGACAACAAAAGAATTTTTAAACACAAAAAAAACCTTTTTAGCGATAAGGCCTATTATTTTATCACTGAAAAAGATGCCCCATCGCAAACCCTTGCAGCATCGAGCCTACACACTGCAGAATACGATAAAGAAGTTGATTATTTTAATGACTATGCTTATCACGAGATAGATAATCATAATTTGATTTCATCGGGCAATGTATGGTTTGGCGAAAAATTCGATTATTACTCTAATACGAATCATAGCTTCGATTTTACATTTGACAATACGGTGAGGGGATCCAGTGCTACGGTATTTGCTTCCCTTGCAGCCCGATCGAGTACTACCACTGCCTTTGAGTTGCTGGTTAACGACAAGCTCCTTACCAAAACCTACGTAAGCAGTGTAGATGTTACCAAAATCGTCGGCTACTTCGCCAGAATGGGTACACTCAGCACCAACTTTGATGTTAACGACGATAATATTAAACTGAACATCCGTTTTGCCCTTAAAAACAGTCAATCTTCATCCCTTGGATACTTAGATTATATATGTGTAAATGCAGACAGACATCTTCATTTTATAAGTAACGAGCTGGCATTTAGGAATCAGGATATGGTGGGCACCGGCAGCAAAGTAAAATACGTACTTTCCAACAGCAACAATGTTATTATATGGGATATTAGCAATCCCTTAAGTCCTTTAAGCGTAAAAACAAGCACCTCGGGTACACAAACCGAATTTAATTATGCAGCAAATGAGCTAAGGGATTTTGTGGCTTTTGACCCGGAAGGGAGTTTTCCGACTCCTGTTTTTGAAGAGAATGTGGCGAACCAAAACCTGCATGCCAGCCCTTTTGCCGATTACATTATTGTGAGCCATCCGGACTTTTTATCCGAGGCCAACCGATTAGGCACGATACATCAAAACTACAGTGGGATGAGTTATTTGGTGGTGAACACCAAAGAAATTTACAACGAATTTTCATCGGGGAAAACAGATGTTACAGCCATTCGCAGCTTTGTGCGCATGCTTTACGACAAAGCAGGTGACGATTTAAGTAAAAAGCCAAAAAACCTACTGCTGTTTGGCGATGGCTCCTACGATAACCGGCCGGGGATTGCCGGCAATACCGATAAGATACCCACGTATCAGTCGGACAACTCTATACACGCAACCAGCTCGTATGTATCAGACGATTATTTCGGATTATTAGATCCCAACGAAGGAGACAGAATACCATCTGACAAGGTGGATATTGGGATTGGTCGTTTTCCGGTAAACACATTAGAAGAAGCTAAAATAGCGGTTGACAAAACTTACAAATATTATTATCAGCAGAGCAACGACCAGTGGAAAAGTAACCTGACCTTTGTAGGCGACGACGGCGATGGAAATATCCATATGAGAGATGCCGACCTACTGACTAAAGACCTTTTGGCTACGCATCCCGAATATAATATATCCAAGCTGTATTTTGATGCCTACGAAAAATTAACCACCACTTCCGGAACCAGTATTCCTGTTATTGAACAGGATATAGGACAAGCGATTACCAAAGGAAATTTAATTTTTAATTACACCGGACACGGCAGCCCTAATGTTTTAGGCCACGAAAAGGTAATTACCAAAACACATATTGCCAGTTGGAACAATATTGACAAACTTGCCCTTTTTGTTACGGCCACATGCGAATTTAGCCGTTACGACGAAAAAGATATGATTACGGCGGGCGAAGAATTGTTTTTGAATCCACTGGGAGGTGCTATTGCACTTTTCTCCACCACACGAATAGTGTACTCAAACGCCAATCACAACCTGAACACCAGTTTTTATAATTTTGCTTTTGAACGTGATACTGATGGCCAGCCGTACACCCTGGGCCAGATAATGAGGCGTACAAAAAACAAACTATCGAGCTCCATCAACAAGTTAAACTTTTCGCTTTTGGGCGATCCGGCTATCCGCTTGATTTATCCCAATGCAAAGGTGAATACCCTGAAAATTAACGAAGGCGATGTAACCATGAAAGTGGACGGAACACCTGCTCCCCTGGACAGTCTAAAGGCTTTAAGTAAAATAAAAGTTACCGGACAGATAAGCGATAGTTTCAATAAACTAAAAGACGACTTTAACGGAAGAGTTTTCGTAACAGTGTACGATAAGCAAAGTCGAATAGTTACCCGAGGCAACGATGGAGCCACACCTTTTTCCTTCGACACCTTCGATAATATTATTTTTAAAGGTTCAGCCAGTGCGTCTAACGGTGTTTTCGAAACAGAATTTGTTATACCCAAAGATATTCGCTACAATTTTGATAAGGGAAAAATTAGCTATTATGCCTATTCAGATGAAAGCCAGCAAGAGGCATTTGGTGCCTTTTCGGATATTATCATAGGTGGTATCGATAACAATGCCGACGAGGATAACACAGGGCCTGAAATTAAACTATGGCTTAACAACAAAAACTTTAGCCAGGGAGCCAAGGTGGGTTCACGACCAATCCTGTTGGCCGAGATATCGGATATTTCGGGTATTAATACTACCGGAAATGGTATTGGCCACGACATTACGGCTGTAATAAACGATAACAACTCAAACCCAATTATATTAAACAACGACTTTGAAGCTACCATCAACAGTTATCAGGAAGGCATCATTAAACGACAATTGCCGGTTTTGGAATCGGGTAAGCACACACTCACCCTTAAGGCATGGGATACGCATAACAATTCCTCCACTGCAAGTATCCAGTTTCAGGTTTCAGAAGAAGGTGGTATAGCTATTTCCGATGCCATTGTGTTTCCCAATCCACTAGTGCCGGGACAAACATCGTATATCTCCTTTCAACACGATGACCCCAACTCGCGGCTTAACATTCAATTGTTAATATACGGATTAAACGGACAGCTCGTTTCGCAACAAAACAGCTCGGTAATATCACTGATTAATACCATCCCCCCCATTGAGTTAAAGGCGCAAACCAGCGGAGGGCATTCACTAAGCCCCGGTATTTATCTGTACAAACTTATTATCGACTCCCAATCAGGGCGCAAAGGGGAAATTTCGGGTAAAATTATGGTGGGCCGATAATAAATTTGATTTTTTTGAGTTTACAATTGTAGTCTTAAATTTGTAAGCTTAATCGACAAATAATAAATAAGGAACATACACTATGCAGAACTTTTTTTTAAGAACAGGGATTATCCTTTCATTGGTACTTATCTCATCCCTTAATATAAACAGCCAAAATACGGTAAATAAAAAAGATGCTTTCCCCCGTACAGCAGCACCCTTTTTAACCATCACGCCCGAGTCGAGAGGTGGTGCGATGGGCGATGCCGGTGTGGCCACAGCACCCGACATCAATTCGCAGCACTGGAACTCAAGTAAATATGCCTTTTTAGATCAGGACATGGGTGTATCTCTATCTTTTACTCCCTGGCTCAGGGATTTAGTCGACGATATCAACTTGTATTATCTTACTTTTTTTCGTCGTATAGATAATATGCAAACGGTGAGTGCTTCCTTACGTTATTTTTCGTTAGGCTCTATTATTTTTACGGATGAAACAGGCTCACCCCTTTCCAGCGGAAAACCCAATGAATTTGCCATAGATGCGGCATACGCCTTAAAGCTATCAGATAAGATATCCGGTTCAGTTGCCTTTAGGTATATTCGATCCGACATCAACAACGGGGCTTATTCAGAAGGAGCTGAGCCCGGCAGTGCTTTTGCAGCCGACCTGAACTTTTTTTATCTGCAGAATGTTAAATGGGGTGGCAGAAAAGGCGATGTTTCTGCCGGCATCAACATCTCTAATATTGGCTCTAAAATATCGTACGATGGAGGAGCTAACCAGGAATTTTTACCAGCTAACCTACGCATAGGAGGAGCCTATACCACCGAGATAGACCGATACAATAAAGTGGGCTTTACGCTGGATATCAACCGCTACATGGTTGCTAAGGGTGATTTTGTAGATGGGGCCTACGAAGACAAAAGCGACCTTTCGGTGCCTGCTTCCTTTTTTCAGAGTTTTGGTGATTTTGCCGTTGAAGACTTAAGGATTTCGGTTGGAGGAGAATATTGGTACGACAACCAATTTGCCATCAGAGCTGGCTATTACCACGAGGACGAAGTAATCGGAAACCGTAAGTTTGCTACTGCCGGAGCCGGCCTCAAATTTAACATGTTTACTATTGATGCTTCGTACATCATTGCCATAGCGCAAAACAACCCACTGGCCAATACCATCCGCTTTTCATTAGGATTTGACCTGGATCAGATGGGAAAATAATTAATTTGAGTTAAAACAATTACAAAGCAGCAAGAGTCAAGATACGAGCATCCTGTATAAAGTAGCTGAATTCGTATCTACAGCAATAAGCTATTAACAACATTTTAATCCCGGACATACAGTTCGGGATTTTTTTTACTTATTTTTGTTGCTTATTACTTTAACCTGCACTATTCTTAAACTTTCGGAAATAAAAATAATGAAAATAAAAGTAGGATTTGGATACGATGTCCATAAACTGGGCGAAGGTGAAGAGCTTTGGATAGGCGGCCTACATGTGCCCCACAGCAAAGGCTCCATTGGTCATTCGGATGGCGATGTGTTGATTCATGCCATTTGCGATGCCCTGCTGGGTGCCGCCAACTTACGCGACATTGGCTTTCACTTTCCCGATACTTCATCACATTATAAAGGGATTGACAGCAAAATATTATTGCGTAGAACGGTGGAGCTCATCAAAGAAAAAGGTTATGAAATAAGCAATATCGACAGCAGCGTGTGCCTTGAAAAACCCAAACTGAAAGATTTGATTCCTGAAATGCAGGCACTGCTGGCCAAGGTAATGGAAATAGACCCCGAAGATATTGCCATTAAAGCTACCACAAGCGAAAAACTAGGTTTTGTGGGTGCGCAGGAAGGCGTTACCGCGTATGCCAGCGTGTTAATTCAGAAACCATGCAAATAACATAGCTATTTGCATAAGTACTTGTATATGGCTACATTTACTCCTATTACCTTAATACATTTATTATCATGAAAAAGACCTTAGTTATTGGCGCCAGCGAAAATCCTGAGCGATATTCGCACAAGGCAATTAAAATGTTAAATGAACACCATCATTCCATTTTAGCCTTGGGTACGCGAACCGGCGAAGTGGATGGAATAAAAATACAGAAAGAAATAGATAAAAACGAAGATGTGCATACCATTACCATGTACGTTGGCCCACGGAACCAGCCTGTTCATTATGAACTCATAAAGCAACTTAAACCCCAAAGAATTATTTTAAATCCGGGAACGGAAAACCCGGAATTAGAATCGCTGGCAAAAGAAAATAACATTGAAGTAATTCGTGCTTGCACCCTGGTAATGTTGAGTACGGGACAGTACTAATTCTTGTTCCAAGCTATCTGAAAAAAATAGCTTGGAACAAGAATTTAGCTCGCTAACGCGAGGTGGGTTTGTTGTAATGTTTCCGTCAAAAATCGTGGAGTTTGTAATTCTGTAAAAGTCTGGGGCCTTTACCCCATGTAATGATGTAATATGATTTAGGTTCTTAAAAAGGAACTAACGCCAACATAGCCTGCACCGATTTTTCTTCGGCATTAACGATAATTTGTTGTCATATTTTAATTCTCGGACAGGAGTGTGAGGCTTGTGCGGCCGGCCTCCTGAAAAATATTATAGGGCTCAAAGCGCTGCCGTAGTAAGACCGGGAAGCTCCGAACACGTTCGGAGATCACCCGGCCGCACTTAGGCAGTGCTAAGAGACGGATGAATTTTTTCAGGCAGTCTTGAATTTCTTTGCTTACTTTCTTGTTTCAAGACAAGAAAGTAAGGGCCACTCCGGCTTTAGGAGGGTGGAAAGGGCTAAATAAGTAAAAAGGTTTCAAGTGATTGATTACTCTAACAATTCGGCCGTACCCCTCCCCCTGCAGGGCTTTTACTGACGCGGAAACATAGTACCTTTTCTCTAATATTCTGCGATTCTTTGGCAGAATTAATGCATCGCTTTTGTTACGAAAAGAAAAATGAAATCTTTACATCCATGCAAAATATTGGTTCGATATCGGATTTTGAATTGCTACTAAAAACCAACGATATGGTGCTCGTTTACTTTTCGCACAATAGATGCAGCGTATGCAAAGTGCTGCTACCAAAAGTACAGGACTTATTAGCAACTGATTTTCCAAAAGTACAGATGGCCTATTGCAACATTGAGCAAGCGCCAGAACCGGCCGCACAAAATTCCGTTTTTAATGCCCCTACCCTTCTTATTTTTGTTCAAGGCAAAGAGTATATGCGCTTTAGCCGAAATGTTGGTTTGATTCCGCTGGCTCAAGCCATCGAACGTCCGTATGGGATGTTGTTTTAATTCATTCCCTCTTTTGGGTGCGATTCTCCGCCAAAAACCTCTTCTATCACATCATCATCTGCTATGTTAGGCAAAGTAACCCTCAGTTGTGGATTGACTTCCATGGCTCTTTTAATAGCAAATACCGCTTCCGAATTGCGCGCCCAACTTCTGCGCGAGATACCATTGTTCACATCCCAAAATAACATCGATTGTATTTTTTTGTCCGCTTCCTCACTCCCGTCTATCACCAAGCCAAAGCCACCATTTATTACTTCTCCCCAACCTACGCCACCACCATTATGGATAGATACCCATGTGGCTCCTCTAAAGCTGTCGCCAATAACATTTTGTACTGCCATGTCGGCGGTAAAGCCTGAACCATCATAAATATTAGATGTTTCGCGCCAGGGGCTGTCCGTTCCCGACACATCGTGATGATCGCGTCCCAACACAACAGGTGCCGACAACTCACCATTTTTAATGGCTTGATTAAAAGCCTCGGCTATTTTTATCCTACCTTCCGCATCGGCATATAAAATCCGGGCCTGCGAACCTACAACCAGTTTGTTTGCTTCTGCTTCCTTAATCCAATGAATATTGTCTGCCATCTGCTGCTGTATTTCCACAGGGGAGGTCAGCCGGAGTTGCTCCAGCACCCGGCAGGCTATACGGTCAGTCTTTGCCAAATCACCGGGCCGGTTGCTGGTACAAACCCAGCGGAAAGGGCCAAAGCCATAATCAAAACACATAGGGCCCATGATATCCTGCACATAAGAGGGATATTTAAACTTTCCGTCGTGTAATAAAACATCGGCTCCTACCCTGCCGGCTTCCAATAAAAATGCATTTCCATAATCAAAAAAATACATTCCACGCGCATTTAGGGTATTGATAGCCCGCACCTGGCGTTTTAAAGAATCTTGCACCTTTTGTTTAAAAAGCTCCGGTTGGGCCACCATCATTTCATTGGCCTCTTGATAGGATAAGCCAACAGGATAATAACCACCTGCCCAGGGATTGTGCAGCGATGTTTGGTCAGAACCTAAATCTACCTGAATGCCCCGTTCGGCAAAATATTCCCACACCTCTACCACGTTACCTTTATAGGCGATGGATAGCACCTCTTTTTTCTTTTTAGCCCATTTCACCCTATCCTCCAACTCCGTAAGGCTTTCGACTACCTCATCCACCCATCCTTGTGCATGTCGGGTGTGCAAGGCCTTGGGGTTTACCTCGGCAGTTATACTTATACATTTGGCTATATTGGCTGCTTTAGGCTGGGCACCACTCATACCTCCCAAACCCGCCGTAATAAATAACTTTGGTGTATCGTCATTTGTGGAAGTATTTAATTTACGCAGGGCATTTAAAATGGTAATAGTTGTTCCATGCACAATGCCCTGTGGCCCAATGTACATAAATGAGCCGGCTGTCATCTGTCCGTATTGCGATACGCCAAGGGCATTAAATTTTTCCCAGTCATCGGGTTTTGAATAATTGGGTATCACCATACCATTGCTAACGACAACACGCGGTGCATGGCGGTGCGAAGGATATAAACCCATGGGATGCCCGGAATACATCACCAGGGTCTGTTCATCATTCATGATAGCCAAATATTGCATGGTAAGCAGGTATTGTGCCCAATTTTGAAAAACAGCACCATTGCCTCCATAGGTAATTAGCTCATGCGGATGTTGTGCTACATCATAGTCAAGATTATTGCATATCATTAGCATGATGGCAGCCGCTTGTTTACTTTTATGCGGAAAATCATCAATATGGCGGGCTTTCATTCGGTAATGCGGACGAAAACGATACATGTAAATACGTCCGTAATCCCTGAGTTCCTTTAAAAATTCAGGAGCAAGGGTTTTATGGTGATGTGAAGGAAAATAGCGCAGCGCATTTTTTAAAGCCAGTTTTTTTTCCTCTTCGGTAAGGATATCCTTGCGCACAGGTGCGTGGTTAACGGTACAATCATATTCCGATTCCGGCGGCAATTCACTGGGTATGCCTGCTAATATGGTCGATTTAAAATGGTTGATTTCCATGTTGCTATTTTTGAGTTTCATATTTCAATTTAATCGACCCACTGCAATACCCCAAAGCGATATTTCAATTTTACATGCGGTCAATCAAGTTACTAAAATAACAACATTTTAGGGCGAACTATAATTTTTGAGTCAAATAAAAAATAAAAAAATGGAAATCATAACCCGCTCCAGCCTATGGTCGCTGCCGAGAACGATTCGCTAATTAATATCCGTTGCCGCCGCGCAGCTACCAAAAATTGTCTTCTGTGAGTTCCTGGATTCTACTTTCTAAAAATTTTATAATTGCCCATCTGTCTGTTTTACTTGTGCTGTCGGCTTTGTACAGCGTCAGTAAATTTTGGTATCGTTGCAGGGCTTCTTTTTTATCATTAAAACCGTAATCATATAAGGTGGCCATTTTATAGTCCACATGTCTGCTGTCCGGTTCATTCTCTTTCATGATCAAATATATCTCCAACTCTTTTTCGTAGTTTTGATGATATTGATAATGCAACGCCAGTTCATTGTAAATTCGATTCAGGGTTTTGCCGTCGGGTTGCATCAGTGCGATGGCCTTTTCCAGAAAATCAACCCCTAAGGTAGGCTTATACCCGAACTTATATTTCAGATGGCAGGTGCCCAACATATAATATACCTGGTAATCGGTGGTATCGAGCTGGATAAAGTTTTCGAGAACAGGGATGGCATTGCCGTAATCTTCCTGTTTCCATAGGCAGGTGCCCAAAAACTTACAGGTAACCAGGGACGAATCGCCCGCAGCATATAAGCGGCTGAATGTTTTGCGTGCCAACTCTATCTTGCCGTTTACATATAAGGTTTTGCCATAGAGCCGCAGGAGAATTTGGTTTGAGGCAAACTCTGTTTTGTAATAGCGGTTAAAAAATCGCAATGCCTCATCTTTTTGATTTATTTTGAGATATAGATCCAGGGCTTTGATCATTACTGTAGAGCTGGGCTTAATTTGGCATGTTTTGTTATAATACACAAGCGCACGCTCTGGAATCTCTAAAGCTTTGTACAAGTCGCCTATTTGCGTGCTTATAAAAGAATTACTTGAGTCTGTGGCAAAAGCTCCCATAAAAATATCCAACGACTTTTGGTATTGGCCTATTTTTCTCAGCGACAAAGCCTTGCGTATAGCGTAGTAAGCACTATCCACCTTATTTAGGATCAGGTAATTATGTAAATGAATAGCTGCGCAATGCTGCGAGGTTTTAAAGTACAAGCGCTCCAACTCGGTAAAAGCATCCCTATTAAAAGAATCCCTTTTAACCACCTGCTCCAATATATCAATGGCGCCATCGAACTGGTATGCCCTTGATAATGTTCGCGATTCAATTATCAACAAAGAATCACGGTTGATGCTCATAAGCTGTTCATCACTTTGCTTTGAGTACAAAGTATAAGTTGCCATCGCGTTTGAGTAAAACATGACGAAAGATACAATGATAAGTAAATGGCTTGCTTTTTTAAAAGTCATAACATCAGCATTTTGGTATTAACATCCTCTTTTCAACTACAAATATAGTTTAAAAAATTTGCATAACTAAATCTTTAGTTATAAATTTGAACTAATTATTTAGTTAAAAGATTGAGCAAGCCACTAACGCCTTATGTTTTGTTATTTTGATACACAATTACCCAATAAAAACACAATTCCATGAAAGCAATTATAAAATCATTAATTTTTATAGGCATAATAATCCTCTTTATAAATGTTAGCTGAATGATTTTTTTTAGGGGGAAACAAATTAGAAAGCTATTTTTCAAAAGTTCAGTTCAAAGACTATTTGTTTAAAGATACGCACGCTCCTTCCCGTTTTGAAGCAGATAGTATCCCAGTTTATTACGACTGGACAAAAATGAAGTTTTTAAACAAGACTTTAGCAAAAAACAAATCAGCTCCTGAATGGAAACTTGCAGCATTGGCAGGAGACACTATTTCTTTGAAAGATTATAGAGGGAAATATCTATTGCTACACTTTTTATTTAGTAAAAAATTAATCGAAAATGTTGAGGAAATAATAAAGGCAAAAACCCCAGGCAATGTTTAAAAAATATCAGTCGGTTAAGAAGTAAGTTTAAGGGTTTAATCCCTGACTTGCCGCAGGAGGGTAACAGTCTATTGTCTAACTATCTACTAGTCTTAAATAAATGAAAGAACTTACAAAAGCAGAAGAACAGATCATGCATCAGTTGTGGGATTTGGGGGAGACCAATGTAAAAGGTATTATTAAAAAACTCCCCGAACCCAAACCGGCATATAATACCGTAAGTACCATTGTGCGTATTTTGGAGAGCAAAGGTTTTGTGGATCATAAAAAGCAGGGCAAGGGACATGTATATTTTCCGTTGGTAGCGAAAGAAGTTTATAAAAGAAAGTTTATGAAACGGGTTATGTTGCATTACTTTCAAGGTTCGTTTAAGGAGCTGGTTTCCTTTTTTGCCAAGGAGGATAAGATGGACATCAACGATTTGGAAGAACTGATGAACGACGTAAAAAGTGAGTTACAGAGCGAAAACAAGAATCAAATAAAAGATGATTTAAAAAATCCAAAAAAATAAGCTGTTATGGAATATTTTATCAATTACCTGCTGGAGTCGTCGCTCATTTTGGGCGTGTTGGCCTTGTTTTATCGCACAGTTCTGCATCACGAACCATTTTTTAAGTTGAATAGAGTTTATCTGCTATTGTCGTTGACATTGGCTACCGTTGTGCCCTTTGTGCATATTTCCGTTTCGCCACCCAGCACTACCGATATTGAAGTACAAGGTTTTACAAACCTACTGCAAGCTGTGAACGTTTATGCCGATGAGGTACAGCAGACGGTTGTGCCTGTCATTGCGAAAAACAAAACCTTTGGATGGCTTTATTTGGGTGGTGCGTTGGCCATATTACTGCGTTTGCTTTTTGGCCTGACACGCTTGGGTTTACTCTCAAAAAAAGCCCGATGGATAAAATATAAAGATGTTAGGATAGCCGACCTGCCCGGCAACTTTAACGCTTTTTCGTTCTTTCATGTAATTTTCGTTAATCGGTCACTTTATACCGACGACGATCTGGACAAGATATTAGTGCATGAAATGTCCCACGTTAAGCATCGGCACTCTTTGGATGTGCTGTTGTTTGAGGCGCTTCTTATTGTGCAGTGGTTTAACCCTTTTGCCTGGTGGATTAAGAACCTGCTCAGGGAGTTGCACGAGTTTCAGGCCGATCGTTCCGTATTAAACAAAGGAACTGCCATTGGCTCTTACAAAAAATTGTTATTGCACGAGGCTACCGGCGCGCGACTGTTTCCTGTGAATAACTTTAACCAATCCATTACTAAAAAACGATTTAAAATGATGACCAATAAAACAATTAAAAACAAGGCTTTTATCAAAGGTCTGGCTGCCTTCTTTATGATAGTGAGCGTGGCATTCTTTTTTGCCTGCGACCGCACTGCCGACGAGGAGTTACAGCAAAGCACATTAGAAGAATTGCAGCAAATCACCTTACAAAGTGAGGACATGGACCCAACTTTTTTCATTGTCGAGGTAATGCCCCAGTTTCCGGGCGGCGATATGGAGTTACGGAAGTACATCGCCAAAAGTATTAAGTATCCTGTTGATGCCCAAGAACAACGTAAGATGGGTCGAGTTTACGTGCAATTTGTAGTATCAAAAACAGGCGATGTTAAAGATGTAAAAGTGTTGCGCAGCGGAGGGTTTGAATCATTGGATGAGGAAGCGTTACGGGTAGTAAGGGCCATGCCCAAATGGACGCCAGGCCTACAAAGAGGTCAAAAGGTAAATGTGAGCTATACCATCCCTATCAATTTTGTGCTGCAAAGCAATCCACCAGCGCAGAAAGAGATTGAGCCTATTGCGCAAGAAAATGATAATGAAGTAATTGTTGTGGGGTATTAAAAAAGAGTTAGAATAAGCGTAAAGATAAAAAGGCGTGCTGGCGGTCTATTGAGCGCCGGCCGCCTAAAATAACAATGAGAACTATTCGCATTTACTAAAATATTAGCTGAATTTGTACATTCATATGAGTTAAATCCATTAGTACAGTAAGTATAATCAGCGACAATCTGGACTTAATATTTCTTTATCAGTATTTCCTGTTTATTAATGCGTTTGGGGGCTTTTACTCAAGCTATGATTTCCGGGTATGTAAATATTTTTGATGCATTCGGAGTTCCCCAGTTTCATGCCCCATACAGACACGGCAGCAGTAAAATTAAAGTTGGCACTTGCCTCATCATGGCGCTTTACTTTATTTTTAACCACTTTCACCAGAAGTGTGCTTTCGCTCACATTGGGCAATTTATAGCGTAACTTTAGCGTTGGTAGTTTATCTTAAAAAAACCATTAAATGTTGGTTTTGTGCACGGTTTGCTTGCTGGACTTCCGGAAATAATCGATGCAAAATCCCTTTGTCGGCAATAATTTCACAATTTAGTATCCTTATCAATACGTTTCCCCTGTAAGGCAACTTTCAATAAGTAATTCTGCGGTTATGGAGGACGATAAAACGCATTATTTTGATTCACAGAAGATAAATCGCGTATCACGGAGGTGCTCTTCGTTTATTATCATGTATTTTGTGTATGTCAAAAGCCACAACATACAATTTTAATATAGCTCTGTAAATAGGATGTCGCTATGACCATATTCCATAAAAAAACCGGACTAATTTTCATCAGTCCGGTTTATTATTTGCGGTCACTATGCTCCGCCATAAGATATCAGCCAGTAATCGACGAATTTACCTTTCCGCATTAGAAAGATACCCTTTGATAATTCCACGTTGCGAATTTTTCACAAATAAAATAATTTCGTCGCGTTCTTTTGATGCCGGTAATTCTGTTTCCATTTTTTCCACGGCATCCGAATTATTCAGTCCACTCTGAAAAAGCACGCGATAGATATTCTGAATACCGTTTATTTGCTCGTTTGAAAAGTCTCTGCGCCTTAGCCCAATGGAATTGATACCTCCATACGACATTTTTGTATTACCCACCTTAATATAAGGCGGTACATCCTTACCCAGGAGTGCTCCTCCCTGTATCATTACATGGGCACCTATGTGCACAAACTGATGAACAGCACAAGAGCCCCCTATAATGGCATAATCATCAATGCGCACTTCACCTGCTACTTGTGTTGCATTGGCAATAATTACATTATTACCCACTATCACATCATGGGCAATATGCACATAGGCCATCAGCAAACAATTGTTACCTACTACCGTTTTCCCTCGCGAAACCGTACCCCGATTTACGGTAACGCACTCACGTATCGTAGTATTATCCCCTATAATCGCCACGGAATCTTCGCCTGCAAACTTTAAATCCTGTGGTATGGCCGAAATAACAGCACCTGGAAATATATTGCAGTTTTTACCTATTCGCGCACCCTCTAAGATGGTAACATTGGAACCGATTCGGGTGCCTTCTTCAATTACCACATTTTTATCAATAGTAACAAAAGGCTCAATTACCACATTTGCTGCTATTTTAGCTTCGGGGTGGATGTATGCTAATGGTTGTTTCATTTTTTTCAGTTTACTTATCTCCGACAGTATTTTTTGCCTGTCGCATTTGCACAGTTCCTAACCTACATGCGTATTTTAATAGGGGATAGAATGCCAAACAGATAATAATGTAATTTACTTTTTTGCGCTGCGAAAATAATTCAAGAATTTTAAATAAAAAACAATTCACGTTTATTTATAGCCACGTGATTGCCTCGAATATATATTTAGTTGAATTCAGACAGGCTATTTTCGTATTAACCTATACAACTTACGCAGCAATATCTTTAAGCCTTGTTGCGTATGATACTGGCCATAAATTCTCCTTCGGCCACTACACAGTCACCTACAAAGGCAGTACCTTTCATATTAGCTACGCCACGTCGCATGGGAGTAACTAAATCCAGTTTAAAAATTACGGTATCGCCCGGCACTACTTTCTTGCGGAACTTAATGTTATCGAGTTTCATAAAATAGGTAGAATAATTTTCGGGATCTTCCACTTGGTTCAGCACAAAGATACCACCACATTGGGCCATGGCTTCAACCAGTAAAACACCCGGCATTACCGGTTCCGTGGGGAAGTGCCCCTGAAAAAAAGGTTCGTTAAGGGTCACGTTTTTAATACCCACTACAAAATCCTCCTGCAGATCGATAATTTTATCAACCAATAAAAACGGAAAACGGTGGGGTAACATTCGGATAACCGCATTGATATCGAATATAGGTTCCATACAAGGATCGTAATGCGGTACCTCGGGTCGGTTAGCTTGTTTTTTTATCTCCGTACGCAATAGCTTGGCAAATTCCACGTTGCTTTGATGCCCCGGGCGCATAGCAATTATTTTTCCTTTAATGGGTAAGCCGGCCAAACACAAATCGCCTATCACATCTAATAACTTGTGGCGTGCGGGTTCGTTATGGTGTACTAACTCCAGGTTGTTCAAAATACCTATGGCTTTTACCTCTACCCTGGGTTGATTAAACAAATCGGCAAGTCTATCCAGCTCCTCCTGGCTAACATCCCTGTCAATAATGACGATGGCATTTTTCAGATCGCCGCCTTTGATTAAGTTGTGCTGCATCAGCATTTCCACTTCGTGCAAAAACACAAAAGTTCGTGATGCACTTATCTCCTTCTCAAAATCGTCCATTGATGCTAAGGTAGCAAATTGACTTCCTAAAAACACGGAGTTATCGAAGGATACCATGGTATCTATACTAAAATGATCGTCGGGCAAGGCAACCAGGCTAATGCCCTTTTCCTTATTTTCGAACACCATTTTTTCTTTTACCACAAAATACTTTCTTGCCGCTTGTTGCTCTTGCAAGCCCACCTCGTTAATGGCAGCCACAAATAACTTGGCACTTCCATCAAGTATAGGCACCTCAGGGCCGTCCACTTCTATCAAGCAATTATCCACGCCCAAACCACGTAGGGCAGCCAGGCAATGCTCAATGGTACTTACTGTAGCATCCTTTTTTTGCAACACGGTTCCACGCTGTGTGTAAGTGACGTTTTCGGCGTGTGCTTCGATAATAGGCTGACCGTCAAGATCTGTCCGTTTAAATTTAAATCCATGATTCTCGGGAGCCGGATTCATCACCAAGGTCACCATTGCTCCGGTATGCAAGCCCGTACCTTTTAAAGTAGCCGGTTTTGCCAATGTGTTTTGTTTTTCTACCATTTCAATAGATATATGTTCTGCATAGATATTTTTAAACCAGGATAATCCGGTTTACTACCTACTCTTCTCCTTTTAATTTTTTTATCTCTTGTTTTAGTACCCGCACCTCTTTCACCAAGTCCGGGAGACTTTTTAGACTAATCCAGGAACGTGTAAATGCTCTGGCCTCAAATGCTGGTGTGCCGCGCATTACCGCACCCTCCTTTTTAACACTACTGGCAATACCGGTATATGCACCCATCTTAACACCATCGGCCACTGTTAAATGCCCAACAACACCGGCATGGCCACCAAACATACAATTCTTACCTATTACGGTTGAACCGGCAACACCCGACATGGCCGCAATAACTGTATTTTCGCCAATTTCAACATTATGTGCTATCTGCACAAAATTATCGAGCTTTACGCCTTTTTTGAGTACGGTGGATCCCATAGTGGCTCTATCTAAAGCAGTATTGGCACCTATCTCGCAGTTATCCTCTATTACCACATTCCCTAACTGTGGAATTTTTGTATACTCGTTATTTTCGTCGGGGGCAAAGCCAAAACCATCGGAACCTACCACTGCACCTGCATGAAGGATACAATTATCACCTACAACACAGTTGTGATATATTTTAACGCCGGCATACAAAATATTGTTATCGCCAATAGTTACGTTATCGCCGATATAAGTATTGGGATAGATACTTACGTTATTGCCTATTTTTACGTTTTCACCTATATAAGCAAAAGCGCCAATATATGGAAAGTCACCAATAATTGCCGTTTCGGACACAAATGATGGTTGCTCAACTCCCGTTTTTCGTGGTTTTGAATCAAGATACATCTGCATCAGTTTAGCTACCGCACTGTAGGCATCCGGCACCCTGATCATAGTGGCACTCACCTTTTTTTCGGGTTCAAAAGTATTGTTTACTATTACCACCGAAGCTTTGGTTTGGTATATGTATTGGGTATATTTTGGGTTGGATAAAAAACTAATGGTTCCGGGTTTCCCGTCCTCAATTTTCGATACGTTATTAATAGTAACATCGGGGTTTCCAACTACCTCCCCCTGAATTAATTCTGCAATTTGCTTAGCTGAGAGCTCCATTTTATTTAAATTTGCTGCAAATCTAATAATATTATCTTCATCAAACCTAAAAAAACTTGCGTTTTTAACCGCAAAAGCGTAGTATAGTACCACCTACTCTTCAATTCAAACATTTAAATCACAAACTCTTAACCCATCTGCTTATTGATTTTGGATAAATCAATACATTCTTTTTTACATTTTTACTCAAAACTGAAACATTCAAAATATCTGAGGCGTCGGAAACATCCTGTAAACTGCCGTCGCCAGATAGTATTTTTATCTTTTCATCCGTCAAACTATAGGCATGGTTCGCAACAACATCAGTATGTACAAAATAACTAATCTCTTCATTACCTAAATTCATTTGCTCCTTCACCCTGTTTTTAATTTGCTTTATCCTTTGTTTGTCAAAAGTCTCCTTTTGCATTTCAACATGAAACAAATCGCGATTAACAATCAGCTTAGCCAAGGTGGACAGAATAAAATCATTGTGGTTTGTCCAAACCTTTAAGGCCGACATAATATCACCGTCGTCGAGCATTGCAAATTTGTCGAGCACGGATGGATCGCTTTTAAATTCATCAATACTAATAGCTTCCTTAAAAAAACAAAGTAAATGGGGGGTGGCAAAAATTTCACTTCCCTGTTGCAGTAAATAACGTGCGCGTTGTAATATCAGCACCAACATTTTTTCGGCCACAACACATGTTTTATGCAAATACACCTGCCAATACATCAATCTGCGGGCTATCAAAAATTTTTCGATTGAGTAAATGCCTTTCGACTCCACTACCAGTTTATCATTATGCACATGTAGCATCTTAATTATCCGATCCGACCCTATAGTTCCCTCCGTTACACCAGTAAAAAAGCTATCCCGCCTCAGGTAATCGAGCCTATCCATATCCAACTGACTGCTCACCAATTGATGCAGAAATTTTTTTGAATAATGTCCTTTAAAAATATCAATCGCCAAGTTAAGTTTACCATCAAAAGCGTCGTTGAGTCGCTCCATAAACAGCAAAGATAGCTCCTCGTGATGAATACCTTTTACAACAGCATCTTCGAGCACATGCGAAAACGGGCCATGCCCAATATCGTGCAATAATATGGCAATGTGCACCGCTTCTGATTCTTGTTTACTAATTTCAATACCTTTGGAACGTAACACATCAACGGCCTGTGTCATCAAATGCATAGCTCCTACGGCATGCTGAAAGCGATTGTGCATAGCACCCGGATAAACCATTGAGGTAAGGCCTAATTGTTTTATACCTCTTAATCGCTGAAAATACTTGTGCTGTAAAAGGTCATAAATAAATTCGAACGGAATTTTTACAAAACCATAAACGGGGTCGTTGATGATTTTTAATTTGTTAAGCGTATAATACTGTTTTGTCATAAATTTTTTTCCTACATTGCAACCTTCGCAAGATAGTATTTTAATCCCAATCATTGGAGCACTCTAATTGGAGTACCCTGTATTAGCGAGCGATTAATTTAGTGTTGCGTGCTAGCACAAAAAGATACCCAGAGTGCTATAAGTACCGCACTCAGATTATCATCCCTTGCCGATACAATAAATAGTAAGAGCCAGTTGCATATTAAAAGCATAATAACTATCTTTGCAGCGGTTTTTAACTAAATATCTTAAATGATAGGGGGCAGATGTCCCCTATTTTATTACCATAAAACGATGATTACCAAGCAACAAATAGTAGAAATAATAGCTGAAAAAATAGCGGCCGATGGTTGTTTTATTGTTGAGGTTAAAGTTTCTGCAAACAACAAAATTACGGTTACTATCGACAGCATGGACGGCTTAAGTATCGACTATTGCATTCAGATAAGCCGCTTGATAGAATCATCGCTGGATCGTGAACAAGAAGATTTTGAATTGGAAGTATCTACGCCAGGCTTAGGACAGCCCTTAAAAGTATTAAACCAATACAAAAAAAACATAGGAAAAAATGTTGAAGTAACTCCACTAAACGCAGCGCCATTTAAAGGTAAGCTTAGCCATGTGTATGAGGAGGGTTTTACGGTTGAGGAAGAGAAAAAAGTTAAAATTGAAGGAAAGAAAAAAAAAGAAATAAAAGTTTTTAATCATAACTATACGTTCGACCAGGTTAAATCAGTAAAATTAATTATTACGTTTTAACGAGCCGGCAAATATAAAGTCATGGAAAACATTAATTTAATTGACACTTTTTCGGAGTTTAAAGAGCTAAAGAGCATCGACAGGGCAACCATGATAAGAGTGCTCGAAGACTCTTTCAGAAGCGTTCTGATAAAACGTTTTGGAACGGACGATAATTTCGATGTTATTATTAACACCGATAAAGGAGACTTTGAAATTTGGCGTAACCGCGAAATTGTTGCAGATGACGAACTGGAAGACGACAACTTGCAGATATCGTTAACAGACGCTAAAAAGATTGATGAGGATTACGAGATAGGTGAGGAAGTAACGGACGAAGTCCGTTTTCTTGATTTTGGAAGAAGAGCCATACTCAGTCTACGCCAAAACTTATCGGCTCGTATTCTGGAACTCGAAAAAGATAATATATACCATAAATACAAAGACAAAATAGGTGATATTGTCACCGGTGAAGTGTATCAGATATGGAAGAGGGAAATCCTGATTTTAGATGATGAGGGCAATGAGTTGATTCTACCCAAAGCAGAACAGATACCTTCCGACTTTTTTCGTAAAGGCGATAACATAAGGGCAGTTGTGGTAAGAGTGGAAATTAGAAACAACAACCCATTAATTATTATTTCGCGTACCTCGCCGGTATTCCTTGAACGATTGTTTGAGCTGGAAGTTCCGGAGATATTTGATGGGCTTATCACCATTAAAAAAATTGTACGCATGCCCGGCGAAAGAGCTAAAGTAGCGGTTGAGTCGTACGACGAACGCATAGACCCTGTTGGAGCCTGCGTGGGAATGAAAGGATCGAGAATACATGGCATTGTACGTGAGTTACGCAACGAAAACATCGATGTAATTAACTACACAAGCAATATACAGCTGTTTATTCAACGCTCGCTCAACCCGGCCAAAATAACAAATATCAAACTCTTTGAAGAAGATAAAAGAGCACAAGTATATTTACGTCCCGATGAGGTGAGCCTTGCCATTGGAAAGGGCGGGCTAAATATCAAGCTGGCCAGTCAACTGACAGGTTATGAAATTGATGTTTACCGCGAAATGGAAGTGGACGACGAAGATGTGAGCTTAGATGAGTTTACAGACGAAATTGAAGGATGGATTCTGAACGAAATTAAATCCATAGGCTGCGACACAGCAAAATCGGTACTCGACCTTAGTGTGGAAGATTTAGTAAAACGAACCGATCTGGAAGAAGAAACCATCCGGGAAGTTATACGTATATTGAGCGCAGAATTTGATTAATTCAATTAATTTTGCGGCAATCAATGATTCAGAAATAACATAGAAAAACCATTAATCCCCAATATGGCAGTTGGTAAAACAAATAGACTAAGTAAAGTAGCCCGAGAGTTTAATGTAGGGATAAATACCATTGTAGAGTTCTTGCATAAAAAAGGATTCGAGGTAAAAACGAACCCTAACGAAAAGGTATCGGAAGAAATGTATCGTCACATACAAAACGAATACAGTACTGACCTTAATGTGCGTAAAAAGTCGGAAGAACTTGGCAAACAAAAGTCTTACAAAGAAACCATCTCGATAGAAGATGTGAGGCAAGATTTAGCCCCCAGCCCTAAGGAGGAAAAGGCTAAACCGGAACCTAAAACAATAAAGACTCAGGTACCAAAAACTGAGGAACCAAAAATTAAGGGCAAAATCGATTTAGACCAGTTCAGCAAAAAGAAACCTGCCGAACAGGATAAAAAAGAGGAACCAAAGGTACTAACACCGAAGGAGGAGGAGGTTAAAGCTCCCGTTGAAAAAACACCCGTTCCCAAAGAGCCTGAGAAAACAAAGGAAGGGAAAAAAACCGCTGAGGCTCCTCACATACCAACTGCCAAACAAAATATTGAGGAACCAAAAGTAGTAGGAAAAATAGATGTGGATTCTTTTGCCAAGACGCATAAAGCCAAAGCACCTGTAAAAGACAAACCGGCAAAAACCAAGGGCGATATCGAAAGCCCCAAAGTAAGCGACAGCAAAACGGAAACAACGGAAACAAGAAAAAAAGCTGAACCAGAAGCTATAGCGCAAAAACCAAAACAAAGTAAACCAACAGAACAGCCTGTGGCAAAAAGCGAAACAAAAGAAAATGCTGCCGATACAGAAGTTGCCGATAATAAAGTCGTTTTTAAGCCTACAGAGTTTAAAAAACTTTCGGGACCAACTGTGGTCGGAAAAATTGATTTACCGGTTGATCAAAGTAGATCGGAAAATGCAGCCGATAAAAAGAAGAAAAAACGCAAACGCATTCGCAAGGATAAGGAACGCGTTAATATAAATGAAAAATCGAACCAGCCTGCAGGTCAAAGAAAACCGGCAAGTGCCGGAACCGGAACAAACAAACCCACCCGCGGTTCGGGAACAGGACGGCCACAAGACGCTAATCAACGCGCAGGACAGGCCGGTAAGGGTTCACGCAGAGGTGGTAAACCGGCTCCAAGTCGCCGTCCGGTAAAAGCGGAGATAAGCGAGGAGGATGTACAAAAGCAAATTAAGGAAACTTTGGCCAGGCTAACAGCCACCAAAGGTAAGTCGAAAGCCTCCCGCTACCGTCGCGATAAGCGCGATGCAGCAAGCCAGCGACAAATAGCCGAAACCGAAGCGGCCAATCAGGAAAAAAATGTAATAAAAGTAACGGAATTTGTTACTGTTGCCGAATTGGCTACCATGATGGATGTACAGGTAAACCAAATTATAGCCTCTTGTATGAGCCTTGGTTTGTTTGTATCTATCAACCAACGTTTGGATGCGGAGACTATATCTCTTGTAGCGGAAGAATTTGACCACACAGTTGAGTTTATCAGTGTTGAGGTTGCCGCTGCTATTGAAGAGGATGAGATCGAGGACGAAACCATGCTCGAAGACCGTTCACCCATCGTTACCGTAATGGGACACGTGGATCATGGTAAAACTTCGTTACTTGACCATATACGTAAAGCCAACGTTATTCAGGGTGAGGCCGGAGGTATTACACAGCATATAGGTGCCTATTCGGTAACCCTGGAATCCAATCGCAAAATAACTTTCCTGGATACTCCGGGGCACGAGGCATTTACCGCCATGCGTGCGCGAGGTGCACAGGTAACCGATATAGCCATCATTATTATAGCGGCCGACGATAACGTGATGCCGCAAACCGTTGAGGCCATTAACCACGCTTCTGCCGCAGGGGTGCCTATCGTTTTTGCGATTAACAAAATTGATAAACCAGGTGCCAATCCTGACAAAATAAAAGAAGAGCTGGCCAACATGAACTACCTGGTCGAAGACTGGGGAGGAAAATATCAGTGCCAGGAGATATCTGCTAAAAACGGCCTAAACATTGATGAACTGCTCGAAAAAGTATTACTCGAAGCGGACTTATTGGAACTTAAAGCAGTTAAAGATAAAAGAGCAGTAGGTTCAGTTATAGAATCATCCTTAGACAAAGGACGTGGTTTTGTAACTACCGTACTTGTACAATCGGGCACCTTAAAAGTGGGCGACGTAATACTTGCCGGCAGCTTTATGGGGCACGTGAAAGCCATGTTCAACGAACGTAACCAAAAAGTTGATGCAGCCGGACCATCAGAACCGGTACTAATGTTAGGTTTAAACGGTGCAGCTCAAGCTGGTGAAAAGTTTAACGTAATGGAAAGCGAACGCGATGCGAAAGAAATTACGAACAAACGAACACAGCTTCAGCGCGAACAAGGTATGCGAACCAAAAAGCACATTACCTTAGACGAAATAGGCCGACGCATTGCCATCGGAAATTTCCAAGAGCTCAATGTGATTGTAAAAGGCGATGTGGATGGCTCCATCGAAGCTTTGTCTGATTCATTAATCAAACTTTCTACCGACGAAATACAAGTAAACGTAATACACAAAGCGGTAGGTCAAATTTCAGAATCGGATATTATGCTTGCAGCAGCATCCAATGCCATCGTTATAGGCTTCCAGGTTCGCCCATCGCTTACAGCGCGAAAAATAGCCGAGAAAGAAGAAATCGACATCCGTCTGTACTCAATCATATACGATGCCATCGAAGAGCTAAAATTAGCTATGGAAGGCATGCTTTCGCCGGAGATCAAAGAGCAGATAAACGCTACGCTGGAAGTCCGCGAAACCTTTAAGATTACCAAGGTGGGAACCATTGCAGGCTGTATGGTTAAAGACGGTAAAATTAAACGCAACTCAAAGGTCAGACTGATACGCGAAGGTATTGTAATATATACCGGTGTATTGGGTGCGCTTAAACGCTTTAAGGACGATGTAAAAGAGGTAGCCTCAGGATACGAGTGTGGGGTGAACATAGCCAATTATAACGACATCAAAGAAGGCGACATCATCGAGGCCTTTGAAGAAGTTGAAGTATCACGAACACTTTAATAGGATACCGAGAACTTGAAAATTAGGCACATATTCTAATTAAAAAATCCCTATTCATTTGATTGAACAGGGATTTTTTAATCTTATGGAGGCAATATTAATACCGACAAATAAAATAAATACTATACACAATACGCTTACATACATCACCTTACATTTTAAGTTGTTTTATTTGATGTTTTAAATTTGCATTCCTCACTTAAACAGCCTATATTTGCAACCGCAAAAAAGGACACTATTTAAGTAACAATATATTGCGGGGTGGAGCAGTTGGTAGCTCGTTGGGCTCATAACCCAAAGGTCGTCAGTTCGAGTCTGGCCCCCGCTACTTAGCAGTAATGCAATAGCACTTAAAATACATTGCGGGATGGAGCAGTTGGTAGCTCGTTGGGCTCATAACCCAAAGGTCACTGGTTCGAGTCCAGTTCCCGCTACTTTAAAAGCCGAAAGAAACTATCTTTCGGCTTTTTTTTTACGCTATGCAGCGCCACCACATATCTCATTAATAATGAAACATCCCATTTTGTAAGCCGTATATTTTTTTAACTTTGTTGGCATCAAAATCACATCATTTTTAAAAGATGAACATACCAAAAACCAAAAAAAAACTTTTCCGTAACCTACGCAACAAATATCGACTGGCCATATTTAACGAACAAACCTACGAGGAAGTATGGCGGATGCGATTGTCACGGCTCAATGTATTTACCGTGGTAGGTTCTATGGCGATTATTTTGGTGCTACTGGTTACAGTGCTGATTGCCTATACGGGCTTGAGAGAATATATCCCGGGCTATCCTGACGGGAATGAACGCAGATTAATGGTGCGCAATATAAACCGGGTAGATTCCTTAATTTTAGAAATTGAAAAACGTGATCGTTTTTTCCAATCCATCAAATCTGTCATCTCCGGTGAAGCTCCACCCTCCGATGAACAAGAAGCGGACCATAGCGCATCAGGCGTACCACAAAAGGTAAACTTTGAAAAAAGCGACGATGATAAGATTTTCAGACAGCAAGTAGAAGAGGAAGAAAAATACAACCTGACTGTACTCGATAACACGGAAAAAATTCCCGAGCTAAATCAAATCTATTTTTACTCCCCCTTAAAAGGTATCGTAGTAAAAAAGTTTATTGAAAGCGAAGGGCATTTTGGAATAGACATTGTGGCAGCACCGGGCAAAACCGTCCTTTCCATTACGGGTGGTACGGTTATTTTTTCGGGTTGGACCGTAGAAACCGGTTACACCATCATGATACAACACAACGACGACCTGATATCCACCTATAAACATAACTCCCGACTACTGAAAAAAGCAGGCGACAAAGTTGTGGCTGGCGAAGCTATTGCCAACATAGGCAACTCCGGAGAGCTCACCACCGGACCCCATTTGCATTTTGAATTGTGGCATCAGGGTAATGCCTTAGATCCCACACAATACATATTATTTGAATAAGCGATACACACATGAAAAAAAGGGTAGCCGTTTTAGGATCCACCGGATCTATTGGCTCACAGACTTTGGAAGTTATATCCCAACATCCGGATAAGTTTGAAGTTGAAGTTTTAACTGCCAACAATCAGATTGGTAAATTAGTGGAACAATGCCGTACATTTTTACCCAATACGGTAGTGATAGCTAACAAAGCCAAGTACCAACAGTTACAAGATGCCTTGCACGATCTCCCTATTAAGGTGTATGCCGGCGAACGTTCCGTAGCACAAGTAGTAGAAATGAGCACGGTGGATATAGTACTCACGGCTATGGTAGGTTTTTCGGGTCTGCTACCTACCATCAATGCCATTAAAGCCGGTAAAGCCATTGCGTTGGCCAACAAAGAAACCCTTGTGGTAGCCGGCGACATAATCACCCAACTGGCCGCACAAAATAAAGTACCCATCCTACCTGTCGATTCGGAACATTCGGCTCTATTCCAGTGTCTGACAGGGGAATTTCAAAATCCTATCGAAAAAATTTACCTGACAGCTTCGGGCGGACCTTTCAGAGGAAAAGACAGCGTATATTTAAATAATGTTACTCCGGAACAAGCCCTAAACCACCCTAACTGGGAAATGGGTAATAAAATTACGATTGACTCAGCCAGCATGATGAATAAAGGACTGGAGGTGATTGAAGCAGCTTGGTTGTTTGGATTATCACCAGCGCAAATCGATGTGATTATTCATCCACAAAGTATTGTGCATAGTATAGTGCAGTTTACCGATGGCTCAATGAAGGCACAGATGGGCTTACCCGACATGCGCGTACCGATTCAATACGCCCTCACCTACCCCGAGCGATTTACCTCCGATTTTCCACGTTTTAACTTTATGGACTATCCCCAATTAAATTTCGATAAACCAGATTATAAAACATTCCGCAACCTGGGCATTGCCTACGATGCCATGCGGACGGGGGGAAATATGCCCTGCGTAATGAATGCCGCCAACGAAGTAGTAGTAGATAAGTTTTTACAAAATAAAATAGGTTTTTTGCAAATGTCGGATATCATCGAAAAAACAATGACAAAGGTAGATTTTATCCAAAAACCAAGCATCAACGATTATTTTGAATCCGATACTGAGGCGCGGGCAATTGCCCATGCCCTCATTGGATATTAACCTTTTAGCCTGCTATCATTGAACGTAATGTACACCGCCAAGCCAACTGATAATCATATCTTTGCAATTAATACTTTTTTACTGTCAAAAAAGAAATATATTTGTAGCTTCAAAAAAATTAAATAATTTAAATGGATTTTGTTATAAAAGCGGGGCAGTTACTCTTAAGCCTCTCAATATTAGTTATATTACATGAGTTTGGCCATTTCTTTTTTGCCAAGCTTTTTAAAACCCGGGTCGAAAAATTTTATCTCTTCTTTGATCCATGGTTCTCACTTTTTAAATTTAAAAAAGGTGATACAGAATACGGTATCGGATGGCTGCCTCTGGGTGGCTATGTAAAGATATCGGGCATGATAGACGAATCTATGGACAAAGAGGCACTTAAGGAGGAGCCCAAACCGTACGAATTCAGATCAAAGCCTACTTATCAACGCTTATTAATTATGATTGGAGGCGTTTTGGTAAACTTTCTGCTGGCCTTCTTTATTTTTTGGATGGTTTTATATAGCTATGGCGAGTCCTATGTTAATGTTGAGGATGCAAAATACGGTCTGGCTTACCACCCTTTAGCGCACGAAATTGGATTGAACGATGGCGATGTGATAACCCACGTAGACACCTTTAAGGTGAAATCGGTTCGCGATATACCTTCACATATATTATTGGAAGAGGCGAATCATCTTACGGTGAAAAGAGCCGACTCCACTTTTGTGCTGCCTATCCCCGAAGATTTTGGTAAGAAACTTTTGGATCAAGAAGTGAAAACCCTGGCTCAGATCAGAATGCCTTTTGTGATTACGAATGTGCTCAAAGGAGATAATGCGGATTTGGCAGGTATAAAAACTGGCGATCGTATTGTTTCTATTAACGGACAGGAAACCCCGTATTTTACGGAAGCAACAAAACTATTTGCCCAAAATAAGGACAAAAGAGTTGATATTGGGCTAATACGTAACAATACCGACACCACTGTTAGGTGCGAAATTTCAGACAAAGGCCTCATTGGGGTACATGCTAAAGTCGATTTTTTTGAAGAAACCGTTACCACCTACGGTTTTTGGGAAGCCCTGCCCGCCGGGGTATCCAAGGGAATAAATACCCTGGTGAGCTATGTTAAGCAGCTTAAACTGGTATTTTCCAAAGAGGGGGTAAAGCAAATTGGGGGCTTTGGTGCAATTGGCGGTTTATTTCCGCCAACATGGAACTGGGGAGCTTTCTGGGAACTTACAGGATTCCTTTCTATCATTTTAGCATTTATGAACATACTACCCATACCGGCTTTAGATGGTGGACACGTATTATTTTTAATGTACGAAATGGTTTCGGGACGTAAACCCAGCGACAAATTTTTAGAATATGCCACTATTGCCGGCATGGTACTGTTGTTCAGTTTGCTTATTTTTGCCAACGGAAACGATATATTTAGAGCATTTTTTAAATAAGTGCTTTTTAATTGCTATTTTTGATAAAAATAAATTGTTATGGAATTAAATTCAGTTTACATCTGCGGCTTCATGGGAGGCTATGAGTGGATTTTAATAATCTTAGTGGTTGTGTTACTTTTTGGTGGTCGCAAGATTCCTGAGCTAATGAAAGGTTTAGGTCAGGGCATGAAAGAATTTAAAAACGCGCGTAACGAAAACGATAAAGAAGAAGACAAGAAAACTTCAGAAGAGAAACAATAAAATTTGTCGTCTAAGGTCTTTGAACAGTACAATAGAAAGGCTGTTCCCATGTTAAGGGAGCAGCTTTTTTTTATGTTTTAGCGCTATCTTACAAGATGCACAATCATGTACATCGACTTTACCATTTATACATATACAACAATAAAAAGCAAGCATATTTAATTTTACTTGGGTTTTTTCGTTAGCATTTATTAACTTGTGGTTATAAGAAAAGACCACAATCTATTTTAACCCCGCTACTCCCCAAAGAGTGAAACTGAGCTCCGCCGCAGCATGTTATTTTTTCTTTAGGGCATGGAGCTCATCCCAAAGGGGAGTTTAACTATAGAACGTTTTTTATATGAACTATCGTACGGTATGCTTACACGAGAAAAAAAAGTAGGATAAATTTACCCGTTGTTAGAAGGTACAAAACGAGCCCCCGAAGGAGGGGGCGGGCTATATGGTAATTGAAAAAATAGGATCCTATGAAACGAGCCCCGAAGGATCGGGGCTGGCTATGCGAATTCTTCACACACTACCTGTCCCACCAAAGCGGGAAGGGAGGTCATTTATGGCGAGTCCCATCAAATACCAATAAAGGATAAAATTTATATGAGATGAAAAACATTTTGGTAGCAGTTGACTTAAAAGAAGGTACAGATAAAGTATTGACGATAGCCTCCGACCAGGCTCGGCAGTTTAAAGCAAAACTATGGATTGTTCACATTGCGGCTCCGGAACCTGATTTTGTAGGCTATCAAGTTGGTCCGCAATACATTAGGGACATGAGAGCTACCGAACTTAAAGGACACCACCGGAAATTAAAAAAACTGTCGGACGAGCGCTGTGCAAATGGTATAGATGCCGAAAGTTTACTGATAAATGGTGGCACCGTTGAAATGCTAACGGCAGAAACAGAGAAACTCCATATTGATTTGATAGTGATAGGACATCACAAACACGGATTTATACACAAAACTTTTTTTGGCCAAACAGATGTATCTTTGATAGAAAATACACAAGTGCCTACCCTTATAGTTCCAAACTGATGCAGTACCAAAGAAAAAGCAAAGAAAGGATATGATATGCCAATAAAAACAGCAGAGATATATCCCTTTTATGCTTATTGCCCATCCACGGGATTTCCATTTTTATAGTTGGTAATCGAAATCATTGTGCCTTCTTCATTGTAACAATACCTTTGACCGCTAAAGAGATTTCCTTTTACAAAAAAGCCTTTCTCTTGTATGCGTCCATCCAAATTATAAATGGTATGGTTTCCGGTGCCTGTAAACTTGAGGCCTGTTTTCTCATGCGCAGGCATGGGTTCTTTGATTTCAGCAAACTGTCCGTTTTCAAATATTTTCTCCTGAACTAATACCCCATCCTGGTCAAACACCTGCAGCGCACCTTGGGTTTTACCATTATCCCACTCCCCCTCGTACATAGGATTACCATTACTATAAAAATAAGTCTGTTTGCCTTCTCGTTTACCTTCCTTGTTATAAACCCAATCGTACGCTACCTGACCCGATTCAAAGTAATACTTATAGCTTCCTTCCCAATGGTCAACCTGCCAATTACCGGATTCTCGCAGCGTTCCGTCCTCGTAATAAAAGCGCGCCTCTCCCCTAGCCTCTCCGGCTGTAAAAGTTATTTCGTATTTTAAGATATTGTTTTTAAAATAGGCTTTCCATACGCCTTCTTTCCTATTGTCAACATACCGGCCTTCTTCCACCACAACACCATTTTTTTCAATTATCCAATGCCCCTGCTTCATGCCCACAGCATCTGTCATGTTAACCTGCCCTTTACCCTCTCTATCTTTCTGGGTATTGCTACTACCTCCTTCTACATGCAGTGTTAGCATTACAAAGCAACATGCAATTTTAAGTATGTATGGTACGATAGAATACATGGCTTTATCCGATTATAAAAGAATAGTGTAATTCGTTATACGCCATTTGCCTTGTCAAGGTTATAAATAGAGCCATAAATATTAATCATTTAAAAAATAATAATAACACGAAAATGCAGAAACAGCGGTAAAATTGTTACTTTGCAAATACTAAATAAAACTTTATACCCATGAGCGGGAAGAAAAAAACAAAAAAGAGAAATAGAGGATTAAAAAAAAATCAAATAATAGGTCTTGTTCAAGGCATATTTACCAATAACCCCAAACGGACTTATAACTACAAACAAATATCGGATTTACTCGAGTTAAAAAAGGCAACACTAAAACAAACTGTGGTTGAGGTGCTGTACGAACTTTTAGAAAGTGGTTTTTTAACAGAGGTAGCCAAAGGAAAGTTTAAACTACTCTCACGCGGCGCTTTTATAGTGGGCACGGTAGATACCACCAGCTCGGGTACCGCCTATATTGTGCCTCAGGATGGCATTGGCGACGACGTATTTGTGAGTCAACAAAACCTAAAAAATGCCCTTAACGGGGATTTGGTGAAGGTACAGATTTTTGCAAAAAAACGCAGAAGATCAGTAGAGGGCGAAGTAGTAGAAGTGCTTGAGCGAAAACGTGACACTTTTGTAGGAACAATAGAAATATCTAAAAATTTTGCCTTTTTGGTGACCGATAAAAAGGTGATGTTCCGAGACTTGTTTATTCCCTTAAATAAACTGAAGGGTGCCAAGTCCGGGCAGCTGGCCGTAGGAAAAATAACCGATTGGGATGATTATAACAAAAATCCTTTTGGTGAAATAATTGACATACTGGGCGACGCAGGAGAAAATAACGCCGAGATGCACGCCATTTTGGCTGAGTTTGACTTGCCCTACCGCTATCCCGAAAAAGTTATCCAGGCAGCCGAAAAGATAAGTGACAAAATTGACGAGAACGAAATTCAAAACCGCCGCGACTTTAGGCCGGTACCTACATTTACCATCGACCCCAAAGATGCCAAAGACTTTGACGATGCCCTTTCGTTGCAACAACTACCCAACGGCAATTGGGAAGTAGGGGTGCACATTGCCGATGTTACCCATTACGTAAAGCCCAATACCATTATCGACAAGGAAGGCTACGATAGAGCTACATCCGTGTATTTGGTGGATAGGGTGGTACCCATGTTACCCGAGCACCTGAGTAATAACCTTTGCTCCTTGCGCCCAAACGAAGAGAAATTGTGTTTCTCGGTTGTTTTTGAAATGGACCATCAAGCCAACTTGCTCGACACCTGGTACGGTAAAACCATTATTTTAAGTAACCGTCGCTTCAGTTACGAAGAAGCACAGGAAATTATAGAAACCGGCCAGGGCGACCATAGCGAAGAGATAATTACACTTGACAAATTGGCCAAAGGATTGCGTCAACAACGCTTTGCCAATGGTGCCATTTCGTTCGAGCGCACGGAAGTCAGGTTCGACATTGACGAGCAAGGCAAACCGCTCAACGTATATTTTAAAGAGATGAAAGATGCCAATAAAATGATAGAAGAATTTATGCTGTTGGCTAATAAAAGGGTAGCTGAGTATATAGGTAAAAAGGAAATTTCAAAGGGCAAAGGCAACAATCCAAAAACATTTGTTTACAGGATACATGACAACCCCGATCCCGACAAATTCGAGAACTTTGCCCGTTTTGTGCGCAAATTCGGCTACGAAGCTATGCCCATGGGTGAGGAACGTATAAGCAGCTCCATCAATCGTCTGTTGCAACAGGTAGAGGGTAAAAAGGAGCAAAACATTATAGAAACGCTGGCTATACGAACCATGGCCAAGGCCTCGTATTCAACAAACAATAAAGGACACTACGGTTTGGCCTTTAAGCATTATTCGCATTTTACATCGCCTATCCGTCGTTATCCCGATATGATAGTTCACCGCCTGCTTCATTCGTATTTAGAGGGTGGCAGATCGGCCAATGCCGAAAAACTAGAAGAAGAATGTAAGCACTGCTCCAAAATGGAAGTAAGCGCTGCCGAAGCCGAACGCGCCTCAATTAAACTAAAACAAGTTGAATTTATGAAAGAACATGTTGGCAGCCAGTTTAGTGGTGTTATATCAGGCGTTACGGAATGGGGATTCTACGTTGAGTTGGATGAAAATAAATGCGAAGGCATGGTTTCCATACGCAACCTCGACGATGATTATTATCGTTTCGACGAAGAAAACTACTGCATAGTGGGTAGAAGGTACAATAAGAAATATCAACTCGGCGATCCCGTAAACATACTTGTAGCCAAGGCAAATTTAATTAAAAAACAGTTGGATTTTGAACTGGTAAACGATTGATAAGGTACACTTGACTTATCGAACTTTTGCGGCACGTCTGCTTATTTTCCTATGCCTAAAAGCATTTCGTTTCGACCCGAATTTAAAAATAAGCACCTTGTAATATATATTAAGAGGCTAAAATCTTTTAAGTACTGTGCTATTTTATTACATTTGCAAATAAAGAAAACCCAAACGCCATATGACAACAGAAAACCTAAATTACAACGAATCTGTAAGGGTTTCGATATTGGAAGCTGCACAGACCTTGTTTGCCAAGTTTGGCTACAAGAAAACTACCATGGAAGACATTGCCCTGGAACTGCACAAAGGAAAAAGCTCACTGTATTATTATTTTAAAAATAAAGAAGAAATATTTCAGACTGTAATCGACAAAGAACAGGGAGTGCTCATAGATAAGCTGCAACAAGTTGTTAATTCGTCGCAAAAGCCACAAGAAAAAATGAAGGACTACGTTCTTACCAGAATGAAGACCGTCAGTGAATTAGACAACTATTTTAAAGCATTAACCGACGAAAGATTCGGAGGCATCGAATTTGTTAAGGAGGTGAAGGAAAACACCGAAAAGGCCGAAGTTAATATGCTGGAGCAGATTATCAATGAAGGCATAGATGAGGGCACTTTTCAAATGAAAAATGTGCATCTCGGTGCCATGGCTATCGCGCTCGCTCTAAAAGGTATTGAGTTACCCATGTTTTTGGCCTCAAACAAATACGAAGACATGGTTGAGCACTTACAAAATACACTCAACATTTTATTTTATGGCCTGATAAAACGGTAAAATGTCATTGTTAATACTTTTTTAAGGCCGTATTTTTACGGCCTTTGTTGTTCTTAATACTTACACCGTATTAAACATTTAATATCATGCCCATTAAAATTCCCGATAAACTGCCGGCACGCAACGTACTGGAAAGCGAAAATATTTTTGTAATGGACGAATCACGTGCTGTGCAACAAGATATTAGACCGTTAAAAATAGTAATTTTTAACCTGATGCCGCTAAAAATTACCACCGAAGCTCAAATTATGCGCGTATTATCCAATACGCCTTTGCAAGTGGAAGTGGATTTGTTGATGACGCGTACCCACAGCCCAAAATCGACACCTAAGGAGCACCTGACCAATTTTTACAGGACTTTTGAAGAGGTAAAGCGCAATAAATACGACGGAATGATTATCACCGGGGCGCCCGTTGAACATTTAAAGTTTGATGAGGTAACCTATTGGGACGAGTTGAAAGAAATTATGGAGTGGAGCCGACGTAATGTTACCAGCACCTTACATATTTGCTGGGGTGCACAAGCCGGTTTATACTACCATTACGGTATCCCAAAACACAACTTAGGCAGCAAGCTCTTTGGCGTTTTTGAGCACAAAGTAATGGACAATAAAGAACCCCTGGTACGTGGTTTCGACGATATATTTTATGCACCACACTCACGCTTTACCGGCATTCGAAAAAAAGATATTGATAAAGTGCCCGGTTTAAAAATCTTAGCAGAGTCAGACGAAGCCGGAATACATATGGTTATTTCGCCTGATAAACGATTGATATTTATTACCGGACATGCCGAGTACGATCCGTTTACCCTGCGCGAAGAGTATTTCAGAGATCTGAGCAAAGGTGAAGATATTGCTATCCCAAAAAATTATTTTCCTAACAACAATACAACCAGCGAACCCGAGGTGCGATGGCGAAGTCATGGCAGTTTAATGTTTACCAATTGGCTCAATTACTATGTGTATCAGGAAACACCATATAACTTTAATGAGATTAATTAAGGCATGCTGTGTGTCGGTTGGCTAACACCCCCGAGCCAATAACGATAAAACATGATATTTACCATGCCTTAAAAGTGATTTTTGTTTTAATTTTGATGATATTAATTTTTTAAAAACAGACACATGAACATTCCCGAAAATTTGAAATACACAAAAGACCACGAGTGGATATTGGTGGATGGTGAAATAGCCACGGTTGGCGTTACCGATTTTGCACAGGGTGAGCTGGGCGATATTGTTTTTGTTGAAATTGAAACCGAAGGTGAAGATTTAGATATTGAAGAGGTTTTTGGCACCATTGAAGCTGTTAAAACCGTATCCGATCTTTATATGCCCATAACAGGAACCATTACAGAGGTGAACCCCGAACTGGAAGATAAACCCGAAATTGTAAACAAAGACCCTTATGGCAACGGTTGGATGGTAAAAATAAAAGTGAAAAACAAAGCCGAAATTGACAACCTGCTCACCGCGGAACAATACAAAGAGCTGATAGCGTAGTAATTTATCGATTATAATATTAGATGTGAGCAGTAACTCACACACTAAAAGGATACCAAAGCCCACAGAAAAATCTGTGGGCTTTTTTTTGGTAGTGGTAATCGTTTAATAATTTACCGTTGGTTTTCTATTTTTATTTTATTTTACTTTGAAACACACTTTGCACAATTAACAATAAAATACTACAAACCCCGAATACAAGTATTATTTGTTAGATAAACGCAAATCATTTTTTTACGAAACAGATACTAAAGGCAGTATTTGAATATTTTGAAGCCAAGTAAAAGTATGTACGGGGATAATTTAAAAAGACATCTCTCCCCGTTAACGAAGAAAGGTGTCCAACTGATGGTTTTAACCGGGAGTTACAGCTCCCACAAACTTTACACAGTTCTAAAAAACTTAGCATACTAATTATTGCTATTATTTTTAGTGATGAGCTTTTTATTGGATGTGAAGATGCCGTAAATGAAATAAAAGTAAAGCAAGAAAATGATAATGCCATAGAATCACATTCCAATATCGAAATTACAATTGAATATGGGTATCTTAACTTTACATTAATAGAGGCATTTAACGCGTACTTTCAAAAAATTGAAAGTGCTTTAAATAATGATATTTTGTTAAAAACTTCATCAAAAAGCATCATAAAAAATAGATGATTTTGGACCTCTGGTAAGATTTTGTGTAGGGATTAATTTAAAACAATGGTAAAAAAAGTTTTTGTTTGCATAGCTATTTGCTTGGCATGTTCAAGCTCCGGTTTAGCCCAGCTCACTTACAGGTTGGAGATAGGTGTAGGCGGAAGTCCGTATATTGAACATGGTATTGCCAAAACAGTTGCCGGTGGCATAGGCTACAGTTTTTTTGAGGAGCTGACGGTATTTGGTGGCTTAAATTTATTTTCGCAGAGAAGTTATGTTTTTTCATTTGAAGCAGAAAGTGACCTTGCAAAACGGGAAGAAAATAAGACAGAAAACTTTACCTCTTTTCTTTTGCAAGCAGGTACACATTATTCAATTACCCTAAAAAGTTTTACCGAAAACAAAAGTCAATGGGAATATAAACGCATAGGTGTTTTTCCGGAAATAAATACATACTTCAATCCTCATTTGAATCGCAAGTACAAAGCTGCAAATGGCCAGGAGTATAAAGCCCCATCCACAACACAATTGTCCTACGGCTTTGGGGGAGGTGTTTTTTATGGTTCTTGGAAAATGTATTTGGCATTAAAATATGAATGCAATACCATTGATAACCTGGAGTCCGTGCGCAAGCTTGCTCCTACTTTGGAGAAAAGCAATACTTTCAATCATGTGGTCAGTTTGGTATTCGTATTTCGATAGTAATGCTATACTTAGCTAACGTAAAGTGGGAAAACAACCTCTCCAATATCGCAAAGAATACTTACAAAAATATTGAAGTCGTTAGAAAAATTAACTGTCTGCCGAATTAAATACCTACTTTAATTCTAAATTGAATCGCAAGTATAAAGTCCCAGCATGCCTTCTGCTTAAAAACAGATGAACTGCTGGAACTTCGCTCAATTGTTATTTCCCCTGCATTGCTTGCCTGCAGCACATTGATCTGTCCGCCCCAGTCTAGGTTTATTTTTTTCTCACCTTCAGATTATCTCCTTAATCCATTGCGTGCTGCTCCAACATTAACCCTTTTACTTAGGCAATAAGATGGTTGACCACCTAGGCCATACGGATAACAACAATAAAGTGGCTCCGGTATTTTAGTACTCCGCTAAAGGCATGGCAAAATATCCATCGCCGGTAGCAACAAAAATAAAACCCGACAGCCAGTATACTGATACCTGTCGGGATGAGTAGTTATTTAATCAGACCTTTTACTTTCGTTTTTACAATACTTCTCTATGTATGGCTCTTTTTAATATTTCATCATCCGTTATTTGGCCTCCTGATAACTTAATTGCTGTATCAATGAGTGCCAAGTGAGAATAGGCTTGCGGAAAATTACCCAACAAACGTTTAGATTTAAAGTCGATATCCTCGCTATAAAGTCCTAAATGATTGGAGTAGGATAACAATTGGTCAAACATTTGTTTGGCCTTCTCCTGTTCACCGATGGAATATAAACTATTGATCATCCAAAAAGTACAAATGGTAAAAGAAGAGGAAGGCAAGCCAAAGTCATCTTCATTTATATAACGATACATCAGTCCATCTACACACAATTCTTTTTCGATGGCTTTTACGGTTAATTTGTATTTCTCGTCGTCTGCATCAATAAAACCATAGGGTTCCATTAAAAGATTGGCCGCATCCTGATACTCCGATCCGTAAAACTGGGTAAAAGACTTGGTTTTTTCGTTCCAGCCATTTTTGTATATGTCTTCTTTTATGGTGTTGGCCAAGGGCACCCACCACTTCAAATACTCCTCTTTATTAATGATTTTTGCAATAGAAATAGCCCGGTCGATAGCCACCCAGCACAGCACTTTTGAAAAGGTAAAGTGCTTTTCTTCGGCACGAATCTCCCAAATGCCCTTATCTCTCTTATGCCAGTTGTTGGCTACAATTTTTACAATGCTTCGGGCAATAGTCCATAAGTTTTCGCCTGTTTCAAGTGTGGTGTCAAAAAGCCTGAAATGCTGAAGAATTACATCCATCAACACCCCATAGATATCATTTTGCTTTTGAATATAGGCTGCATTTCCGATTCTAACCGGCTTAGAATTTTCATAACCCGCCAGATGTGTCAACTCTTTTTCGGTGAGCACTTTTTCCTTGTTGATACCATACATAATTTGTATTTTCTCATCTTTGTCGGGTATAATATCAACAATAAAATTGATAAACCTTTTCACCGTGTTCAAATGCCCCAACTTGGCCATTACCTTAATTACCATCGAGGCATCCCTAATCCAACAAAAACGGTAATCCCAGTTGCGCTCCTCGCCAATCGTTTCTGGCAAAGAAGTGGTAGCTGCCGCCAATACCGCTCCCGTTTTATCGTAACTCAACATTTTAAGGGTAAGGGCACTTCTTAATATTTCGGGCTGATATTTTGTAAATGTAGTTATTTCACCTGTCCAATCGAGCCAGTACACCTTGGTTTTACACAACTTTACAAATTGTAAATCAACGGTTTGCGTAAGTAACTTTTGGTTATAACTAAGCAACACAAAAGCATCTTTCTCCAGGGTAATCGTAGCCCTGTTCACGATATCGTTTTTCGAAAAATCGGTATATAGATAAAGTGAATCGTAGTATCCTTCCTTGGTAAAACTCTTTATGCAATCGTCCTTTACAATTACTCCGGTTTCAAATTCTGCGTATTCGAGCCTGGCATCGTAATCAATTACAAACTTGGGTTTACCCGACAGGTGCTTAAAATAGCGAATCACATCCGGCGGATTATAATAACCGGTTCCTTCTAATTTGTATCTGGGCATAAAATCCTGCACCTCAAATGCGCCTTCCTCGCTTGAGAATTTGGTACAAAGTATACTTGTATTTTTTAAGTAACGTTGTTCAATCTTATAGTTTTCACTAACATTTATTTTAAAACTGCCTCCTTTTTCCTGATCTAATAAGGCCGCAAATATGGTGGATGCATCAAAATCGGGTAAGCTGCACCAATCAATTGATCCTGTTTTAGAAATTAATGCTGCCGATTTACAATTTCCAATAATTCCGTAATCCAAATTATTCATTCTAATAATTTACTTCGTTAATAATTTATTTAACAAACTTCTGACTTCTTTATAATTACCCACATAGTACTTTGCCGCCGACCTGTCGGTGCCCACTTTAATGGTGATTGACTCCTCCGGTAATGCTTTAAACAGGTACTCATCAGTCCAATCGTCGCCCATGGCCATAATAAAGTCATAGCTGCCATCATGTATATACTCCAATGCAGCGGATCCCTTGTTGATTCCGGCCACTTTAATTTCAATCACTTTGCTGCCTTCCAATATCTCCAGATCCTGATTAATGATGAGGTTGGACAAATCGGTGGTGAGCTCCAAAGCACGCAATGCACCCAGCTCTACATCTGCTTTTCGATAATGCCATACTAAAGAGTGCGATTTTTCCTCGATAATACTCCCGGCCGTTCTATCCATATACGATTCCAACACCGGCCTGATATTTTCTTTCCAATTGCTTCGTGTGTTGGTACGCTCTTTCCATTCTCCATCTTTATCTTTTGTCCAGGCACCATGTTCGGCAATAAGCGAAAAGCCGGAGTCGCCAAACCACTCGTTTAAGGTAACTTTATCGCGTCCGCTGATGATTACTAATTCCGTTTTGTCATCCAAATGCGATTTCTTTAGCAATTGCAACAACTCTTTGTCGGGTTTGGCATCGCCCGGAAGGCTAAAGAATTTTTGCAATGTTCCGTCATAATCCAAAAACAACAATCTACTTTTGGCTTTTTGATATTGGGATAAAAATTTTTCGATATTTTTTCCCGACACTTTACGTGCCTGGTTTATTTCCTGCTTTTTACTGGTCTTCTCCAAGTTATCCATAAAATCAGAGGCCCATTTATGCACGTCGTATCTTTTAATGCGCTCTTGCATCGTGTGCATTGCATTCGTTTGGTCGTCCTGATCCATGGTAAGGGCTGCGTAAATAGCATCCGACACCGCTTTTATATTAAATGGGTTTACGGATAAGGCCTCGCCCAGCTCCTTTGCTGCCCCCGCCATCTCGCTTAAAATAAGTACTCCCTTATGCCCTGCTTTTGTGGCAATAAACTCTTTGGCCACCAAGTTCATACCATCTCGTAAGGGCGTTAACAATCCAATATCTGCCGAGCTGTACAATTCTATTAAATTATCGAATGGTAACGAACGATAAAAATAAATAATAGGGTTCCAACCCAGGGTTCCGAATTCACCATTTACTCCCCCCACAAGTTCTTCAATTTCTCTTTTTAAATTTTGGTACTGCTCCACATCTTCACGTGAAGGAACAGTGAGCATTAAGAGCGATACTTTTCCCCTAAACTCGGGATGATCCGTCAAAAACCTTTTAAAAGCGTTAATCCGATGCGGTATGCCTTTTGTATAGTCTAAACGATCAATTGACAGGATGAGTTTTCGATTCGGCTCACCCATCAAAAAACGATCTATCTCCTGATGCTGCTTCGAGCGTTCCTGTATGGGTTTACTTTGTACTTCAAGCGCTTTACGCTCAAATTTTTCGTAATCGATACCCATAGGAAAAACATCCACATACACATGCCGACCGTCCATCGAAACCGTATTAAAATCAATATCGTGCCCTAACAAGCGTTTTACCGAACTTATAAAATGACGGGCATAATCGTAGGTATGAAATCCTATTAAGTCGGCACCTAACATGCCACACAAAATTTCCTCGCGCCAAGGTAAAATCCTTATAATTTCGTACGAGGGAAAAGGAATATGCAAAAAGAAACCTATGCGTATATCAGGTCGTTGCTTCCGAATCATTTCCGGAACCAAAAGCAACTGATAATCGTGAACCCAAACGGTATCACCTTTTTTGGTGTGCTTTAAAATTGACTCGGCAAACATTTCATTTACCTTTTTATATGCGTCCCAATAATCCTCTTTAAAAGAAGCGTACTCGGTAAAATAATGAAACAGGGGCCACAATGTGGCATTACTAAAGCCATCGTAGTAATTCTCTATCAAATCGCTTTCCATATAAAGCGGAATACAGTGTTCGTCCGAAAGCAGTTTTTCAATCTTTTTTTTATCCTTGCTGTCGTCAACATCTATGCCGGGCCAACCTATCCATACGCTGTCGTTTTTTTTATGATACGATTTTAAACCTGTAGCCAGTCCGCCGGCACTGGGCTCAACGGTAAAGTCACCTTCTACTTCATTAATTTTTACAGGCAGGCGATTTGATGCGATAATTAATCTATCCATGGTATTGTCTATGATCTTGTTTATAACTTATGTAGAAATTAACTCATAATGCTAAGATAATCAAATTAAGATTTTTAACCAGTCTTTTTGCGTTTTAATAGATACAAAACAGGCCTTACGCGAGTTTAGAAAAAATTCCTTATTACAAAATTCGTATATTTGTTGTATAGAAACTATTTTTGATGCTTTCTATAAAAGATGAACCTATACTTGACATAAAAGTTTAATAAAAAAAGCAACCACTTAATAAACATTTTTATAAAACAATAAACATTTTTATTATTCTAACTCCATTGGTACTTATACTAATGACAACGTAACAAACTAGTGCGTATGATTTACGACAAAGAACAAAAAGAAATTGCAAGTAGAATGGACAACAAGTCCAAATTAACCAACTGGAAAGACTGGAAATGGCAGCTTAGGCACGCCATTCGATCGATGGAGAAATTTGAGCAGCTCACCGGTATTAAATTCGACGACAAAGAGAGAGTCAACCTACGCAAAACATTCGATAAATTTCCGCTATCCATTACCCCCTATTACCTATCCCTCATCGACAAAAAAAATTATAAGAACGACCCGGTTTTTAAACAAGCATTCGGCGGCATAGAAGAATTAACCACCCTACAATCTGAACTTGAAGACCCCTTATCAGAAGACAAAGATAGCCCGGTAGAAGGCATCACCCACCGCTATCCGGACAGGGTGCTTTTTCATGTAAGTAACATATGCGCCATGTATTGCCGCCATTGCACACGCAAGCGCAAAGTGGGCGACATTGATTCAGTGCCATCCAAAGACCAATTGAACCAGGGCATAGAATATATAAAAAACACACCACAAGTAAGGGACGTGCTGCTTTCAGGAGGGGATCCCCTAATGCTCACAGACGAAAAGCTAGACTGGCTACTATCCGAGATTAGTCAGATACCACATGTGGAGATTATCCGTATAGGAACCAGGGTACCGGTGGTTTTACCCTATAGAATTACCGATAAGCTAATTTCGATATTAAAAAAATATCAACCTCTCTGGATAAACACCCATTTTAACCATCCCAACGAAATCACCACTTCCTCAAAAGAGGCATTGGCTATGCTGGCCGACGGTGGATTTCCATTGGGCAACCAGTCGGTATTATTGGCCGATGTAAACGATTGCCCCCGGATAATGAAAACACTATTGCACAAGTTGATACAAAACAGGGTTCGCCCATACTATCTTTATCAGTGCGATCTGTCCGAAGGGCTATCTCACTTTAGAACACCCATTGGCAAAGGAATAGAAATTATGGAAAGCCTGATAGGCCACACCAGTGGCTTTGCTCGCCCCACCTATGTGATAGATGCCCCGGGTGGAGGTGGCAAAATACCCGTTATGCCCAATTATATCATATCGTGGTCTACCAACAAAGTGATACTGCGTAATTACGAAGGCGTTATTACCACCTACAAGGAACCCGACAGCTATGAAGCCAGGGTATGTGACAGAGATTGTGACATCTGCACCTTGGATTTAAACTTGAACGAAGACAGCGAAATGGAAGCTGTAGGTATCGAGAAATTACTTTCGGATCATGACGACACGATATCGTTGGTACCTGAACATAACGACAGATTACACAGGAGGGGTGAAAATGAGTGATCAATTTGAGACAATTGGGCATGGAACGCATATTCAGCACGAAAAACTCAACGACCGCATTTACCTGCTGAAACTTGATGCCCGGGATGCTAAAGCAACTTTGGACATAATGCGGCAATTGGCTCAGGAAAACAATTATAGCAAAATATTTTGTAAAGTTCCCAAGCCTGTGGCGCCCCTTTTTATGGCAGACGGTTATATTATGGAGGCCTGCATTCCCAACTTTTATAACAGCTCGACAGACGTATTTTTTATGTCGAAATTTTTAAATTCGGACAGGTTACTTCATATTGAAAAAAAACAACTCGCCAATTTATCTAAGCTGCTCTCCGAGCCCCCCCAAAAACCAACAACAAGCCAAGTAAAATCCAAATATCAGGTACGAAGACTGCATGAGTCGGATGCTGAACGGATTTCGGAAATATACAGAACGGTGTTTGAGAGTTATCCTTTTCCGATTGACAACCCGGAATACATAAAACAAACCATGGGCCAAAACGTGCAATATTATGGGGCTCAACTAAATGGTAAACTGGCCGCTTTGGCCTCTTCTGAAATGGATAGGGAAGGTAAATACGCCGAGATGACCGATTTTGCTACACTCCCGAAACATCATGGCAACAACCTATCCATGGTGCTACTAAAAACCATGGAACAACAAATGCAAGAGCAGGGTATCAAAACCCTGTTTACTATAGCACGCTTAAATTCCATCCCCATGAACAAAACATTTTTGCGCTTAAACTATCACTATTCCGGAACCCTAATAAAAAACACCAACATCGCCGGAAAAATAGAAAGCATGAATGTTTATTATAAGTATGTTTAGAATGATAGATACTAAGATTTATTGAGTTAGCATTTTAAGGGTATAAACGGAAATGCATTGTATTCAATGTCTTTCATTAATGGGGCTGTCTCAAAAGTAAAAAATATTTTGACGTAAGGTACAAATTGCAAGTACCATGTAAATGGATCTTCCCTTTGTTCTTGAGAACAAGGGGAAGTACGCCGCCAGCGGCGGTGGGATGGGAATCGTGAGGTGACCTCACTTACAATCTGTAAGTTTAAATGTTAAATAAAACACTTTTGAGACAACCTCATTAAAAATACAACACAGCATTTTTTTTAGTCGAAGGTTTGATTGGAAATGGACGATATTTTTATCATCTCCTCATACTCTTCGGCAGAAAGGTCGTTAAAGTAATAATGTGACGGATTTACTTTTTTGTTTTTAACATGCACCTCGTAATGCAAGTGAGGGGCGGTAGAAGTACCCGTATTGCCCACATAACCAATTACTTCGCCCCGCTTGACTTTTTGCCCCCTCCTAACATTAAAGTCCGATAAATGCGCATAAAGGGTGGTAAAACCAAAGCCATGATCGATTTCTATCCTATTGCCATAACCTGTTTTTTCGCGGGTTATTTTAGACACCGTACCATCACCTGTAGCATAAATTTCTGTTCCGGTTGGTGCGGTAAAGTCCATCCCCGAATGGAAACGTCGTGTTTTATAAATGGGGTGTATCCGGTAACCCCAGCCCGAAGCCGTCCTTTTCAGATCTTTATTTGACAGCGGCATGATGGCAGGGATGCTCTTGATCATCTCTTCGTTTTTCTTGGCCATCTCAATAATTTCATCGAAGGATTTTGATTGCACATAGGCTTGCTTCATCACCACATCCAACTTTTTAGCGGTAGCCATCACCAGCTCCGCATTTTCTAAATCCTGCAATTGCTCATACCTGTTTACACCGCCAAAACCGGCCTTACGAATAGAGTTGGGAATAGAATCAGCCTGAAAAATAACGCGGTAAATATTTTCATCGCGTCTTTGTATGTCGTCCAAAACTTTTACCGTTTGATCCAAGCGCTGGCTCATAATCTCAAACTGCGTGGTTAAACGGGCATTTTCACGTTTTAGGCGGAGTTCTTTGGGGCTGTCCAGTAAATAAGAGTAGGCAAAAAAATACAGCAGCCCCAACACACTGCCAAAAAAGAAATAGAATAAGGTACGAGACAGATAATACTTCATACCCGTTTCTATTTTATCGTAACTTAAACTATCCGGGTTATATCTGAATTTAACTTTAGCCATTCAAAAAAAGAAGTTTTATTTCCCTACAAGGAATTTTACCGATACTTTCTGCAAAATTAGGGAAATAATCTACCTTTGCAACCTATAATTTAACCCGAATCCAGAAAAAAATAAAATAATAACAACGACTGATATGAACGCTTCGGATGTAAGACAAAGTTTTTGGACCTTTTTTGAATCAAAACAGCATCAAATCGTACCCTCCGCCCCCATGGTAATTAAAAACGATCCTACCCTCATGTTTACCAACGCGGGCATGAACCAGTTCAAGGCTATCTTCTTGGGCAATAGTAAACCTACCGCGCTACGGGTGGCCAACTCCCAAAAATGCCTGCGCGTTTCGGGAAAGCACAACGACCTGGAAGAAGTTGGCCGGGATACCTATCATCATACCATGTTTGAGATGTTGGGCAACTGGTCGTTTGGCGATTATTTTAAAAAGGAAGCTATTGACTGGGCATGGGAATATCTTACCGAAGTTTTAAAAATAGATAAGGACAGGCTTTATGCCTCAGTGTTTGAAGGGGATAAGGATATGGAACTCCCCAAAGATATGGAAGCATTCAACCTTTGGAACAAGTATCTACCAGAGGAAAGAATAATCAATGGCAACCGTAAGGATAATTTTTGGGAAATGGGCGATGCAGGTCCTTGTGGACCTTGTTCCGAAATACATATCGATTTGCGCCCCAACGAAGAGAGGAGCAGAAAGCCGGGGGGCGATTTGGTGAACGCAGATCATCCCGAAGTAATTGAAATATGGAATCTGGTGTTTATTCAGTATAACCGTAAAGCCAATGGCGATCTGGAATCCTTACCGGCCAAACACGTTGATACCGGTATGGGCTTTGAGCGTTTATGTCGCGTTCTACAGCACAAGCAGTCGAACTACGATACCGATCTTTTTGCCCCTATTATTAATGCCATTGCCAATATTACCGGCATAAACTACGGAAAAAGCGAAGATGGCGACATTGCCATGCGGGTAATTGCCGATCACATCCGCACCATTGCTTTTTCCATTACCGATGGTCAGCTGCCTTCCAACAACAAAGCAGGTTACGTTATTCGCCGTATTTTACGCCGAGCTGTACGTTATGGTTATACTTTTTTGGGACAACGCCAACCGTTTATGCACAAATTACTTCCGGCATTGATAAACACGATGGGCGATGCTTATCCTGAACTTATAAATCAGCAGGAGTTGATTGGTAAAGTGATAATGGAAGAAGAAGTTTCGTTTTTGCGTACGCTGGCAACCGGTATCTCCATGCTGGAAAAGATAATGGTTCAAACAAAAAAGGGCAATTACAAAGTGGTTGACGGAAAAGTTGCCTTTGAGCTTTACGATACCTATGGTTTCCCATTGGATTTAACTGAGCTTATATTGAAAGAAAATAACCTGGTGGTAAACCGTAAGGAATTCGAAGCCGAGATGGAAGCGCAAAAGAATCGTGCCAGAAATGCCACAGCCATAGAAACGGAGGATTGGATTACCCTTGTACATGATGATGTAGAAGAATTTATTGGTTATGATTACTTGGAGAGCGATGTTACCATTACAAAGTACCGCAAGATAACAGCTAAAAACAAAACATTGTACCAATTGGTATTCAACATCACCCCTTTTTATGCCGAGAGTGGCGGACAGGTGGGCGATACGGGTTATATTGACAATGGTACAGAAAAGGTGGAGATAATAGATACAAAAAAAGAAAACAACCTGATTGTACATATCACCAAAAAACTACCCACTAACATAAAGGGTGAATTTAAAGCCTTTGTAAACCGGGATAAACGACAGAGCACCGCTAACAACCATACGGCAACACACCTCTTGCACCAGGCACTGCGACAAGTATTGGGTTCACATGTAGAACAAAAGGGCTCGCTGGTACACCCGGATCATCTACGTTTTGACTTTGCACACTTTCAGAAGATGAGCCGCGAAGAGATAGAAGAAGTGGAGCAATACGTTAATAAACGCATTAGAGCAAATTATTCGATTGAAGAGATGCGCGACATACCCGTGGCCAAAGCACACGATATGGGTGCATTAATGCTTTTTGGCGAAAAGTATGGCGACCTGGTACGTGCCATAAAATTTGGCGATTCGATTGAGCTTTGCGGTGGTACGCACGTAAAGCACACCGGCGAAATAGGTTTTTTCAAAATACTTAGCGAAGCGTCTATCTCCTCCGGCATAAGGCGGATAGAAGCCGTTACCGGACAAAAAGCTGAAGCCTTGATTCAAGGACAGCACCGCCTGCTCATAGCGCTGAGTGAGATGTTTAAATCGTCGGGTAACCTGGAAAAAAACATTGCTGCACTAATTAAGGACAACAGCCAACTAAGCAAGGAGTTGGACACGATGAAACAAAACTACATCAACATCGAAAAACGTAACTTGATGGATAGTGCAGTTGAAATAAATGGCACATCTGTTATTACAGCCAAAGTAAATTCCATATTAGCCGATAAGCTAAAAGACCTGGCTTTTCAGCTAAAAAATGAAATGGGTAATTTTGTGGCTGTATTGGGGGCTGTAAACAACAGAAAACCACAACTGAGCGTTATCACATCCGACGAGCTGGCCGGCTCGGGCAAGATAAATGCCGTAGAGCTTATTCGCCATTGTGCCAAAGAAATTCAAGGCGGTGGAGGTGGACAGCCCTTTTTTGCCACAGCAGGTGGTAAAAATGCCGATGGACTAGATGCCGCAATCGAAAAAGCTAAAGCTTTTGTAACCGAGAAGTTAAGTTAGCGAAAAACTATAGACTTCCTGCTATATAAAATTTTATATGGCGGGAAGTCCTTTCGCTCCAGATAGTTATTAGCTGTTGGCTAATTCATTATATCCAGCACAATAGGTTTCAGTCCGCTGAAAAAGAACTCCACGGCAATTACCATCAAAATAAGGCCCATCAAACGCATCATTACATTATTACCCGTTTCGCCCAGAAACTTGATAATACGCGAACCACTATAATAGATTAGGTAGGTTACCCCCATTATCAATATTATAGTAAATATAAGTACCGCCTTAAGTGTGGGGGTAGTGGCATCTTCCATTAAAACAATGGCATTGGTAATGGCACCGGGGCCACAAATCATAGGAATGGCCAAAGGGGTAATGGAGATATCAGCTACATAGGCTTTAATTTCGGAATCTTTTATTTTTACTCTTCCCAAACGAGCCTGAAGCATATCCATCCCCATTATAAAAAATATAACGCCTCCCACAATACGGAAACTATTAACCGAGATACCAAAAAACTTAAACAACAACTGCCCTGTAAAAGCAAATATAATAATTACTACAAAAGCAACCAGCACCGCCTTTTTAGCAGTTTTTACCCTATCTTTTTGATCCAGCTCTGCCGTCATGGTCATAAAAACAGGCATCGAACTCAAGGGATTAATCAGGGTAAAAAATGAGGCAAAAGCTAAAAGCCCAAAGCTAAATAATTCGTTCATGGCTTAATAAAGTTAATACACCGTGAAGAAAGTTCAGAAATAACATTCGTACAATGATATTTATGGTATTTTTTATTTCACGGTAAAAATTACCGAATTCTTCTTTAAATTTTCGCTATTTTGCAACAAGAACTCATCATGAAAGACCCTTAATAAACGCTTCATATGGATTTATTTATACTCAAGCAGATATTAATCATCTTTGCCTTATCCACCCTGGTAAACTTTATATTTACCAAAATAAAAATACCTACTATCGTTGGTTATTTACTAACCGGAATCCTCGCCGGCCCTCATCTGTTAGCATTGATAAGCGCCAAGCACGAAATTGAGCTATTGGCCGAAATTGGAGTTATCTTATTACTTTTCACCATTGGCCTGGAGTTTTCGTTAACCCATTTACTAAAAATAAGAAAACTGGTTTTTTTTGGCGGTTTACTGCAAGTATCGTTGACCGTAGGTGTTTTTTATGTTGCATCCAATTTTTACGATCTAAGCTGGCAATCAGGATTGTTTATCGGTTTTTTATCGGCTTTAAGCAGCTCGGCAATTGTCCTTAAACTATTGCAGGAACGATCGGAACTTACCTCAAACTATGGACGAACAACCTTGGGCATCCTTATCTTCCAAGATATTTTATTAGTTCCGCTTTTACTATTTGCCAATTTAATGGGCGGCGATAATGTAGATATTACCCGCGAGATTTTAATTCTTTCGCTAAAAACTGCTTTTATTATCGGCTTTGTTTATGTTGGCAGCAAATGGCTACTGCCCATGCTGTTGCATATGATTGCAAAAACCAGAAACCAGGAGCTTTTTATGATGAGTATCCTTCTCATCTGCCTTACCATTGCCTTGCTCACCTACCAATTAGGCATGTCGCTGGCATTTGGCGCTTTTTTGGCGGGCTTAATGATATCTAACTCGCAGTACAGTCACAGCGCGTTTTCTAACATTGTATTGTTTAAGGATACTTTTACCAGTTTTTTCTTTGTATCAATAGGTATGCTGCTCGATTTAAACTTTGTAATTGACAACTATCAGCTGGTTATTATTAGCGTAGTGCTGGTTATTGTTGTTAAATCCGTAATTGCAGGCGGAACCGGTTTTATTATGGGCCATACCTTCAGAGGGACGATAGTGGTTGGTTTGGCACTAAGCCAGGTAGGAGAGTTTTCATTTATCCTGGCCAAAATTGGCCAGAGCAATGCTATCATCAGCGATTTCTACTATCAGTTGTTTCTGGCAGTTGCGGTAATAACAATGGCATTAACCCCTTTTTTGATGCGTTATTCGCTACCTTTTGCTAATCTTTTAATGAAACTGCCACTCCCTAAAATTCTTATCAACGGTATTTTTCCCTTAAAAGAAGTGGATATCCCGGACATAAAAAGTCACCTTGTAATTATTGGAACCGATAAAAGTGCCCTGTCACTCTCGTTAATGGCCAAACTAAATAATCTGCAGCAAGTTTCTATTGTTTTTGACCCCATGGTGGCCAAGGAAAAATTGCGGGGCGGCGACCTTACCGTATATGGTGATGCCGTAAATGAACCGATATTGTTAAAAGCCCACGTGGAAACAGCCGACATTGTGATTGTTTCCATAGGCAACCTCATACCCACTATGACCATCGTAGAGAAGGTAAGGCGGATAAATCCAAATGCTTATATCATTGTTAAGGCCAAAAATATCGATAACCTGGAACAACTGTACCAATTGGGTGCAGATCAAATTTTACCCGAAAAACTGGAAATTGCCATTGATTTGTTTACCAGAATATTGGTTAAAAAATCATATCCTCAAAGAGAAGTAAGTCGCATACTAACCCATATCCGACATTTAAATTTGGGCAAATTTTCGGAGAAAGACATCATTAATCCGCCTACGGTGTTTTATGAGCTGCGCAACATGAGTATTTCGGCCATAAAAATAGAACCCGATTCGGAAGCAGACAGAAAAACCCTGCTCGAAACCCAATTGCGAAGCAAAACAGGCGTTACCCTGGTAGCCATAAAAAGAGACACCACCATCATTGAACATCCTGAACCTGATATTGTATTCAAAGCCAACGATATTGTGTATGTACTAGGTAAACCAGAGCAGGTAAACTTAGCTTATGATTTATTTAGCAATCCAACCTAGGGATGAAAAATAAAAAGGTAGCAGCCTTTGGTACAAGCTTATTGGGGTATATGTTTTATAATCTGATACCCACACCTCAGTATCCTTAAAAGCTTATTCGTGAAGAAACACTGTTTTTGGTTAAAACTCTATGATTTAATCCTCCTTTCTACACCATGGTTCATTGTTGAACTTTTGGCTATTTTGCCGGACATATCAATCAACTTATAGTAGTACAAGATCCTACCATTAGGCTCATTTCAACTATTCATTTCAACTATTCACTTCATTATTTTCGTTTAGATAACCACAGGCCCAGGGGGTTGAGCAAAAGGTTAATAGAGATAACAGCCACTACACCAATCAATGTTTCCCAATAGTACCCCCCGGCGGCAACACTACCGATTGCCGCACTGCACCATACGGTAGCTGCAGTAGTGAGTCCACGCACATTACTTCCTTCTTTAAATATAATACCGGCACCTAAAAATCCGATTCCCGTAACCACCTGACCAATGATGCGCGTCGAGTCCCCGCCATACTGGGTTAAATTTATGCTTAATAAAACAAATAATGCCGCACCTGTTGCCACCAATGTGTTGGTGCGTAATCCGGCAGATTTATGCTGCCATTGCCGTTCAAAACCAATAATCAATCCGGCGCCCATAGCAGCTAAAAGTCGTAATATAAAATCCGTTGTTGTCATAGCTTTTTAGAATATAATAACAAGATAAGTTATTTTTTAAATAGATAGTTTAAAAAAATTTATTGACAACTTTTAATTTATTGTGCTATTAGAAAGATACGACTGTTTATTTTATACACAGACAATATTGGATAGCACAATATTAAGTAGATTGTTTCTAAATTAAGCTTCGACACGGCTTTGTTAATTTTTGTAAACAATTGCAAATAAAGGATTTGCGCATCCCGAATGCTTAATTGTATTTTTGGTTTCCTTTTCACCATTGTAGGAATGTAGGAATAGAATACCCAATTACTTAAATTTGAATCGTAAAAGTTGGTAAATCTATAAACAAAAGGGTAATGAGTGCTGAAAATAAACCAAAGAACTCCAGAAGATACTTTCTCCAGAAACTGGGCGTTGTGAGTGCAGGTGCCGTTTCATCAGCGGGCATGCTGACCGGATGCTCATCAAACGATACGAGCGGAACAGGGGAAAAAGTTAAATTGTTGGATGCCAACAACCAGCTGGTAGAGGTGGACAAGAGCCAGTTGAAGACTGCCACCAAGGATACCGATCAATCCTACTTGCTGAGCAGAGGACGTATAGGTATGCCCAACCGAAAATTTGTGATGGTTATTGATTTGGGTAAATGTAAAAATGCCCGCAAGTGCATGACCGCCTGCCAGGCTGCGCACCAGCTAAAGCCCGAGCAACACCACATCAACGTGTTACAGATGGACGATCCGGTTAACGGTTCTACTTATTTTATGCCCAAGCTCTGCCAGCATTGTGATAATCCACCCTGCGTGACGGTATGCCCCGTTGACGCCACTTTTAAGCGTTCCGATGGTATTGTGCTCATCGATAACGAGCGCTGTATCGGCTGCCGTTTCTGCATCGCCGCCTGTCCGTATTCGGCACGTACCTTTAACTGGACAGAGCCCAGGGATGCAGAAGAATATAAGGATGTGGAATATGACATGGAAAAGAATGTGCCCCAGAAGAAGGGTACCGTTACCAAGTGTGCTTTTAGTGCCGACCGGGTGCGCGAGGGTAAGTTACCCTATTGTGTTTCGGCCTGTCCCAACGGGGTGTATTATTTTGGCGATTCGGTTGAGGATTTAGTAACCAATGGCACTACCCATGAAACGGTTCGCCTAAGTGCCTTGCTCAAAGACAATGCTGCTTATACCTTGATGCCGGAATTGGGAACCATGCCACGGGTCTATTATCTACCGCCATCAGTCAGCAAAACGTAAATAGAGGCTATAAGAAAGCGCAACAATTCTTTTTTCAAAACCCTCTAACTCCCTAAAGGGAGAATTTGAACTCCCCGGGGAGTGTTAATTCCCCTTTAGGGGTTAGGGGTAATCACGAAGAAGTATTAATAAAACAGAGGGTTTTCTTAGATGAACTAAATATATACCAAGACAATAGTTATGGATCTGTTAAAATCAAAAACGCCGGCTGTTATCAATGAGGAGTTGCTGGCCAATGTAAACTGGAGCACGCCTTCAAAAATATGGCTCGGATCGTTATTTGCCATCCTCGCCGCCTGCTTGTTTTATTATTACCTGCAACTCCGCGATGGTTTAGGGGTCACCGGTCTAAGTGATTTTGTTTCGTGGGGTATATACATCTCAAACTTTGTATTTTTTGTAGCCGCCAGCCTCATCGGCATGCTCATCAGTTCGGTTATGGGCTTGCTGGGCGTTAAATGGATCAAACCCATTGCACGTATCTCCGAAATCATTGCCGTGGCATTTGCCATGGTGGCCGGACTGGTAATTATTACAGATATGGGCCGGCCCGACAGGCTGCATCATGTTTTTATGTATGGCCGCATACAATCGCCTATTGTTTGGGATATTGCCGTGGTAATGACTTATGTAACCCTAAGCCTCTTGCTGCTCTATTTGCCCCTTATCCCGGATATGAATTTATGCGAAAAAAACACATCAGGTCTTCCCCGCATACAACGCAAACTGTACAAAATACTCTCTTTGGGCTGGGCCGATAAACCGGAACAATTCAAACTGGTAAAAAAATATATGCGCCTGCTCATGGTGCTCATCATTCCGGTTGCCCTTGCCATACATACCGTTACCTCATGGCTTTTTGCCATGACGCTGAGGGCGGGATGGGATTCGCCAATTTTTGGACCGTACTTTGTTTCCGGGGCTTTTGTAGCCGGTTGCGCCGCCGTAATTATCGCCATGTACTTTTATCAAAAAAGCTTTAAACTACACCATTATATTACCGATGTACACTTTGACAAGATGGGTAAGTTATTAGTACTGGTATCGTTGGTGTATGTGTATTTTAACATTAACGAGGTAATTGTTCCGGCCTATAAATTTAAAGGTGGTGATGCCGAACATCTTAAAAGTATGCTTTATGGACACGACGCGCTGTTATATTGGATTGTGCAGGTCGGAGGCTTGATTATCCCGTTTGTATTATTGCTCTTGCCGGCAATGCGAAAGCCCCTCCCGGCAACCATTATCTCGGTGGCAGTACTGGCCGGGGCATGGTTCAAACGATACCTGATAGTGGTTCCGGTTCAGCAGCACCCCTATTTCCCTATCCAGAACGTGCCCGAAAAATTTATGCACTACTCCCCTACCATGCCCGAAATAGCCATTACGGTAGGTTCTTTTGTACTGGTACTCATCATCATGACCCTTTTGTCGAAACTATTTCCCGTGGTACCGATCTGGGAAATGAAAGAAGAAATTGAACAGGAAAGCGGTAGTAAGCTATCAAATAATTAGGTCGTAAAAGAGCAGGATTGCAATACATCCAGAGTAGATGGAGTAGGTAAAATATAAAACGTATGAAAAAAAGTAAAAACATCATCATCATCACCCTGGCAACGATTCTGTTGCCTTGTATGGTTGTAAAGGCGCAGGAAGCCTGGGTAGTTCCCGATGCTGCCAAAGAGGAGGTGAGCATCTTTACTTTCGACGAGGAGTTTGCCCGGGCGGGCGAGGTGATTTACAATAATGCCTGTACCTCGTGCCATGGCGATCCCACGCAAGGTAATTTTACGCCCATGGCACCCCCACCCGGAGATGTGGCAAGCGAAATATTTCAGAATCAACCCGACGGAGCATTGTTTCATAAAATAGCGATAGGCCGAGGATCCATGCCGGGCTTTGGAGATGCCCTTTCTACCGAAGAGATATGGAGCCTAGTGGCTTATATCAGAAGTTTTAACGAAGATTACAAACAACCCGTACCCGACCTCGAAGGAATTGAGATACCCGTGTTGACCCTTAAACTGAGTTTTGACGATAATGTGGATAAGCTGGTGGTGAAAGTATTTAACGATGAGGGGGAGGGCGTCCCCGGCGCTTCCGTATCGGCTTTTGTAAAAGGATTATTCGGTAATATGCTACTAGGGAAGGTACAAACCAACCAACTGGGCATATCGTACTTTGATGTGGACTACAAACTGCCCGGCGATAGCGAAGGGAACATCGAAATGCTCGTAAAAGCATCTAAAGGTTATGGCTCAATTAAGAAAGTGCAGAAGCTAAATATTACGGAACCTAACGTGGCCGAAAGTCTTATTGCAGGGCGCAACCTGTGGAGCACGGCCAAAAAAACACCGATATGGCTGATTGCCATCTTCACCATAAGTCTCATCAGTATCTGGGGTGCCATAGCCTATGTAGTGCTCGGTTTAAGGAAAATTAAGAAATTAAAATGATATGGAACTGAACAGAAGAAATTTCATAAAAAGCTCTGCAGCAGTAGCTGCAGCAACTGCGGCCGGCCTCACCATTCCTCAGTCCATTCAGGCAGCAGCCAATGAGGGCGAAAACCAATGGAAATGGGATAAAGGGGTATGCCGGTTCTGCGGCACCGGTTGCGGCATTATGGTAGCCACCAGAAACGATAGGATAGTGGCCGTGAAAGGCGATCCTCTGGCACCCGTAAACCGCGGCTTAAACTGTATTAAAGGCTATTTTAACGCTAAAATAATGTATGGCGCCGACCGCCTTAAAAAGCCATTGTTAAGGGTAGATGAGCAGGGTAATTTTAGTAAGGCAGGTAAGTTTAAGCCCGTCAGTTGGCAGCGTGCCTTCGACGAAATGGAAAAGCACATGAAAAAGGCGCTCAAGGAATTGGGTCCCACCGGAATAGCTGTTTTCAGTTCCGGACAGCATACCATTATGGAAGGCTATGCGGCCAGTAAGTTTATGAAAGCCGGGTTCCGCTCCAATAATATCGACCCCAATGCCCGTCATTGCATGGCATCGGCCGTGGTGGGTTTTATGCAAACCTTTGGTATCGATGAGCCATCGGGCAATTACGACGATATTGAGCTTACCGATACCATTGTTACCTGGGGAGCCAACATGGCAGAGATGCACCCCATACTCTGGTCGCGGGCAACAGACCGGAAGCTGAGTGCCCCCAACAGGGTAAAGGTGGTCAATCTTTCTACCTACAGTAACCGCACATCCGATGTGGCCGATACGGAGATTATCTTCAAGCCAAATACCGACCTGGCCATCTGGAACTACATCGCTCACGAAATCGTTTTTAACCATCCCGAAGCCATCGATTGGGAATTTGTGAACAAATATACCGAGTTTGTTACCGGGGTGGTGGATATAGGCTACGGCATGAGAACAGCTGAGCATGAAAAATTTACCGATAAAGAAAAAGAGACAGTACGCATTGAGTCATCCAAGGTGTTAACAAAAGATGAGGCAAAGGCATTGTCGTATCTGGGTTACAAAGAGGGCGATGTGATGGAGATGAAGAACCGCAACACGGCGGGTAAGCATTGGATTATCACTTTTGCCGACTTTAAAAAAGCCCTGGCACCGTACACCCTCGATTTTGTGGCCGATGTTTCCAAAGGCGATGAGGAGGAAGACATAGAAGTATATAAAAAGAAATTAAAGGAGCTGGCCGACTATTACATCGAGAAAGGCCGTAGCGTTGCGTCCTTCTGGACCATGGGCTTCAACCAGCATACGCGGGGTTCCTGGGTCAACGAGCAGGCTTATATGGTGCATCTACTGCTGGGCAAGCAGGCACAACCGGGCAATGGCGCCTTTAGCCTTACCGGTCAGCCATCCGCCTGCGGAACTGCGCGCGAAGTGGGTACTTTTGCCCATCGCCTGCCGGCCGATATGGTAGTGGACAATCCGAAGCACCGTGCCATTGCAGAGAAGATATGGAAGTTACCCGAAGGCACGCTAAACGGTAAAATAGGCTCCCACACCATGAAAATTCATCGCGATCTGGAGGATGGACTTATCAAGTTTGCCTGGATAAATGTGTGCAACCCCTATCAGAATACAGCCAATGCCAACCACTGGCTTAAGGCCGCCCGAAAAATGGATAACTTTATCGTGTGCAGCGATGGGTATCCCGGCATATCTGCCAAGGTATCGGACTTGATTTTACCCTCGGCCATGATATTTGAAAAATGGGGCGCCTATGGCAATGCCGAACGACGGACCCAACACTGGAAACAGCAGGTAACGCCCGTTGGCGATGCCATGCCTGATATATGGCAATACGCCGAACTGGCCAAACGCTTTCAGATACGCGAAGTGTGGGGCGCACAAAAAATACCCGGACTGGAAGGGGGGCTTCCCGATGTGTTGCAACAAGCGCAGGACATGGGCTATAAACTGACGGATACATTGTACGACGTACTCTATGCCAACAAGGAAGCCAGGGCTTTTGCCTGGCCCGATCCGGTGGGCGACGGTGTAAAGAACACCGAAGCACAAGGTGATAAAAGAGGTGTTCGGGATGGCAGCGGTGAGAACTTTAAAGGGTATGGCTTTTTCTTGCAAAAATACCTGTGGGAAGAGTATCGGGAGTTTGGTGCCGGCCATGCGCACGATCTGGCGTATTTTGATGTTTACCATAAAGTACGGGGCTTAAAATGGCCCGTGGTAGATGGGAAAGAGACCCTATGGCGATTTAATTCTAAATACGATCCCTATGCCAAAAATGCCGGGATTGGCGATTTTGCTTTCTATGGGGAAGCCATGAAAACTTTGGCGCAGGGTGATTTGGTAAAACCCAACCCGGCAAAGCCTAAAAAGGAGATGAAGAACAGGGCAAAGATATTCTTCCGTCCGTATATGGAAGCGCCCGAGATACCCGATGCCGAGTATCCGATATGGTTAAGTACCGGCCGTGTGCTCGAACACTGGCACAGCGGCACCATGACCATGCGCGTGCCCGAATTGTACAGGGCGGTGCCCGAGGCTTTGTGTTATATGCACCCCAAAGATGCAGCTAAAAAAGGCTTTATCGACGGCGACCTCATTTGGATAGAATCGCGAAGAGGAAAGATAAAGGCACACGTGCAAACACGCGGTAGAAACAGGATGCCACGAGGGATGGTATTTGTACCCTGGTTCGACGAAAAGGTGTTTATCAATAAAGTTACATTGGATGCCACCTGCCCTCTCTCAAAGCAGACCGACTTTAAGAAGTGTGCCGTAAAATTATATAAAGCTTGATAAAAAAGATGAAACGACCATGAACTTTATTAATACTAAATTTCACACAGGAGAATAGCCTCCCGCAATGGCGGGACAGGCTATGTTAACGATAATTTGTAATAAACATTTTAATTTTTGGATAGATGCTTAGTGCTGGCAGGATCGGCCTCCTGAAAAATATTATAGGGCTCGAAGCGATGCCTTAGTAAGACCGGGAAGCTTCGAACTGGTTCGGAGATCACCCGGCCGCATTTGGGCATTGGAAAGAGACAGATGATATTTTTCGGCAGCCTTGATTTTCTTTGCTTACTTTCTTGTATCAAAACAAGAAAGTAAGAGCCCCTCCGGCTAGAGGAGAGTGCAGAAGTTTCATGTTTGGTAGAAAGTTTAGAGTGGTTTGTTTCTAATAAAAGTGCAGTGCATCATGCCAAATAGGGTTTTTCATACCGGGGCAACCCAGTCACCCTGTCTGCTAAAGGCAGTTTAATTAATTATACACGGATAAAATGAGTACGCGTCGCGAAATATTAAAAAAACTCTTCAAAGCATCGGTCGCTGCCGGTGGCGGAGGACTCCTCTGGGGTGCTGTCGCCGAGGGCAGCGTTTCGGCACCCCTCGCCCTGCGACCTCCGGGCGCGCTCGATGGCACTGACTTTATTCAGGCTTGCATCAAGTGCGGTAAATGTGTGGAGGCCTGCCCCTACGATACCTTGCAATTGGCCACCCCTACCCAAAACATGGGCGTGGGCACACCTTATTACACCCCGCGGCAGGTGCCTTGCTATTTGTGTACCGATTACCCTTGTACCGATGCTTGTCCGTCGGGGGCGCTGGATTTGGCTAAGCTCACGAAAGGGGATGCCAAGCCCGACATCAACAATGCCCGGATGGGATTGGCCGTTATCCATAAAGAAACCTGCATTGCCTATTGGGGCATTCAATGCGATGCCTGCTACCGCGCATGTCCGTTAATGGACGAGGCCATAGTGCTACAAAAGGTGAAAAATGAGGTAACCGGGAAACATGCCAATCTGCAACCTGTTATCAATAGCGAAGTGTGTACGGGATGCGGTCTTTGCGAGAAGGTTTGCGTGGTAGAAAAAGCCGCCATACGCGTGCTGCCCAGGGATATTTCTACGGGCAAGGTAGGCGAGCATTACATTAAAAGCTGGGAGCAGGACGACGAACAGCGCATAGAATCGATTAAGGAAGCAGCAGATTCAGACAAAAAAGACATTGAATCGGCACTCGATTACTTAAACGACGACGAACCACTGATGGATTAATATATGGGCGTATTAAAGAAATATCGTTTTTTGATTGGCCGTAGGACAACACAATTGGTTCTGCTCGGTTTGTTTGTGGGCGCCAATTACCTGGGTTGGAATATTCTAAGGGGTAATTTTAGTTCGGCATTGCTGTTCGATACGGTTCCCTTGGCCGATCCGTATGCGGTTGTGCAAGTGTTGGCCAGCGGATTTATGGCCTCTGCCGAATTGCTCCTCGGGGCTGCCATAATCCTGCTTGTGTATGGTATTTTATTTGGTAGGATGTTTTGCTCCTGGGTTTGTCCCATGAATATAGTGGAGGATTTTGCAACCTGGATACATAACAAGCTCGGTTTAAAAAGCAGCCTTTCCATATCGCGAAAAGCAAGATATTGGGTGTTGGGTTTGGGAATCGTATTATCGATAATATTGGGATATGCGGCTTTTGAGGCGGTAAGCCCCATCTCCATTTTGCACCGCGGCGCGATATTCGGGATGGGTGCCGGTTGGGCCATCGTATTGGCTGTGTTCTTGTTCGACCTGTCCCTTACCAAATTCGGCTGGTGCGGCCATTTGTGCCCCCTGGGCGTATTTTATGCACTCATCAGCAAATACGCTTTGATCAAAGTATATCACAACAAGGATAATTGTACCCAATGTATGAAATGCTTTGCGGTGTGCCCCGAGAAGCAGGTGCTGCGTATCGTCACCAAAAAATCGGGCATCATAAAACCATCCGAATGTACCAACTGTGCCCGATGCATCGAAGTGTGCCAGGACAATGCATTAAACCTAAGTTTAAGAACGATAAAAAAATAAAATGAAAAAAAACATACTTATCCTCACAACAATCAGCCTCTTTGTTTTAGGCTCTTGCACCAACAACCGGGGCGGCAAAGAATATATCGACGAAAACAAACTGGGCCTTATCGATGCCGATGTAAAATCGGAGGACACCAATTTAAGCGAGAAACCCAAGTACAGTGAATCGAAGCCGGGGAGTGCCGAGCTTATTGATAGGGCTTATGAAAATGCGCCTCCCATGATACCGCATACCGTAAATGGTTTTTTGCCCATCAAACTTGATAACAACATCTGCCTGACCTGTCACTTGCCCGATAAAGCCGAAGAATCAGGGGCTGTTCCTATTTCAAGCACGCACTTTGCCAACTGGCGGCCACAACCGGTTTTGGAAGATGGGGTGTATAAAACGCCAGCCAGCGATTCGTTGACGGTTCAAAATATGGACAGATTAAACAACCAGTATTTTAACTGTAACCAGTGCCACGTACCGCAGGCCACTGTCAGCGTTGATATCGAAAACCTGTTTACACCGGAATTCAGGCAGGAGTTTGGGCTGGAGAAATCGAATTTAGAAGATCAAGTGAAAGAAGGGATTAATTAAGTATGAATATATCAGGTGCCATAGTAAAAGTAAAACCCGGTTCGGATACTGCCGTGTTAAATGCCTTGAAAGGGGTAGAGGGATGCGAAATCCATCTTAACCAAAGCAGTAGGATTATCGTAACCCTCGAAGCAGCGGATGTGAGCGGCGAGATAGCCTTGGTAAAAACCATTGAGCAAATCCGTGATGTTGTTGCCGTTGAAATGGTTTACGCTTATAGCGAGGACGAGCTGGAGCAAGAACGCGACAAACTCGACCTGGCCGATGATACGCCCCAATGGCTTAACAATGAGAGTATGGATGCCAGAGAAATTAAATACGGGGGAGATTTAAAAAAAAAGATATAGATTTATCCCCGGAGAGCAACTATTATTTAGAGTTATATGTTTAGAGTTTAGAGTTCAGAGTCTAGGGCTTAGCGTTTATCCGTCAGTAGCCGGACAAGGGGTTTAGAGTTCAGAGTTACTGATTACTGATTACCGATTACTGTTTACTGATTACTGAAAACTGACACTGACTACTAAAAACTGAACACTGATTGCTAATTTTCTTCGAGTTCCGTTCCTAAATCAAAGGACAAGGAATGGCAACCGATGGGATTGACGGGAAACGGTCAATCCTCCCGATTTCTGATGAAAATCAGAATGACTTGGAAAGGAGAAAGGATAAAATACGCACTTAGTTGGTGCGCGGGTGTTGCAGCCCATATCGGATCTGTTTGCACTGTGCATAACGGATGTGGGTTGCCACGGTGCCGGTTAATATGTTTATTGACCTACCTTTCTGTTTTTCTATATGTTGAGATGTATTAAAACAAATAGAATGGAAGCAGAATTACTTTTCTTCGTGGCTATATTTATTACCTCCATACTGTATTCGTCGGTAGGGCACGGCGGGGCAAGTGGGTACTTGGCAATCATGGCTTTGTTTGCTGTGGAGCCCGAATATATGCGTGCCTCTGCCCTCACGTTAAATTTGTTTGTTGCCGGCATCTCCTTTTATTATTTCTACAAAGGCGGTTATTTTCGTTTAAAACTATTGTTGCCATTTATTGTGCTGTCAATTCCTCTATCGTTTATTGGCGCCAGGGTTGATGTAGAACCCAAAACTTATCAAATTATCCTCGGCTTATTTTTATTGATCGCAGTTGCCCGTATGCTGTTTTTTGGTAAACCCGAAAAGGCTGCCAAGCCTATGAACCTACCAATGGCACTTTTTTTTGGGGCGGTGCTGGGTTTCTTTTCGGGGATGATAGGCATTGGTGGAGGTATCATTTTAAGTCCGCTGTTGTTATTGATGGGATGGGCCAGCATAAAGGAAACCGCGGCCATTTCGGCTGTTTTTATATTTCTTAATTCGGCTAGTGGCATATTGGGTGTGCTCAGCAAAGGTTTCGAACCCATCGGCAGTATTTATATTTTAATTGTTATTGGAATTGTCGGCAGTATGCTCGGTTCAAGCCTGGGGCAAAAACGGATGGCCCCGGTTCAACTTATGTATGTGCTGTCGTTTGTGCTTCTGTTCGCCGGGATAAAACTTATATATTTATCTTAATATGAACTACTATCCCAACATACTATTAATAGCCGGTAACGGACGCAATGTGGGAAAAACTACCCTGGCGTGCAGGGTTATTGCGCAGCTTGCCAAAACCACCGAAGTATATGCGGTCAAGATATCTTCCCATTTTCACGTTTTAGACAAAGAAGCCGATATCCTTATGGAGACTTCTGATTGCTGCATCGTGAATGAAACCCTCGACAGCTCAAAGGATAGCTCCCGAATGCTAAAGGCCGGTGCCACGACGGTGTTTTATGTGCAATGCAAAAACGAGCATCTCCCGGTTATGTTTGAACAATTGCGGCAATTATTGCCAATGGATAAACCGCTTATCATAGAATCCGGGGGTTTGTACAATATTCTCGAACCCTCCATTTTTTATTATATCCGCGGCAAGGATACATCTAAAGAGAAATTAGTGAGAGAGGGAAGGAGTAGGATAAATGTCACACCCGACGAAGCCGCCGGGCTCGATATTGAAAAGATAGCATTTATCAACGGAGGTATAACAAAAACAAAACAATCATGATTGAATATACTGATGCACTGAAAATAATTGTGGAACAGGCATTGCCTTTGCCAAGCGAAAAAGTAGAGATAAACGATGCCCACCAACGTGTGTTGGCCGGCAATGTGCGCATAGATATGGATATGCCACCCTTTAACAAATCGGCCATGGACGGTTATGCTTGCCGTAAGGTTGATTTAGGCAATACCTTGCAAGTGATAGAAACTATTTATGCCGGCAAGGATCCGGAGAAAGCAATCGGAAAAAACCAATGTGCCAAAATTATGACGGGAGCCGTGGTGCCCGAAGGTGCCGATTGTGTCTTTATGGTTGAGGATGCCGAAATGGTAGATACGGACAGGATAAGGTGTACCAATGAAAACACCAAAAACAACATCAGTTATCGGGGCGAAGATGCCCGTGCAGGGGATTCCCTATTGCCCGATTCCACGCTGCTTTGTGCACGGCACTTGCCATTGCTGGCTATGGCAGGCGCTACCGAGGTTGAGGTGTATAAAAAGCCGGAGGTTTCGGTCATGGTCAGTGGCACCGAACTGGTGGAGCCGCAGGAGAAGCCCCAACCTTTTCAGATACGCAACTCCAACTCGTCGCAGTTGCTGGCGCAATTAAAAGATATGGCTATCAAGGCCAATTATATAGGAATTACCAAAGACGATGAGGCGCTGTTGGAACAAACAATTACCAGAGCCTTCGAAAAAAGTGATGTTCTATTACTTACCGGAGGTGTTTCAGTGGGCGAGTACGATTTGATACCCGGGATACTGCAAAAATTGGGGTTCGACATCCTAATCTCAAAAACAGCCATACAGCCCGGCAAGCCCATGGTGTTCGCCCAAAAAGGGAAGCGCTATTGTTTCGGACTTTCCGGCAACCCGGTATCGTCATTTATTCAGTTTGAGCTTTATGTACGTCCGTTTCTGTATGCCCTGATGAGGTATGTTTACCGGGCAATGCGCGTGTGCTTGCCTATCCATAGTAATTTTAAGCGTCGTAACGATGCGCGTTTGCTTTTGGCTCCCGGGTTTATCAACCAAAATAATGAAGTGGAGCCCGTTGAATTCCATGGCTCGGCGCATATTGGCGGTTTAAGCGGTGCTCAGGTTTTGTTTGAACTGCCCATAGGTATCAAGGAAGTGAAGAAAGGAGATTTGGTATATGTTCGATTCATTTAACAGGAGGATAACTTATCTGCGGGTATCCGTAACCGACAGATGTAATTTAAGGTGCCGGTACTGCATGCCTGCCGGAGGTATTGAATTAATGCCTAAGGACGAGGTGTTGAGCCTGGAGGAAATAGCAGAAGTAATACGCCAAGGGGCGATGCTGGGCATAACAAAGATACGTCTTACGGGCGGGGAGCCTCTGGTGCGCAAAGGAATTGTGCATTTGGTGGAAATGATAAGTCAGGTCGAAGGTATTCAGGAGGTGGCCATGACAACCAATGGCGTACTGCTGGACAAATATGCCGCCGACCTAAAAAAAGCGGGCTTGACCAGGGTTAACATTAGCCTGGATACCCTCGATGCCGAGGATTTTAAAAACATAACGCGCCTGGGCAATCTGGAAGATGTGAAAAGAGGAATAGCTGCTGCGCGGGATGCGGGACTAACTCCTATTAAAATAAACACGGTAAAAACGCCATCGTCAAAAAAGCAGGATATAGATGCGCTCAAACAGTTTTGTGCCAATGAGGGTTTATCCATCCGTTTTATCCGACAGATGGATTTGGAAACAGGCGATTTCTCGGTTGTGGAGGGTGGCGAAGGCGGCAACTGCAAAATATGCAACCGCCTAAGGCTGATGGCCAATGGCGAAATAAAACCCTGTTTGTTTAGCGGTAAGGGCTTTAATGTAAAAGAACACGGTATTAAAGAAGCGTTTATGTTGGCTCTTGGAGCCAAACCTGCCAGAGGTACCGTGAGCAAGAACCATAAATTTTATAATATCGGGGGGTAAAATGGATCCATATAATAATAATCCTCCCGATGTTCAAAGTTTACGTTAATTCATCTTTTTGTCCAAATTAAAATAAGTATAAATATATGTCTGATAAGCTAACACATGTAAACAAGCAAGGTGAAGCCAAAATGGTAGATGTAGGCGATAAGCCCTTTCAAAAGCGAACGGCCAAAGCTACCGGGTTCATCCAACTACATCCACAAACCATTGCCTTGATTCAGGGGAATTTGATAAAAAAAGGCGACGTGCTCTCCGTGGCGCGCATTGCGGCCATACAAGCCGCCAAACAGACCCATTTCATCATTCCGCTGTGTCATGCTTTGCTGTTAAGCAAGGTGGATGTGGATTTTGAATTGAAGAGCGATGGCATCCAGGTCTTTTCCCTATCCAGGTGCGAGGGGAAGACAGGGGTAGAGATGGAAGCCCTCACGGCGGTGAGTGTTGCCTTACTCACCATATATGATATGTGCAAAGCGGTGGACAAGGATATGGTGATGACCGGGATTAAACTACTCGAGAAAACGAAGGTTTAGAAAACAGCTTTGTCTTGCAACTTCCGTAATATGATGCAGATTAAAGTTATATTATTTAATAATAAACAGATGCAAAAATTCAACGTAAAATCCGTTAACCTATCCGAGAAAAAGGGTACGATAAAAACGCCTTCCAAAACCATAGTGCTCAATGACACCGGCGTTTCGGGCGATGCACATTCCGGCCCCTGGCACCGTCAGGTGAGCCTGTTGGGTATCGAAAGCTACCGGAAAACAAAGGAGGCTTCCGGTATCGATCTTAATTATGGCGATTTTGCCGAGAACATCACAACCGAAGGTCTCGCCCTTCATCACAGTATAATATTCGACCGCTTTGTGTGTGGCGATATTGAGCTGGAGGTTACGCAAATAGGGAAGAAATGCCACAACGGATGCGAGATAAAAACCTTGGTGGGTGACTGCGTAATGCCCAGGGAGGGGATTTTTTGCCGGGTACTTTCGGGTGGAATATTAAAACCCGGCGATGTTTTCGAGTATATACCCCGCCAAATAAAGGTACATATCATCACCTTGAGCGACCGTGCCCATGCGGGGATTTATGAAGATAAAAGCGGCCCTTTTGCCGAAAAAACACTCAAATCCTTTTTTGATAAAAACGGTAGGCATTACAGCTTTAAACGTACCATTCTGCCCGACGATAAAAGCCAAATAGAGAAGGTGATGCGCGAGTCGCGATCGGCAGGTTTCGACGTGCTTGTTACCACCGGCGGCACCGGCATTGGTCCGCGTGACCATACGCCCGATATCGTAAAGCCCCTGTTGGATAAAGAGATCCCCGGCATCATGGAGGCTATCCGTGTGAAGTATGGTTTGGATAAGCCCAATGCTTTGTTGAGCAGAAGCATTGCAGGGGTAATGGGAAAAACATTGGTGTATGTATTACCGGGCAGCGTTAAAGCCGTTAACGAATATTTATCGCTGATTAACCCAACCATCGAACATTCTCTGCGCATGCTGCACGGCATCGACGCGCATTGAGTAGGATAATGCAGGTTATATTTGTTTTGGGCATACGGATGGGATACCTTGCCTCCCAACCTCGATGCGTAAGGCAAGCCGTAAGCCAAATGCTAGCACCAACTCATCTGCTTAGTGCTTCTTCGTACAGATGTAGGCCCCAACCCATCGCATTCTCATCGTTTACTCATCCTCATCTTCACTTTTTTTGTATGGGCCGGATAATTAATTGCCTTGGTGCGTAGGATTTTGTTCGATGCTTCAATATGTCCAATGGTTTTTAAACGTTACCTCATATTTGTTCAGGCAAATCGCTATATTTGAAATGCTAAACATAAAGCCATATGACCTTACTGACCCAAGGGGTAAGTGATAAGCTCTATTAAATAGAGTCAATAGGAGAAATAAAGACAAGTGGGGTGAGGTTATTTTAAAGTTGTGTGGCATAATAAGACCGAACCAGAAACATTAGTTTTTAACAAGAGAATTAAATGAATAGAAAAAGCCTTTTTATCATTGGATTGATTACAATTTTGATTGCTAATCAAGGATATTCACAGATTAATTATTCAATAAAAGCCGAGACAGGATTTTTAAAATATCAATTTAATACGGTTCAAGTTGACCCTGGGCCAAATTGGAAAGGATACAATTTAGACGAAGAAAACGGTATCGACTTTAATATTATAAATGGATTTGACTTCAAAAATAAATTATTTACAGGAATTGGACTTGGGTATTTAAATTTTGAAGGGGTAAGCGGATTCTCAATATTTTCAGACTTTGAATATTTACCCCTAAAAACCAGATTGACACCGTTGATTAACTTGAAAATAGGATATAGTCATATATGGAATCAATATGAGAATGGCACAGGGACTGGGTTTGGAGAATTTTGTGTAGGACTAAATTATAGACTGACTGAGAAAATGGATATTTACGCAAAATCAGGATTTACCATGACACAGCAATCATTGTTAGTTCCGATTAGACTTGGTATTCGATTTTGATGATAAACAAAGAATTACGCCACACAACAATGTATAAATTTCATTGCGGTTTTTGTGCTGACAACAAACTGTTTAGCCCGCAACAACGGCGGTGCGGCACGACAGGAAATCACTCCGCAATCCGCAACGAAAATTTATACCAACCGTTGGCATGCATTAGGAAGAGCATCCAGCAATCAAAATAAATATCGTGATTAAGATTTGTATATTTGAGAAAATTTTGAAACATGGAAAATGCTAATATACAGATATATCAAACGGTAAATGGAAGTACAGAGGTTATTGTAAAATTTGACAATGAGACTGTTTGGCTTTCACAAAAGCAGATGGCTCAACTTTTTAATAAAGATACAGATACTATAAGCCTGCATCTTAAGAATATTTATAAATCGGGAGAATTAGATGAAAAATCAACTACCGAGGATTCCTCGGTAGTTCAAAAAGAAGGACAAAGAAATGTTCGACGAAAAGTAAAACTGTATAATCTTGATGCTATAATATCAGTTGGATATCGAGTTAATTCAAAACAAGGTGTTCAATTCAGAATTTGGGCGAACAGTATTCTGAAAGAATATCTTTTAAAGGGATATGCGTTAGATAAAAATCGTCTTGCTCAGCAAAATGAGCAACTAAAAGAATTGCAAGATTCTGTTAAGTTATTAGGAAATGTTCTGGATTATAAAGCTCTGACAAACGATGAAAGTATTGGATTGCTTAAAATAATTTCAAATTATGCCTATGCTTTAGATATTTTAGACCAATATGATTATCAAAAACTTGAAATAAAAGACACTTCGGGAAAAGAAAAATATCAACTGACTTATGATGAAGCCATGAGACAAATATTGACAGCAAAGAAAGCTCATGGGAATAGTGATTTATTTGGGAATGAAAAGGATGAATCATTCAAAAGCTCAATAACAACAATTTACCAAACATTCGGAGGTCAAGATTTATATCCAAGCATTGAGGAGAAAGCGGCTAATTTATTGTATTTCATCACAAAGAATCATTCGTTTTCCGATGGAAATAAGAGGATTGCAGCATTTTGATTTCTCTACTTTTTAGAAAAAAACGGAATATTGTTTGACAGCAATGGAAACAAGAGAATTGCTGATAATACTTTGGTTGCATTGACCTTAATGATTGCAGTGAGTAAACCTGAAGAGAAAGACACCATGGTAAAAGTGATTGTGAATCTAATAAATAGGAACAATTAACGGTAAGCGTCCGAGCAAGTACACCTATTTTATCTGATACATTTTAAGTACCTGTTGCTATTACGCTCTGGGATTCCAGTTTCCCGGCAGTAGCTCA
>NZ_FXTB01000014.1 GCF_900182605.1 Saccharicrinis carchari
TATCCTGGGACACCCAAAATCACCCTCGCAAAAGATATATAAGGCTGATTATGTGTTATTTATGATTTAATCCTCAGAAAAGTGTCGAAGTCAGGAAACAAGTGCTGTGAAATTGTCTCAACTGTAAATCCGTCATTTAAGATAAGGGATGTGGCGCTAAAATGACGTGAATGCAGTTGTACGCTACGGCTCATGGGATATTAGATGGCAATAATGGCCGACACAATGACGTAAACTGCAAATCCGTCATTTAAGCAAACTACTTATTTTTAACATTTCTGCGTGCGTTTTTGATAACGCCACCCATATACCGATTTTTTGTAGTTTCTATATTAACATGACCAGCCTTAATCTTCACATCTGCCTCCAGCACAGCATCTATCAAGGATACATTAGCCATCATTTCTTCATAGATCTTTGGTGGAAGTCCGTATTCCTGTATCAGGTTAGTCATCTTTTGGGCTATCTGGTGAGGCTGCATTTTATGCAGCTCGTCATAATATTTCTCTATTTTTGCATATATTTCTGCTTCCCCTTTTGCTTCCTGATTCTGTATGGTAAAGTCAAAGCCTAAGATGGGACGCTTTTGATTGTTTATTGGCGTATACTCAATAAATAGAGGGGTTTTGTTATTGATTTCTTTAATAGGTTCATATACTACGCGGCGTAAGAATCCGGCATTGTCTTTATAGCTATCCTCTATTTGCATGATTTTTTTTATGTAGTCTATCTCTACATTTTTCCATTCCCCAAAGTCTTTTCTGGACATGAACAACTCATACCATCGCTGTGAATATTTACTATTTAACGACAGAATGGACTTTAAACGTATCCAAATATAGCCGGAAGTAAGCTGGGCCAGGAATTGCAAAGCTTCATTTTCTACCTTAATTCTTACATACCCCCATCTTTTTTGGTATTGAACCACAGGGAAAGGTGTTATTTTGTTGAATCGTTCGTTTTTGGGATCCATGAAGGAAAACTTAGCAGCCTGTAGTTCGTCGGCTGCTTTGGCCAGAGCATCATGGTGTTGTTGCTTCAATAAAACCGTGGGGACTTCTATCCAAAGATTTTGGTTAAAATCAATTTGTAGTTCTGTACTCTTTTTTAGCTTTGTCATGAGTACATAAAACATTCTTTTAGAAAGAGCTGATTCAAAGTTATGAACGGCTTTGTTTAGAACGTTTGGGAACTGGAATGAATTATAGCTGGGATTTTCGCTCACAATATATTGATTTGAGTATGATTTAAAATCAAAATTACAAATATTAATGACAAGCACAAGCGTCTTTGTCATTTAATATGTTGAAAATCCTAAGGAACTGTATATCCGTCATTTTAAACTGTATATCCGTCATTTAATAAACTGAAAATGTGTCATTTTAAACTGTATATCCGTCATTATATACTGTATTTCCGTCATTTAAGAGCTTATATACAACTGTAAAATAGATAGTTACAAAGGTAGCTATTCTCTATCTAAATTAGTTTAAAGATATTTATTCACTACTATAGTTTTAATTTAAAAGGCGTGATTTTTATCCTACTTGACATAAGTATAGTTCTGACAGTTTCTCTAAAAAATACACTTTCCATACTTTCAAGAAAATCACATAACGTTATATTTAAATAATAAATGTGCATTTAAAAACGTCGCTCCGCGGGGGATTTTATTAGACATATCATTACCAAAAGTGTAAAAATATTCATAATTAAACAAAATGTATCTTTTGAATACTATTTTTTGAAGGATCATGTGCCCTATTATTCTTGCCACACGAATTTTTTATTGTTTCCGACGTATATCGGTTTCATAAGTGCAAATTTTGCACTTATGATGCAAATGGAACAGATCTATCCGTAAAGTCATTTCCTGGCTTCAAGTTGGAAATTCAAATATATTAATTTTTTTATGAGCCTCCCGTTAATCTTCCAATCATTGATTAATCTCTAGCGGATTTTTGCGCAAATTAAAGATGCATAAATTAATTATTCATACAATGAAGTGATATTCATTAACTTTTTTTAATTTTGAATTATAAATATTCTATATTTGATATATTTATTGATTAAATAATGAGTAATGTATTGTGTCAATTGGAATTTGCCACGAATTTCTTTGTAAAAAAAGCCAATACGCATTCTTTGCCCTTTAAAACTCTTATTATCTGTTTTAATTTTTTAATATTTGTATTGATATTCTATAATAATTGGCCTTCTTGAAAATTAGGGTTTTATTATCAAAAATATAGCATGAAAAAAAACATTGTTATTGCCATCAGCAATTTTAAAGGGGGAACCGGTAAAACGACCACAAGCGTAAATATGGCCCATGGACTGGCCAACAGGGGATTCGATGTGCTGGCCTTCGATCTGGATCCCCAGGCTAATCTTACCGACCTTTTCGGGCTGTTGGGTGAAGTAACGGATGAACGTTGCGTTTCCAATACTTTGAGGGGAAAAACAGATTTGTTTATTCATAAGGTCAGCGACAAAATGCATGTGGTCGGCGCAAATTCCGAATCCATGATTGGAATCGATTTTGAGCTGCAGTCGTCTTTAAGAAGCGGAGACAATAAACTTAAAAGCCTGATCGACCCCATCAAGGAAAATTACGATTTCATCATACTGGACCTGGCCCCTGCCCTTAATATGTTAACCGTAAATGCTTATGTGGCCTCGGATCGTATCATGGTTCCCGTACTTTCCGACTATTTGTCTCTGACGGGTTACTATAACCTTGAAAAGCGGTTGGAACAGGACCTGGATATGAAGGTGACCGACATTCTTGTGACCAAACACGAAAGTAACACAACCTTGGCGACCGAAGTCGTAGATGAGTTGATTTCAAACCGTTCTGAATTGCTTTGCCAAACTATCATTCCAAAAAATATAGCGCTTTCGGAACAAGGTATTTCAAAACAATCTATTTTTGACTATGCACCAAATTCGTCGGGTGCTAACGCATATAACGGATTTGTCGAGGAGTTTTTAAAAAGGATATCATAATGGCAAAAAAATTAGGATTAAAGGGGGGGCTCGGACAGTTTCGTTCCGAAGTGAAAGAATTGACCGCTTTGCCGGAACTTGAAAGGCTTATCCCTCCATTGACCACGGAAGAGTACAAAAATTTAGAGGAATCAATCTTGGAGTTAGGCGTAGAAACCCCTTTGGATGTGTGGATACCGACTGAAAAAACCGCAGGGGGAAACAAGGATATTATCGGGAAAACTATTATCGTTGACGGCCATAACCGTAACATCATAAGGCTCAAACATAAAATGCCGGTTCCAAAAACCACGGAAAGAGAATTTAATTCTCTCGTAGAGGTAAAAAATTGGATGTTAAAAAAACAACTGGGCAGAAGAAATCTATCGGACGCAAACAGAACTTATTTAACCGGCCTTCTCTACAACACAAGCAAATATGAGAAAGGTAAATATGAAAGGAACTTTGACGGGGAGATTGAAAGGAACACGGCACATAAGATCTCACAGGAAACGGGAAGCTCCATACGATCGGTTAAAAATGCCGGTGACTTTGCGGATGGTATCAATAAACTTGCCCCTGAGCTAAAAAAACATATTCTTTCCGGCAAAGAAAGAATAGCCAAAGCAACAATCCAGGAACTGGCTTCCAGTGATGCAGAAAAACCGATTGAAAATATTGAGCAAATAGAAAAAGAGGTAAAAAAGGTACGTCAAAGGAAAACGGTAGGTAAAAAGAAAAAACAGGTCAGCGAAAAGAATAGTCCAGAAAATGGTAAAACAATAAAATCGGCCGAATTCCATATAAACAAAAATGATACTGTTCATCAAGAAATGGGGGATGGGGAACGTCTTGAACGTTATTTGGAGATGAAAGCTAAATTTACCGAACAATTCGGGGATCTTGAACTCGATATACTTACCAGTGTTTTTAACGATATACTGCAACTGCGATCTACCCAGTCCGACCACGTTAAACTGGCTAACGACGGCTATACGATCCTTCGTAGCGGGGACAGCCCTAAAATACATATCAAATACTTTTCAAAGGACACCAATTCATGGAAAATCCTGGAAAATACCTTCACGTCTAAAACCGAACGGGACCGGAGGTTCAAAAAACTTTTAAAGAACAAAAAAACAATACGGGGTTAAGGTTTTATTATCCATAAGTGCAAAATTTGCACTTATGCTTTTTATCATTGATTTATGATCCAGATTATAGACAAACAATTAGAGTTGCTCCATACGGAATTTCACGAAAGTCCTGAAAACAAAAAAATACGGGAGTTAATCCATGTGCTCGAACTGTTCCGGGAGGTCTTTAAAGTTGTTCTGAACGGCCAAAATTTGGACAGTCCAGCCCTGGCTTTGTTTGTCGCCCAATTGACCACCGGAAAAGGTGAAGTAGATTTTGTCAGGATGACGAACGAATTTATGAAACTGCATCAAGTCAAACAGACCCACATCAAAGAAAATACGGGTATTTCCCAAGCCCGTGTCTCCGATTTTCTTAACCGTAAACATGCTATGCAAAGTGATACCTTGGCAAAAATATTTACCATGCCTACCCTATAAAAAAAGCTCCCGGTTAAAGGAGCTTTTATTTTCACTTTTTGTATAAAGACACCGCTATCTCTGGTAGGTTGCATCCCTGCAGAGCCCACTTCCTTTTCACGATGCATGACAAATATACGATTTTTTGTTGTAAAAAAAATAATATTTCTTCCTTTTATTTCTTGCATTTTTTTCGGTAAAACGAATCATTTTCACTTTATCTTTTGGCAAAGCCATATCTTAAAAAATCCCCCGCGGAGCGACGGCTGTTAATCATTTTTTGAGGCTCATGTTTTGTTTTTTAATACTGACGGCCGGGATATCCACTCTAAATAATTTTCTATACGGTTTATTTTTATAGTCATCGGATGAGCTTCCTACGGTCGCTATCCGACAGCTTAAAAATAGGATCGTATATTTCATTATTTGCCGTTTCTATCTCTGTCAGAGACCCATCCAAAATATAACCTTATCCCAATCGAAGTATTAATTTTTTATGTCACATCGTTCTTGTAACTTTTTCATACTTGCAAGGTTCGTATTCATGGAAAATTGCGTATTGTTAAATATTTTAAACGTATGAAATATTTTGCCTTTTAGGCATAGAGAAGTTTTTCCATCGGATAGAATCTTCTTTACAAGGAAGAACTTACATTTCGGATGGGGATAGTTTCCGATAGGAAAGCAAGATGGATTCGGGCAAAACTCGAATTTATAAATCGGGCTGTGCCCGATTGTGCTATATATTAGGTAGATATATAATAATTGATTGTTTATAAGAATAATATTTTAGGGATAAATGGAGAATTACTTTTATAAATGATTGATAAACAATATATTTATATGAGAAAAAAGGATACTTTCAAGGATAATATTTACAATTATGAGCGAATTAAAAAACCTCAAAATTACTGCTGAAACGAAGGAAATCATTGATAGCCTGGTGAAAAATCATGGCGGACTACAACGAGATTTTATTTATAAAATGGCGGTATACTTCAAAAATACCGGCACAAATCCAGATAGTTTTTTGATGCCTTCACCAACTGAAGAGTTAAAAAAGTTCCGGGATACCATTATCGGTTTTATGCGAAAACAGGAGGCTGATTATATCAAACCAACATTCGGAAAAATGCAGTCCTTAATGGAAATGATGGTACGTTTGATAGAAGAAGAAAAATCTAATACTGAACCCAAGGTTTCCAATGCGCTAAAACAAAACAAATCACTTGCCACCCCGTCCGAAAGCACACATCAGATTCCGGACGATAGCGGGGAAATTAGAAGACTAAAGAACCAGCTGGAAATAAAAAGGCAAGAGCTGCAAACCATGAAAAAGTATTTCCTTGAAATTTGTGATTCCGTAGAAAAAAAATCTACCGGTATGCAAAAAAAGAATGTAATTTTATTGGATGAGGCCAAATTCCAGGACTCCTACAAATGGGTACGAACTTTTGAGATCTGATTATGTACGTAAAAATCAATAAACCCACGGAGCACAACCACAATAAAGGCGACTGTAAAAACCTCATTGAATATCTGGAGAAAGAGGATATCAAAGAACTCGGTCAGTCAAAGGGTTTTTTTAATCTGAACCGCGACCATATTTCAGGTTTGGAAGCACAAACCATCATCGATGGCAATAAGGCCAAGCTCGGAAAGAAGGATTCCAAGTTCTTTCATATTTCCATCAATCCCAGCCAAAAGGAATTGGAACACATCGCTATGGAAGTGACTGGCAAAAGGGTGCGGGATTATGGTGTAATGACCGAAAATGAAATGGCCAGGTTCGACCGTGCCCTGAAGGATTATACGCATAACGTGATGGACGGTTATGCACGGAATTTTAACCGTGGACTGGAAGGAAAAGATTTGGTATATGTGGCAAAGGTGGAGACGGAAAGGAAATACGATCGTTTTTCAAAAGAAGTAAAACATAACCGCGGGGTCAAAAAAACGGGGGAGGGGGCTTATATGTGCAATTCAAAAGGGGAGGTTATCCAAGAGAACATGCCCAAAGAAGGGATGCAGCACCATGTACATGTCGTCGTTTCGCGTAAAGATGCGACCAACAAAATAAAGCTTTCCCCCTTTGCCAATGCCCGTAACGCCAAAAATAAACTGGACGGAAAGGAAGTGCAGATAGGTTTTGACCGGAAAGCTTTTGTGGGCGATACCGAAAAGCGATTTGACGAGCAGTTTAACTATGACCGTCCGTTCAAGCATTCCTTTGAATATAAACATGCCATGTCGTATCCCTACAAAGGCATGATAAAACAAATGGCCGGCCAACAGATAACAAGTGCCATCGGTAACCCGAAACAAGATCTCATGCGCGAGCTCGGATTGGAGAATATTGAAGGTTTCACGGCTCAAACACAGCAGCTGTTCAATATCATCAGCAAGGGTATCGCCCCACAAAAAATTGTTCTCGACATCGAAAAGAAAGCGGTACAAAAAACGCTATCCTTATAACTTTATCTTATGGATACTTTAAGGCATTTTTTAAGTTTGGAGCTGGCCCAACAGCTTTCTATCGTTTTTCAGGTTGTCCTTCTCTCAGCGGTACAGGGATTTGGTCTGAGCCTCAGGAGCCATTGGGCTAAATTCTGTTTTATAGCGGGAAGCCAGGTATTGTTGTCTCTATATCTTGCGTATTTAGCAAAGTATTCGTTAGGGGTACATGCCTTTTATGCGATAAGCTCATTACCCTTGACCATTTTATTATGGGCATTGCTGTCCGGTAGTGGCGGGGACAGGTCGAAGATTAACTTGAAGCTTGTACCCGGTGAGATATGGAAGCTTGTTTTACCTGTCCAAAAACGGAAACGCTATGCGCTCGAAAATCTAAAACGGGGGGTGGCCATATTCGGCGCATCGGGATCGGGCAAAACGGAATCTTGCTATGTGCCGGTGATTAACCATTGTGCCTTTCATAATTTTGCCGGTATCAACCTTGATTTTAAGGATGGCGAACTTACGGAAATTATCAATTATTATTACACCAAGTACGACCATATTGAAAACTATAAAGCGGGGGTGCCAAGGGCAGAGGTGAGGAATCTTTGTTTGCACCGACCGGAAATTTCGGACTTTATCAATCCCATAGATCCTGTGTATCTGCACTCGCAGGACGATTTATATTTAGCTTTAAATACCTTGTTTGCCTATAACAAGAAATCGGAGAACAAGTACGATTTTTTTGAGAATGCCCCGCAGAGTTGTCTGGGCGGTGTAATCTGGCGCTTGAAAGAAGACTATCCCGGGCACTGTTCCTTGCCGTATGCCATTGCCCTGTGTATGCAAAAGGATGCCCTGGAATTGGCCCGTTTCATCTCAAAATCAATGACAGCAAAGGTCATCGGGTCCGCTTTTTTAAAGTCTTTCGCGGTCAATCAAAAAGGACGCTTACACGTAGGCGATCAAATGACGGGTATCATGGGTTCCCTGGCAGATATATTAAGGCAATATGCATCGCCCAACATGTTTTATGTGCTGCAGCGTAACGATTTCAGTTTAGAACTCAACAATCCCTTACAGCCTGTCATGTTGAACATTATCAACTCACCCAAATATGATTCTGTCTATAGTCCTTTTTATTCGATGTGCATCTCCATGATCATCAACCAAATGTCCGTCAGGGGCCGTTCCCATTCTGTCTTATTGCTGGATGAAGGCGCTACTACCAAAATTCCTAATTTTTACAAGATACCAGCTACCAGACGTTCGTACGATATTGCTACCGTGTATGGCATACAGGATAAAGTCATCTCGGATCTAACGTATAGCGACAAAGAAACAAAGGCTATATTGGCCAATCTTTCCTATTTGCTCATTGGTAAAGCTAATGATCCTGATTCGGTTAGGTACTATAAAAATCTACTGGAAGAAGTAAAGGAAAAAACAACGACCGTATCCCAAACGGATACTTTTATAGCCGGTTCCGGCAAAAGGATATCGGAAGGGGAGAGGGAAACAACAAAATATAAGAACCAGGATATCTCCGGCTTAGGGGCAGGAGAGTTTATTTGCTATGCCGATGGTAAAAGCGAAAAGATAAGGTTTAAACTGATGCCTGTTGAAAGGATACCTCCCAAACCCAAGCGTACGGTCACTAAAATGGATATTGAGGACAACTACAAAAATATACTTATTGCGGTAAGTAATTTTGAATAGGCTTTGGCTTTATATTTCATAAGTGCAAAATTTGCACTTATGAAATATGTATCTGTCTATCCGTATTTTAATAGTTAATATCACCCATTTATAATGAACTAATACGCTAAGTGAAAGAGAGAACTTTTCTACCTTTCTAGTGGAATTCCTCACGACGCCCAATACTTCGCACAGCTACTGTTTTCACTGCGTTACTCCTAAGCCGTTACTCCGTTATTGGTACGAATAATTGCTCCACCCCCACGGTACCCGTCCCTATTTTGTGTACCAGAGCCAAAACAGGTTTTGACACTTTTAACCCCAAAACAGGGACAAGTACTTTTTTCCCCGCACACCAGATAGAACCATCACTTTGCTCATTGACCGAAAAAATTTGACCCAAGCGAAACTGCCTTTGGTATCCTCTACCGAGGATAATGCAAGAAATAAATGGAAGCTTGTATGATCCCCTCCAAAAGGTAAAGTCAGTTTCTTTACTTGCCTCAAATTGTGGGACGTTAACTTTTTTCCTTAGAGACGATACTGCGTATTGCGGAAAAAACTGAACCGTCCTTTTCTCGACCTTAGATTTCTTTTGTTTTGCTCCGCAGGGTCGGGTAGTGCCCCCGACAGGACAGAGGAACTGCAAGAACAGGGTAATGAATAGATAGAACAAGTTTTTATAAGTGCAAACCTTGCACTTAAGGTCGATGCTTCTGTGCGACTAATCTTTAGTTTCTTTACCTTGATTGAGCCAAACTTTGAAATCCTCTTCCGAAAGATGTTCTTTCATCCAATCGTCCATGCCAGCATCGCAACGTTCATTTACATACCTGGTGAAGGGAAGCATCGTTTTGCAGGCTTCAAAACCTTTGGCTCGCATATCGGCCGTAATGCTATCGGGTAATCCCTCTAACCACTCATGAAAATACTTTTTCGCCATTTTAACGCTCAACGAATTGGCCTGTTTATGATATCTGTAGGAGGCATTTCCTATTCTAAACATTCTGGCATGAAATTCTTTCATATTATCAGGACAATTTTTTAAAAAATCATCCTGGTTCTTTTGTATCTTTTTTATGGGGTGTTTCATTGATCGCAATTTTGCAGTAAAAGTAAAGCCAATCTTCTTTATACCTATTCTCTAATAAATCATTATTGATTTGGGTTGGGGGTTTTCCTTTTTTCATCTTCTTTTAAAGAAGGTATCCTTATTTTGTGGGCTTCCTGTTTCTGAAATAATCTCATTTCGTCGATAACTAGTTGAATATCTTCTAAAAACGGCCTGTCTGCTCCATTTTCAGTAGCTATTTTTAAATATGCTTCCATAGTTGCAACGGCAAAGGCATCGTGGCCGGCTATCACAAAGGCCGGTTCGTCGTTTTTAAGGCATTTTAATAATATGGCTTTTTGGTCTTTCATTTTCTGTCTTTATTGGTTAGGTTTCTATTACTTTATTCATGGGCGTATCAGGAATTTAGGCTAGTTTTCACAAATTAGCTTATCAGCAATTTTCTGAGCAGCTAATCCGGTGAATATTTCTTTGGCTCGATGCTTGGTCTGCTTTTTACCGCTTGCTGCGACTGAAAGCATAGATTTGACAGGTACCTCCGGTACCTGATTATAGTAGGCTTTCCAATAACCAGGAACCGATTCTATGGCAATACTGATGATGTAGTCATCATACGGATGATTAAAAACGATATGTGATTCTAATATTTTATATTCCATCATTGTTAAGATTTACCTTTAGGATATCTATCCAATATCACTCTTCACCGATTCTTTAAATGCAAAATAGTAAAAGAAAGCAGCCTTTGTGGATTTATTCATTTTGCGGTTTCCCCTTAAATAAAGGGATAAAGAGGATTTGTCGAGCATTAGGTCTCGTATCAGGTCTTGGCGTGATAAACCTAACTCTGCCAGTCGTTTGACCACCCATTCGTTATTTACCGCACTCAATATTTTTCTTTGTTCAGATTCTTGTTTTAATCTTGCAACGGTAGCTTTAAATCTATTCATTTTATACAGTTTGCTAATCGCAAATATAATGACATTAAGTTTGCTATTCGCAAACCGAAAGCACTTGTAAAAGTTAGTAAAACCAAATATGGAAAATAGAAATAGCAAATAGTAGGGGAGGGGATAAGCTACAGGTTCTAACTTATTCGCGAAGTAGCAATACGGATTCATCAAAATAGTAATAATAAGAGGAAGCGTTTATGTTTAAATACCTCCCCTTATCGTTTGCAAATTTGTGAACCATTAATAATCACGCCCAAATATACGATGATTATTTCTTGATGTTACAACATGTGGAAATTAGTTCAGTCAGTATGTAACTATTATAAATCTGACCTGTTTTTTTGTAAGTGTAAAATTTACATTTATGGGAGGTTTCATCTTTAATGAGTTTTGGCAAGGTAGTCAACGTAAAATATCTTTCTACAGCTTGGATTTTAAAAAGATAGAGGAAAGTAGAGGTTACCAATTTTAATTCGAATATTTAATAGATCCGGTAAAATTTCAAATATCCAGAGCTATTTAGCAAAGATGATTGATTGCTATAATTGTTTGGAAGGACAGTATAGCTGTAATGTTAAATATCTTTAAACTTCTTTTTTGCCGGCAACAAAGAACATCTGCTCTCGTAATAAGCGACAATGACATCCTTAAGTTCCCTATAGTTGAATACAGAACAAAGTTAATTTTGATTGTTTTTTTGCCGATCTTATTCTCGACGTATACTGCTATATATGTTTCCTCTTTCAAGTAAAAATATCAGGAAATTGAAACTTTAGAGAGAAATGTCAAATAAGGACAATTATCTATATGGCACTTTAAACTTTAATATGCTAAAACATATAAGTTTCGCTCGTTTTTTTCTCATCTATATACCTATAATATTAGTTTGCTATTTTGGCATTTTTCACTATTACGACACCCTATTGGAGAATAAAGCCGAGATTACCTTAAATTCTGAACTAAACGAGCTTAAAGTAAAGAAGATTATTATCGACGACTTTTTTACCGCCCTTGTCGAAGATATCGATCTGTTGAGCTGGGAATATACAAACGCAAACTTTTCTCAGGTGAAAAATTCTACTCTGAAGCAAATGGATTTTTTTAGACGATTCTCCACGGTACGAAAGAGTTACGATCAGGTTAGATATATGGATACCCTAGGCAATGAAGTAATACGTGTTGATTATAAAGATCACAATCAAGGACAGTTCATCGAGCAAAAATATCTTCAAAACAAAAGCCACCGGTACTATTTTAAAAGTGCCCAAGGATTGGCGCCCAACGAAATCTATTTTTCTAAAATAGACCTGAATATTGAAAATGGCCAGATAGAGACACCGTACAATCCCGTGGTCAGGGCGGCAAAAAAGGTATATGACCAACATGGAAATTACACAGGAATCATCGTCACAAACCACTATATCAATGACTTATCCAGCAAGTTGATAACCTACGATGATAACATCCATTCCTCCTTTGAGCTAGTTGACAATCAAGGTTATTGGCTTATGGCTAATAATCCTGAAATAACATTTAGCCATATCAAACCCGGAAAGGACAGTATCAACCTAAAGAAATCTTGCAATAATCTTTGGAATAAAATTCAGAATAATCAAAAAGGATTTTATAGGTCAAAGGAATACTCATATGCTTTTTTTAAATTTTCGCCTACACTTAACCTAAACCTGGATAAGAGGTTTATTCTTGATGCAAATAAAGAATTTACCCTTATCAGTAAACTTGAAAACAATTATCTGAGTGAAAGTCATCAATTCTATAATTTCGCACGGTGGGTTTCGTTAATAATTATAGCCATTCTTTTTGCTGCAATAATTTTGGCGGTGCAATATTCACGGTATCGTCTGGAGCAAAAAAATAGAGTATTAAGAAAATCGGAATCTGAACTTTCTACTTTAAAAGACAAACTGGAGCATACGCTTCAATTAAAGCTGGAAGCACTTACCGTTACCGAGCGTAAGTTTTTTTCTTTGTTCAACCATGCCGGTATTGGTGTTGCATTGGTGGGTTCCGATGGTAAGCCTGAATTCTCGAACAAAACGCTTTGCGATATATTAGGATATTCTTCCCAGGAGCTTTCTGTTAAAACTTTTCAGGAATTTACGTTCCCTGAAGACATCGAAAAAGACACCCAGTTATTTAACCGACTTATCAATAAGGAAATAAACAACTATAATATTGAAAAGCGATATATTAGAAAAGATGGCAAAGTAATATGGGGTGACTTAAATATCTCGTTGTTAATGGGTAACAATGGCGAAATAGCTAATATTATCGGAACTGTAAGCGATGTTACGGAAAGGAAAGCTAATGAGGAGAAGGTATTTGATAATGCGCAACTTTTAAACCAGGTGTTTGAGGCAGTACTGTCATTGGACAACAAAAATACGGTAACATATTGGAACAATGGAGCTGTGGAGTTATTCGGTTACGGACAAAATGAGGTATTGGGGTGCCATGTCAGCCTGCTTTATGGAGATAAACATCTCCCCGATACCCATAAGCGGATATCCGATGAATTTGCGGACAAAACCAAGATGCAAACAGAAGTAGTGCTGAAGAAAAAGGATGGCACTTCCTTTATCGGACATCTTTCCATATCGAACCGATACGACAACAGGGGAAATGTTATCGGTAGCATTTGTTCTGTGATCGACATTTCTAAACAAAAAGAACACGAACAAAAAATATTACAGATAAATGATGAGTTGGAGCAGCGGGTGGAATTACGGACTAAAGAACTAAAACAATCATACCTTCAAATTAAAGAAAGTGAATACAGGCTGAATGCCGCTTTTGCCGTTGGTAACTATGGATGGTGGGACTACCAGGTCACCGAAAAGGTATTTCATACCCATTCTTCGCGATACAGAATACTGGGATACACAGATTTGGAAATAGGCAACACCTATGAGTGGTGGAGACAACAGGTACACCCAAATGATCTTAAACAGACAGATCTACTCTTCCAGGAAATGAATTCCGGTAAAACATCTTCTTTCAAACACGAATTAAGGTTTAAACATAAAAAAGGTCAATATATCTGGTTTTATGATCAAGGAACCGTTATTGAGAAGGACGAAAGAGGAAATCCCAAACGCATTATTGGAACCACCCAAAATATAGATCAACGCAAAACAACAGAATTGGATTTACTTAAATTATCCAAAGCAGTGGAGCAAAGTCAGGTAGTGGTAGAAATTACCGACACCAAAGGCTTAATAGAATATGTAAATCCAGCATTCGAGAACCTTACCGGGTATAAACAACAGGAAGTTATTGGTAAAAATCCCAATATATTGAATGCACATGTTCTCCCGAAAGAAGTATATAAAAACCTATGGCAAACCATTTTAAAGGGTGACACCTGGGAAGGGGAGCTCTGCAACAGAGCGAAAGACGGAACAATATTTTGGGAGTCAGCCATCATATCGCCTATAAAAGATGAAAATGGGGATATTATTAATTTTATTGCGGTCAAGGAGGATATTACCGAAAAGCGAAAGTTTTTAGAACAATTAAAAACAGCCAAAAAGGAAGCCGAAGAAGCCAACAAGGCCAAAAGCGAATTTATGGCCAATATGAGTCACGAGATTCGTACCCCAATGAATGCCGTGACTGGCTTTACAGATATTCTTTATAGGCAGATAGAAAATCAAACGCATCGGGAATATCTCAATTCTATCAAAGTAAGCGGGAAAAATCTTTTGGCGATTATTGACGATATTCTGGATTTATCCAGTATTGAATCAGGTAAGATTAAACTCGAGTACAGCCCTATTGATCTGGCAGGGTTATTAAATGAGTTGAAAGGAATATTTGAGGTACAGGCTAATAAAAAAGGCTTGACTTTTTCAATCTATATAGACGAGAATGCATGTGCTTCATTTGTTTCTGACGAAGTACGTGTACGCCAGATCCTGTTCAACCTAATTTCGAACGCGCTTAAATTTACTGACAAAGGGTCCGTTTCCATAAGGGTTCAAACTGATATAAAAATCAATGGGACAAAATCCCGGGATAACGTCTCAAATATCCTGTTCAAAGTAGAGGACACAGGAATAGGGGTTAAAAAGGAAATGCTGGAAAATATATTTGATCCATTTATCCAGCAGAATGGTCAGGATCAAAAGAAATACGGAGGTACCGGATTGGGGCTATCTATAAGTAAAAATTTAGCAAATATGTTAGGTGGAGATATTTCCGTTAATTCAGAAATTAACCAAGGCAGCACTTTTAGTTTTTCATTAAAGGGGATAAAATGTTCCTTATCCAGTGACGGGATGGGAAATGGAAATCAACAAGGCCCGGAAATACTTTTTGACCCCAAGCGTGTGCTCGTTGTAGATGACATAGGTACAAACAGGGAATACATGAAGAGCGCCCTTTGTGAATTGGGCTTGACGGTTTCAACGGCCGAAGATGGACTGCGGGCGCTCCAGATCCTGGAGGAAGAAGAAATCAACATCATTCTTTGTGACCTAAAAATGCCCAAGCTGGACGGTTATGGGTTTGTCAATAAGCTAAGGGGCGGCAGGTTTAAAGAATTGCCATGTATAGTGACCACGGCTTCAGTGCTAAATGAAGAATTGGAACAAATAAAAAAACATGACTTCGACGGTGTCATGCTCAAGCCCATCCCATTGGAATCTCTTATCGGTGAGCTAAAGAAATACCTGACATATACCATTGTGGAAACGGCTTCAATTATCGAAAATGGATCTTTGAAGCCCTTAAGCTTGGAGCAAGTCAACATGATTGGCGAAGAATTAAAAACAATGATCCTACCCTTATACGAATCGATAAAAGAACGACAATCCTTTCAAGACCTAAACCAGTTTGCTGATATGATAGGTAAAACAGGATTGAACCATGACATTGACTCTTTTAAAAGTTATGCCACGGAATTTCATCAGGCAATCGATAGTTTTGATATCGAGGAGATTCTGAAATTAATCAAGCTGTTTAAAAACCTGATTCGTTATTAGGTCGTTGGCAAGAAGTGATAGTTGATACCTATCACTGGCCCAATGCCCCATAAGGTTAATGTGAAACATTAAATGATATGAAGGGGGCGCCATTTAGGCTCAGTTTGGAAAGGTCAGTATTACCGTTGCCCCTTTCCCTTCGTTGTTCAGCACCTCTATAGTACCTTCATGTGCATCCATGATAAGCTTGGCCAAAGCCAAATCCAGCCCTTTGTTCTCTTCCGAATGTTCTTGGTCGGGTACAAATAGCTCAAACAGATTATTGAGGGATCGGGGGTTAAACCCATTCCCACGGTCGATAACGGCAAACCTCGTATTGTTCCCCGCGGAACTGATATTTATTTGCACGATCCCATTATTGGGGGAATAGTTGATTGCATTGTCAAGTATACTTTCAATACAAAACTCCACCAGTTCCGGATCTCCTTTTATCATATTGCCGGCACCCCCTATGTCAAAGGCTATATTCTTTGACTTTATCTTTTCCACAAGACTTTCCTGGCTTGACCGGATAAGGTCTTCTATGGCGATCTGCTTTTTATCCACAGGAAGAGTCCGGGTTCTCAACCGGGTGATCTTTAAACTTACTTTTGAGAAACTGTCGAGCCTATGGGCTGAAATTTCCAGATATTTGAACATTTCCTGAAGATGTGTGTCGGTGATTTCATGCTTTAAAACACCAATAAATCCAAGAATTCCGTTTAACGGGGTATTTATTTGATGGCTTATGATGGCCAGAAATTCAGATTTTGATTTATCCAGCACGTTTAGTTCCTGATAAGCCTTTTGAAGTTTTAAATGCGAATGGCGGAGCTCCTTTGTTCGTTCCAGTACTTTGTCCTCAAGCCATTGGTTCACTTTTCTGAGCTGGTCTTTGCTATGTTTCAACTCAAGGTGCGTGTTAACTTTCGCCAATAACTCATTGGAGTTAAAGGGTTTTGTTACATAGTCCTGCCCTCCTGCCTCGAATCCGGTAACGATACTGTCCGTGTCGACCATTGCGGTTAGGAAGATGATCGGGATTTCCTTTAGATCCTCATGAACACGAATGGCCCTACACGCTTCGAACCCATCCATAACAGGCATGTTTACATCCAGTAATATCAGGTCGTAATCGTTCGACCCTATAAGGATCTCTAAGGCTTGTTCTCCATTTGTTGCAACCCCGATTATATAATTTTCCTGTCGTAACAAACTTCCCAGAACCTGAATATTCTTTTGCCGGTCGTCTACGATCAGAATTTTATATTGCTTTTTGTCGTTTATCTCCATGCTATAGATAAATTATTTTTTTTTCTGTAACAAACTATATTCGTTTTTGTTAAACGCCATTAGTTTCTGCCTTCAGCCAATCCACTAATTTAGGGAATTTCCTTAAGGTCTGTATCAGTCTTTCAAAGTCGAAATTTTCTGCATAAACTTTTATTTCATTGCCGTAACCGATGAAAAGTTTACAATTCATTTTCTCAGAAACATGAAGCAGGTTTAACCCAAACTCTTCAATTTCATTAATTACCTGATTTTTGATTACCTTTTCATATTCCGGCATAAATTCTAATTCGAGGGTCTCAATAAACGCCGGAATTTTCTGTTTAAGTTCTTCGGATAATTTACACACAGGCTTTCCAACACGGAAAGTATCCGGGCCGTCACGGGCTTCTGCTAACTCATATTTTAGGTGTTTTTTCAACCTTTCGAAAAATTGCGCAATGTCCAAAGGCTTTAGCAGGTATTCGTCGAATATTTTTTTAATGTTATCCCTCTCTCCCGGACTTTTGATTGAAGCTGTGATCGCCATTATCGGTATTGACCTTGTAAGATTGCCATTCTTTAGAATTTTTGTTGTTTCGTAGCCATCCATAACCGGCATAAGCAAGTCCATAAGAATTAGATCGGGGATATGTTTTTTTGCCATTTCAACGGCTTCTTTCCCATTTACAGCTTGCAAGACAGTTAAGGACGAATATGCAAGTAAGTCGATAAGCAGTTTACGGTTTTCATCGTTGTCGTCAACGATCAGTACTGTGGCAGGCTTAAATAACACGGTCGAAGTATCAAACGCCTTTTGCTTATCGTCGATGTCAGCGTCCAAGACCGGAACATTGGGAAGGTCGATTCTGAAAGTACTCCCTTTGCCGACTTCACTTATAAGACTGATAGTGCCCCCCATTTTTCCGACTAATTTTTTAGTTATCGACAATCCAAGGCCCGTTCCTCCATATTTAACATGGTTTTGCCCCGACTGTTGATTAAATGGGTCGAAAATATATTTTTGCTGATCAACGGGGATACCTATGCCGGTATCTTTCACCAGGATGGTCAGATCGACATTTGCTTCTTTTTCCCTGTTTTCTATGCTTAGGGCAACAGAACCTGTATCGGTAAATTTAACTGCGTTTCCGATAAGGTTGAACAGTATTTGCCTAAAACGGACTTCATCGAGAAGAAGCGTTTTTGTGAATGCTTTTTCATATTCAATTGAGAGAACGATTCCTTTTTCCTTCACTTTTTCAGCAAACATATTTTCAATTTCACTGAACATATCACGAAGGTTGACAGGTACCGGAATGATATCGATTTTACCGGCCTCTATCTTCGAAAGATCCAGGATATCATTGATGATCATTAGCAAGGTTTTACCGCTGCTGCGGATAGATTCGACCTGAGAGCGCTGTTTTTCATCTTTTGCCGACTTGGCGAGCAGGTCGGAAAATCCGATGACCGCGTTCATGGGCGTACGGATCTCATGGCTCATATTGGCAAGGAACTCGCTCTTGGCACGGTTTGCGGAATCGGCAGCCTGTTTCGCTTTTATTAAGTCTGCTTCGATCGATTTTCTAGCGCTGATATCAAACCTAACCGCAACATATTGGTAAGGTTCCCCATTTTGGTCAAGAAAAGGAACGATCGTGGAATCTACCCAATAATAACTGCCATCCTTGGCTTTATTCTTAATCTCCCCCCTCCAGACCTTGCCTTCGGAAATTGTGTTCCAAAGGTCAATAAAAAATCTCTGCTATGAAAACCGGAATTAATGATCCTATGGGTGTTGCCGACCAGCTCATCCCTACTAAATTTTGATACCTTGCAGAATGTATCGTTTGCATGCATGATAATTCCTTTGCTGTCGGTAATGGCAACTAAGCTTGTTTCGTCCAGAGCGAGTTTGTAATCTGAGATTTCTTTAAGGCTTTGTTGTAATTTCTGTTCCGAAACTGTCAATTCCCTGGTTCTCTCGGCTACCATTTCTTCAAGATGCCCCCGGTATTTGATTATCTCTACTTCCGCTTTTTTCCTTTCCGTGATATCATGGAATGCGGTAATTAAAACCTGTTCACCATCAAGGGTCAGTAGCTTGAGAGACATTGAACACCAGAACGGCCCCCCGTCAGATTTTTTTAATAATAGTTCGTAATTATCGACAAAACCCATTGTCCTGACAGCTCTCAGTAGAGAAATCTGATCCTTTTCATTATGATAGAAATAGGGCAGTTTTTGCCCGATGGTTTCAGATACAGAAATTTTAAACAGTTTACCAAAAGTCTCATTGGCGATGATGACCTCCATATTATCCATTTTGCTCAAGATCATGGGTACGGGGGACGCTTCCATGATCGTGCGAGGCCTGTTTTCACTTTCTTTTAGTTCAACGGTTAATTTTTCCGCTATTTTTTGAGCATTGTACCGGGTGTTAATCAGTGACCGTGTGAGAAGGAACAATAGAATACTGATAATAAATCCTCCCACAAGTAGGCCCCATGCACCTAGGTAATCAATAAAAATGCCTCCTTCCCTTTGGGTAAATACGAGGGTCCACCGATGGCCATTGAAATCAATGGGCAAATCTAATGTGAATCGATCTTTTTCGGCTATTTTTTGTTCGTCGGGGTAATGGGATTCAAACAGCAACGATTCGGAAGAACGTATCAACCCATCATAAATATGTAAATAGTATATATGTAGGTTGTCCTCTAATTCCCAATTGCGCAGAATCCCGGAGATAAGGTCATTCATCCGGCAGGGGCTATAAACCCAGCCTTTAAGGGCTGCACGTCGTTGTTCAACAGTATTGATCGCTAGCCCTTTTTGGTAGACCGGGACATATATCAAATTGCCCGCTTGCACATCCGATCCATTTTCCTGAACTAGGCGCACTTTACCCGAAAGTGCTGCCAAATCCATATCACGTGCACGCTCCATGGCTTCTTTGCGTACCGGTTCGGTCATCATGTCATAGCCGAAAGCCTGTAGGTTTTTCCCCGAAAAGGGTTCAATAAAGACATTGGACGTATATATCTCCCGCCCATATTCCGGCCAGACTACGTATTCCGGATACCCTTCGTCCCTTATTTGTCGGATATGCTCGTTTAGCTTATCTTTTGGTATTTTCAAAGAAAATCCTATCCCCAAGATACCGGGCAAATTGAGGTCAAGATTATAGTGACCGTTAAAATTCTTCCAATCCTCGCGGCTCACATGATCGGATGCGTTGAAAAAAGCAGCGCCGCTGCGGAGCAATAGCGCATGCGAATGCAATCGTGTTTCAATTTTTCGGCAATGTTTTTACTTTCAAACCTGAATTCAGCTTCATCTTTTTTATCAATCTCAGACTTAACATAAATGGTTGCTGCAAATGTAGCTAACAGGCTTATTGTTAATACTAACCATGATACCCAATTATTTGTAGTCTTCATAATTATTCGTGCAATTAAAAACAAAAGATATCGCATTTTTCTATCTTATCGATCCAGTTGTGAAAGGTTTGTGGGCTCGGGATGTGTTTGTTCCCTTTGTGCGGTGGGGTAGGGCCTGATAGCTTACCCCATCTTTGTTGACCTTAAAGGAGCAATGGTATGCTTATTGTCAGGTGGGGCTGTAACCGTTGATCTATCCGTTATTGACATGCAAGTTTGATCATGTCGCTTTTGGAATAATACAATAAGGCACCTGTGCCCGTAAAGTCCTTACCAATTGGGTAAACCTCATATTTATTATCTGGTAGGATGTATTTACCTATTATATAGTTTTCATATTCGCCAGCCTTATTTTTTCTTCATATTATATTTCCAGGATTGGTTTTTGTCATTTCAGTTATTAGTCTAAACTTGCCCATATCTATTTTTTTAAGTTGGATTTAGTGAATAAAAATAATTTTAATGTGCTAAAAAGCCAATTTAATTTGCAACAATCGGGATCTATCAGGGGTTGGCGAGACTGATAAAGGAGCAAATTCCGCCTGCAAATCCCGACGTGCATACGAAGGTGGTGAGAGGGGCGCATTGGCGGTTATTTGAAAAAAGTCGAACTTAATCGGTAAGTTTCAACGGTCAATTATTAAGGCTTGCATATTGGAAGTATCCCGGAGTTAATATTTGCCGGTCCTTATGCTTGGGAGTGTAATTTCATATTTTCGAATAATTCTTTTGCTTCTATCCCCAGTACCGGGGCTACTTTTTCAAAATCCTCGACCGATGGATTTAACTTTCCTTTTTCTAATTGTGAAATATTTGCCTGTTTCGTCGATATTGCTTCTCCAAGTTGTAGTTGTGCCATTCCCTTGGCTATCCTCGGACGTTTTGTTTCTGCCCCCGGTTTCTTATTTGTTTGTTCACCCATATTCTTAATATCCGTGTTTATTTATTTTATAAATGGCTTTGGTTTCGTCATTTTTTGAGACAAAATATGATAATATTGCTTTTTGACCTTTCGTTCCTTAGTTTTTGTGCTTCGGCTTATTATCGTTGGCGCGATGTTTATGTTGTGTCCGTTTTTTATCTATTGTCAGTCTTCTTCTACCCCTTTAATTTCTTCCAGATACCAAGCTTGGAACGGTATCGACTTGAGGGAATAAGAGAAACCTTTATCGAAAAAATCGACAGCGATATTTTTGGGCAGTGTGCCAAGCCAATGCCGCCAGTCTTGCTCTGTCGGTTCGTTGATGTCGAACTGCGAATAGTACTTTATGGCTCTTTCGGCTTCCTGTCCTAAATCTTTTTCTTTCATTTTTCAAGTTTGCTTTGTTTGAATTTTATAACCAAAGGGTGATCGTGACCCTTTGGTCGTTTGATATTGCTATATGGCCGTAACCGTTGGGAAGGAATTTAATTCGGTAGGGACTTGAACCTTTGATTCTATGTGGTTTTGGTTTTATATTGGGGATTGATGTACCGCTGAAGTGTCCTGTCCGTAAAATTATTTCATTCCCAACTTTCTCTATTGTTTGTTCTTTCTCATTTTTGTAAATGTTCTTCCATTCGGGATTGCGGTCGACCGATTCGACTGGAAAAAGTCTGTTTCAATCGTCTTTTTTCAATTCTTTTATGCTCTTTTTCTTTGGTGGGTTCTAATTGTAGCTTACGAAAATATAAACAAATGATCCCATATATATCTTTATTGCAAGTTTTGTTTATACTCCCGATTGGGTCGGTATCCGTACTTTATTTGTCCATTCTTCTTCTTACCATGATTGTTTTAACCTCGCAACGGACACTTGAATTTATCCATGCCTATAGTTTGCCAATCGCAAATTTAACAATTGGAGGTTTGCTATTCGAAAACCATGAGGTGTTCAAGAAATCATCAAGAATAAAATACAGAAAATCGAGATAGTCGGGGAGGGGACGAGCAACCCAAACCTTAATCTAGTTCATGAATTTTATGTGTTGTTTTATTAAATTATAAAAAACAAGAGGAAGCCTTTACGTTTAAAGGCCTCCCCTTATCGTTTGCAAAATTTGTGAACAAATAATTAATCACGCCCAAATATACGATAATTGCTTGCTGTGGTTACATGATGTGAAAATTAGTTCAGTCAGCATGTAACATTTTTGTTGTTAACAAGTATAACGAGAGAATCAGACCTATAGGTATTAATCTTTGCACAATACAAATACCTCCTGCACCTATTCTAATATTTTTACTTTTCTTAATATCCTGATCATCAAAACTAAATATGTTGATCAAAACTATACATAAATCTATTACAAGTTATAACCCTAAGCTCTAATAACATTTAAACGATCCTCAAATTATATATTATCATACAATCATGAATTTTAAACTGCTGATCGAGAAATCCCCAATTTGTATTGCTAAAGTTAGTCTTGAAAACAAAATATTATATGCCAATCCGGCATGGTCTGCTTTTACAGGTTATTCAAATGAAGAATTAGCATCAAAAAAATATACGGAGATTACTCACCCCGATGATATCGACACGGACATTGCGCTGACCAAGAAATTGTCGGGCGGGGAAATTACCGAATATAGGCTTGAAAAGAGGTACATACACAAAAGCGGCAAAATAATCTGGGGTGACTTGTTCGTTGTATTGCTTCCCGATGAACAAGGTGACGCTGACTATTCGATCTTTTCTTCGGTGATTGACATTACCGACAAGAAGGAAAATGAAGTACAAATAAGTCATTCGGAAAAAATAGCTAAAATGGGGAGCTGGGAATGGGACATTTTAAACAATGTTACCAAATGGTCTGATAATATGTATCGTTTATTTGGGTCGGATCCGGGCAGTGTCGTTCCCTCGTACGATTATTTTATGGGCAGGGTACATCCAAACGATCAATTTGTTATTGCCAAGGCATATGAGCAATTGTTGGGCCTCAAAAACAAGATTGAAATTGAATTTCGTGTACTTCTACCAGGAAATGCGATCATGTGGATGCAGAATAGTATTCAGCCATACTACATTAACGATAAACTGGTTAAGCTCAGGGGGGTCAATGTTGATATTACGGAACGGAAAACAAACGAAATTGCTATATTAAAAAAAAGGGATGCCTTGCGACAAGCCCAGGTCGTTGCCAATATGGGGAGTTGGGAGTATGATCCGGTCAAGGACATTTGCAGTTGGTCCAAGAATATGTTCCATCTTTTAAAAGTTGATCTGGAACATACTGATCTTGCTTTTGATTTTTTAAAAAGTTTGGTGCACCCCGACGACAGACATAAAATTATAGACGGCAAGGATTGGTTGATCAAGTGTCGGAAAATATTCATACAAGAATTTCGATGTATATTGCCCGACAATGATATTGTATGGATAGAAAGCCACGTTCAGCCTATTTGCGAGAACAACCAGATCGTTACTGTCAGAGGTGTATTTATCGATATAACGGAAAGAAAAATGAAGGAAAATGAACTATTGATATTTTCCAAGGGCGTGGAGCAGAGTCCGATATCGATTATTATTACGGACAATAAAGCAAACATCGAATATGTCAACCAAAAATTCACCGAAATTACGGGATACGGAAAAGACGAAGTTATAACGAGGAATCCCAACATCCTGAGATCGTTTAAGGTGAACAAGCAGGTGTATGTCGATATGTGGGCGGCAATAAACTCAGGCAAGGTGTGGAAAGGAGAACTAATCAATAAGCGAAAGTCCGGGGATTTTTATTGGGAGCGTAAAACAATCTCTTCCATAGTTGATGAATATGGGAATATAATTAACTATGTTTCTTTCGGGGAAGACATCACAAGCCAAAAGAAAATTGAACAAGATCTGATTGCGGCAAAAGAAAAAGCGGAGGAAAGTGACATGCTCAAGACAGCCTTTATACAAAATATATCACACGAGATAAGGACACCGATGAATTCGCTTCTTGGCTTTGTGGAATTGTTAAAGGAACCGGACCTGGAACCAGAATCGAGGAATGAATTTGTGGAAGTCATCAATCAAAGCGGAACCAGACTGTTGAATACGGTGAATGATATTATGGAGATTTCCAAAATAGAATCAGGCGTTAAGAATATTCACACAAGTGCAGTTAATGTTCACCAATTAATACAGCAGAATATTATTTCCTTTAAAGCCCGGGCTTTAAAAAAGGGTTTAGACCTACGATTGTCAGAAACGTGCCTGACCGGGAAAAAGGCAGATATACAAACTGACCAAACCAAATTGGGCAATATTCTGGTGAACTTAACAAACAACGCGTTAAAATTTACGGAAACAGGCCATATCGAAATTGGAAACTACTTAGCTAAAGATGAGCTTGTATTTTTTGTAAAGGATACCGGTATCGGAATTTCTGAAACGCACAAAGAATTAATTTTTGATAGATTTACGCAAGTCGATTTACGTCTTACAAGGACGTATGAAGGCACAGGACTGGGACTCTCTATTGTTAAAGCTTATGTTGATGCACTCAAAGGCAGGATATGGATCAATTCGGAAGTAGGAAAAGGAAGCACGTTCTATTTTTCAATTCCCTACGTGCCTACAGACAACAGTAATTTCCCATTGGAATAAACGGCAACCGCACAGCAGGTTTCAACGGTCCATTGATAAGGTGATAGGGAGGAGGTATCGAGAGCGTAAGACATCTTGATTCTTATGGTTTATTAATACATAAACTATGTGCAAGCCGTATCAATTTTAAAAATACGACTAATGATGTCGGGGTATTTGTAGCAAAAATTCTTGATAACCCAGATTTTAAGTTGGGTATGTTCCCGTGAAGAAATCCATTGCAATGACTTTATTAATTCCCTTTTAAACCTTTCCTTGTTGTTGCCAACCTCCTCTAATACTTTCTTTTGATGGTCTAACATCGTGGGAATAAAATTTTGGTCTATGCTGCTGCCATCATTATAACATGTTTTATCCATAATAAGGTTCTTTAAACGAGGTGGTAAATGTACAGTTATCAGGTGAATCTTTTCTGGGGATAACTAAGGCCAATGATTTTTTTTTATGCTCAAAAACCATTTTGTCCAGATCCATATCGTCCGAAATAACTATTTTTTTACGGAACAAGAAGGAGGGTATTCCTTCTTTAGCAGGTTCTACATCTTTTATAATCTCACTTTGGGCTCTCAGCAAAATTTCATTGGACGTTATTTCAATCGAGATATCTTCGTCTGCAATATTAGAAACAATATATTCAAATTTACAAGTATCCGGATTTTGTGAAATATACTCTTCTATTGGTATTTTTATTCCTTTCTTTTCTTCCCACGTCCATTTGGAGAAGGGACAGAACCACATTCCTGTATGTAGGTCATACTTTATCATTGGTATTAGAATAAACTTGAAATGAATACAAAGTGATATTTGTATGTTTACAAGATACGACATAAATAATTAGATAGCAATACAATAAAGGGGAGTTGACCATAGGATGTCTTTGTCAATTGTCGGAATGGGATTATTCACATGGGAAAACAACAAGTTAGAGAGCATAGCCTCGAAACTAGTGTAATAGGGGGGTCAACTTAGTCCGGATTATCCACGTAGGGTGATTCTTGGAGGTGAAGCCTACCTGCGAAAACGGCAAACGATAGTACATCCATCAGGATATAAAGAGATAAGAAACAGCTTTAGGCCGTTTCTTATTTTTACGATCTCACATTGTCCGCACAGGACTTTGGAATAAAAAAAATTATGTGAAAGTTTTTTTGTATATTGAGATAATTTTAATATAAATGACAAATATTCAAAAATGAAAAACTTAGTTTTGACCATCGCGGGAATAGTTCTGTTAGGGAGCTGTAGCCCCAAAAGACCTGACGTGGTTGAACGTCCGGTTTTCGAGGTGTGGAACAGCACAGCTATAGAAATTGATAAAATTGAATTGACAGACTCCTCCACCGTCATTCATTTCGATGCTTTTTACAGGCCGAAATGGTGGATAAGAATCGCATCGGATACATATATACGTGAGAGCGGTAGCGAAGAACGCCTTTTGGTTTCCCATGCCGAAGGCCTGGAGCTTGATACGGAATTTTTTCTGCCGGAAAGTGGCGAAGCTTCGTTTAAGCTATTTTTCCCTCCGCTTCCCGAGGGAATAACCAAGATTGATTTTATAGAAAGCGATTGTGAGAATTGTTTCAAAATATGGGGCATCCATCTCTTGCCCGGCTCAAAGATTAAAATGGATGGTTTAACATTTGAAGGCTCCGGTAAAAGGGACATGGAATTCCCTGCCATGACCTTTTCCGATGAACCGGCCAGGATTTCCGGTACCATATTGGGATACAGTGAGGAAGCGTTCGGCGATGAGTTGGTATTGCATGGATTAAATGTGTTTTCATTGACCAACGATCAGACTTCCATAAGTATTTCGGCAGATGGCCATTTCTCCGGAGAGGTATATCCGGGACTCCCCCAAATGTGGCATTTAGCAAATATGGGAGCCGTTTTGCTGGTTCCGGGGGAAGAAACCAGGATTGTTATGGATCTGAAAAGGAAAAGTCGTTTCGAGTCGCGTCATCGCAACGACAAAGAAGCTTCCGATTCTTTGTATTATACGGTAGACATGAAAGGCATGTCCGGCGCTGATCTTATCTTACTGGAAAAATCTATGTTGGTCGGTTTTGATGAGCTGTCGGAGGCCGCTGCCGAGAAGAGCCCTATGGAATTGAAAGCGTATCTTGAGCAGCAGATAGACATGAGGATGGGGGAGGGGCGGTCCCAGGGAAATTCAGATAAGCTACAAGATATTTTAAGGGCTAAATACCGGATGGAGGCCCTTGGTTATTTATTGTCCTATGAGGGGTTTGTCAGATTTGTAAAATCAAAATCCAGCGGTCTGCCCCGTGAAAGGTGGCACGAACTTGAGATAGAAGTGGAAAAACCCGGTCCCGATTACTATTCGTCCCTGGCCAACTTTTTTGAGGACAAAGGTTTTTTGTTTCCACAAGGAGCCATGGCTGTTGACCGATACCGAAAAATTAACCATCTGCAGCTGAAAACACAGAATGCTTCGGCAAAAGAGCATTTTTTGTATCTCAAAGAAAATGTGCCAGCCGTTTTGGGTGAGAATGCACTCTTTATGGATTTGGCATGTGCCCGGTTTTTTTCAGATGCCATTCAACGGAAGGGTGCCCTGGATGAGCAGAACAAGGAGGAAATGCTTGCATTGATGAGCAATCCGGCACTCGCAAGGTTGATAATAGATGATAATGACCGCATGCTCGCGATGGTGGAGTCCGCCAAGAAGGCTTCCGGGGGAGATTTCACTATCAATGAGGTGCCGCAAGTAGAGGACGGTCAGGTTTTGGAGGCAATTTTGGAACAGCACCGGGGAAAAGTGGTTGTGGTGGCTTTCTGGGCAACTTGGTGTGGCCCCTGTATTGCGTCTATCGAACCGATGACGCCCCTGAAGAAGAGTATGGCCGATAAAGATGTCGTATTTGTATATTTTACGGACGGTTCATCCCCGATTGGGTTGTGGAGTGAGTATCTTCAAAAAATTGATGGGCAGCATTACCGGTTTGACAATGCCCTTATGCAACATTTGCGCGACAAGTATAAGGTTTCGGCCATTCCTACGTTTTTTGTGTTCGATAAGGAAGGAAAACAAATAGAAAAGCATACGGGCTTTCCCGGTGTGGCCACGCTTGAAGCTGCTATAAAAAAAGGATTGGGTTAAACCTTTAGGTTTTTTCAAGTACTTGTCCAAGGGCCGGACCAATTCTGCTTGCACAAAAAATACAAGCAGAATTGGCTTTGGCTGCAAAATCTTCTTTTGGGCGCAGTGACCACATAGCTGCTAAAACGGCCAACAATGCTGTTGTCGCTTAGATTGAAACCCATAGGCTATTTTGTCCATCTCCCGATATGGTTCAAAGTTGTTGTTTCAGGCTGGCCTATTGATAGTAACTTTGATCTGTAAATAATGTCGCCAAGTCAGAAGCTGTTTAGGAGGTTTTGCGAGACTATCTAGGTCTTGGAATTCGATTTGATGAAGCTAATTATTTGACATTTTTAGTGGATTTACAAATTGGGTAATTAGAACAACCCTGGAACCATCCATATCTCCCCTGTTTAATCACTAGTTTCCCTCCGCATTTTGGACAGATATTTGAATCTCCACGTCTCTTGGCTTTCTTCCTTTTAATATTCCTTTTTACATTTTTTATGTGTTCTTTTTTTATGACTTTTCCAGAGATCAGTGATTGTTTGATTGTCCTGTCAATTTTTGCCAATTGTTCATGTGTAATGTGAACTTCTTTATTTCGTTTAATAGTTCTTATGAGCTTACGTTTATAAATGACGGGTACAGAAGAAACTATTTTTTTCAGTTTTGCGTTACCTGCAAACACGATAATGGGAAAATAGTTTGAATTTTTTAGCTCAAAGGAAATGCGCTTAAGAAAATTTACATGTGTCCAGTTTTGAATGACGGGATTATAGATTTTATATTTCTTTTTGTAAAGTATTTGAGTCCAATATTTGGATCTATCATTTCCAAATATCCAACCCTTATAGTTCTTAGTTTCAATTACGAATATTCCATATATGGACAGCACTAGATGGTCTATTTGAGATGTATTTCCATTATTTCTTAAGTAAATATTGTTATAAACTACGTAGTCTTTTTTATTTAATCTTTTTAAAGTTCTTGCAACATAATATTCTCCTAATCTTCCAAGAATTTTTGGCAAGTAGTATTTCTTAAAAGCAATGAATAAAATATATAAAGTTGATAGGAGTAAAAAGTATGTTATTAGTTCGTTCAATTTAAGTGAAGAGTTTAAAAAAATTAATCTAACGGCAGTTATATATTTCATCTATTGAATATATCTTCTTTGTATTTTGGTTTTTACTTATTTTTCTCTTTATCAACTAATTCAATCGTATGTGTTAATAATTCAATACCACCAAAATCTCCGTGTCCTGGAATCACTGTATTAATCTCAGGGTATTCTTTCATTACCTTTTCAACTGTCATATCCCAATCATTTACAAAAGCATCAGACATATTACCCAGTCCTTTTGAATTAATTGACTTTATCAAGCAACCGCCAAAAAGAATCTTTTTACACGGAATCCAAACCGTGATATTGTCAAATGAGTGTCCCGCTCCAAAATATCGGCAATCAATTAGTTCTCCGTTAAAATCAAATGTCAACAAATCAGTAAAAGATGTTGATGGAATAGGTAATCCGATCTCTTTGCATTTCTCAATTGTCATTGAATTTGCAATTGATTCAATTCCGATACTTTGTAAATAACCCAAACCACCCATGCAATCATCGTGAAAATGTCCAATAATCAATTTAGCCAAATCAACAGACATAGAATCTTTCAAATACTTTGTTAATCTCTCGGTTTTATAATTATCCATTGGTGTGTCAATCATCAGAGCCTGTCCGTTTTTAATTACAATCAGTCCGTTTGATGGAAATCGTCCGAAATTATCAAGATGATGCCAAGTCACATGGATATATACAGAATCTTGAAGATGAATCAATTGAATGTCATTATCAATCACGATTTTTTCATTGGTCTGTGCTTTAGATGAAAATAACCCAATCAGTCCGAATATTAATATCAAAAATTCCTTTTTTATCATTTTTCTATCGGTTTAGAGGTGGCAGGATGTTGCTCTACCATGACGCACAACGTAAAGGTAAACAAATGATTCCGTATATATCCTTATTGTAAGTTTTGTTTACCCTCCCAATTGGGGTCGGTATCCGTGCTTTATTTGTCATTCTTCTTCTTCCCATTATCTTCGCTCATCCAAGCAATATATAAGGGAGAGGTATACGAAACTAATTAAGGCATAGGAATCGATTATGCAAATGTTACTTTAACTTGCCCCAATCATTTCTTTTTTGTAGCCATCAGGCTGGCGTTCTTAAAATGTGATGACTTTTGCCCCGCTTTTCAGGTAATCACTTAGTGGTTTGCCCATTCCTTTAACTTCAAAATTGAGATTTTTGAGCTCATCGACTACTTCATAGGCTGTAGCACAGGCAATGCAGGCCTGAATTTCCACCCTGTCTTTTTGCATGGCTTTCAGTTTCTCCTGAATTTTCAGGTTTTCGGCAACCATTTTTGCCGAAGGTCCCCAGATAACCACCGTTACCTCTTTAAACCAACCAGCTGTTTTAGCTGCATGCGCATACATTAATACCATTCTTTCGGCCAGGTACGGATCGTCACTGGTCCAGACTATTACCAGTTTATCAGGCGTGTTTTCGGATTTTTCTTGTTGCCCCATAATTTTTGTAGTATCAAAAAACAAAATTGTGGTTAATATGGCAAGTAAAATTTTAGTTTTCATTATTCTATTTTTTAGTCTTGGGTATTGTTTACTTTTTTTCGTTTTTCAATTCTTTCGACACAGCCATCAATAGGTCGGCGCTCAATCCGGTTTTGTAGTCAGGGTTAATGTGCTCAAACAGTATTTTCCCTGAAGTATCAACTATAAACACGGATGGAACCAGTAGGAAGCCTTCAGTTTAAACCTCCCAATTTTTCATTCAACATTCCGGAGTATTTGTCAGGTGCTTTAAGCACTATTCCAGGCGATTGGATAAATTTTCCGTCGGCATCGGAATACAGGCTGTAATCCGGTTTATCTTTCCCATCGCTTGCTTGCAGGTTTTCGGGCGAATAGGAGCTGATGGCCACAATTTGATAGCCCAATTTAACTACTTCGCTTTGCACTCCTTGTATTTCGGAAAGATCGGCATTGCAATATGGGTACCAGCCCCCGCGGTAAAACCAACAGTACCGTAGGCTTTTTAGCTATAATTGCCGAAATAAAACCAAGCCACATACTAAAAAAAACCATAGCCTGTTTCATTTTTTTAATATTTCCGAAAAGTAAAAATTCTGCTTTTAACCGTACCTAAAGGGAGATAGCGTTTTTCACTTTTTCACAAAAAGCAGCTCAAAATAATTCTTCAGGTGAAGCAGTTGTTTATGGGTCACGTCGGGCTCGTTAAGGGCCTTGGACACGATTAATGCACCCTCAAAAATTACGGTAAACATATCGGCCAGCGAATGGACATCAACATTTTCAGGTGCGCGGTATTCTTCCAAAACGTCACGGAGCAAAAATTCAAAAGTCTTGCGCCACGATAGTATCGTTTCAGTGATGTGCGCCTTTATATCGGGGCTGAACTGGTTGGGCTCGTACATGTAAGAGGCGTACAGACAACCGGGCGGGGATTTTAAATCCGTCATCATGTCGATAAACTCCTGAATAAACTCCAAAAGCCGGTGAAGGGGATCCCTACCCGTTTGCCTAGTTTTTTCCAGCGCATGGTTCATGTGTGCCATATCCTCCCTGGCATACTCTTCTATCATGGCTTTCGCCAGGGCGTTCTTGCTTTTAAAATGATAAAAGAACGCTCCCTTGGTAATGCCGGCCTTTTGCAATATAAGGTCAATACTGGTGCCCGAAAATCCGTTTTCAAATACCAGGTTCTTCGATTCGCTCAATATTATGTCCCTCGTGGGTTTTCCGTCTCGTGCCATAGCACAAATATAGGAATTTATTTTAAACAAACCAGTTGGTACAATAAAAAAGTTTTTATATTTGTACCAACCAGTCTGTTTAAATGCAGGCTCATTATTAATTAAAAACATGAATTATGGAAGATTTTATTTCGCAATTGCCCACCCCGTTTGAGATTCTCTCGGATCCCATTTCTTTGATCGTATATGCCCTTCTTGCCGGCTTGCTGCTATGGGAAGCGATTTTTCCGGCCCGTGAGCTGCCCAGGATAAGGTTCTGGAGATTGCGGGGCTCGATTTTCTTTCTGGCCTTTGTGCTCTTCACCACTTATATCCCTTTGCTGTGGGACGGTTTTTTTGCACAGTACCAATTGATGGACTTGAGCAGTCTAAACTTGATATCGCAGGTGTTACTGGGTATTTTTGTTTTTGAGTTGGTTCAATACTGTTGGCACATAAGCATGCACAAATCCGATTTTTTGTTCCGTGTGTCGCACCAGATACACCATAGCGCCGAAAGGATCGACGTGCCCAGCACTTTTATGTTCAGCATCAACGATATGATAGGGTTGTCGTTGGTAGGTTCCGTTAGTTTTGCCCTGATCATGGGATTGGCCCCCCAGGCGATAACCATCATCATCCTCACGACCAGCTTCCTCGGTATTTTTCAGCATGCCAACATCAACACGCCACGGTGGATCGGCTACCTCGTCCAGCGCCCCGAGAGCCACAACGTGCACCATGCCAAAGGTATCCACAAGTACAACTACACCGATTTGCCGTTGATCGATATGATGTTCGGGACTTTTAGAAACCCTAAATCCTATGGCCACGAAACCGGGTACTATCTCGGGGCATCAAACAAGGTGTTGGACATGCTGCTGTTTAAGGATGTAACGAAACAAAATCATGGATAAAGTAAAAACTATCAAAATATAAAAGTTATGAAGAACTTTAAAGAAAACAACCTTTTATTACCCGAAAAATACTATCTGACCGATGGCGGCATGGAGACCACCTTGATTTTTCATCAGGGTATCGACATCCCTTATTTCGCCACTTTCGATCTGTTAAAAAATCCCCTACACCGCAAGGCTATAGATCGTTATTTCAGGCAATACCTCGATATGGCCGCGAAACACAACACCGGGTTTATACTCGAGAGCGTGACCTGGAGGGCCCATTCCGACTGGGGGCCTACGCTGGGCTATACGCAACGGGAGTTGGCCGAGGTCAATCGACAAGCGGTTGAACAGGTAAAAGAACTCAGGCAGGAATACTTGGAATCCATCGATCACATATTGGTGAGTGGCTGCATCGGGCCCCGGTACGATGGCTATGCAGTAAACAAGGACGGTTGGGAGGACTATAAATCCTATCATTCGCCGCAAATAAAAACCCTGAGGGATTGCGGCGTGGACATGGTAACCGCCTTAACCATCAACAGTAAAGAGGAGGCTCTGGGCATCGTGATGGCCGCCAAGGATATAAACGTGCCGACGGTCATATCGTTTACCGTTGAGATGGACGGCAACCTGCCCGACGGGCACTCGCTGCAGGAGGCCATAGAGGCAATCGACAGCCTGACGGACAGCTATGCACTTTACTTTATGATCAACTGCGCACATCCCCTACACTTTGAGCAGAAGCTAAGCGCTTTGAACGGGTTGTCGGAGCGTATCTGTGGAATCCGTGCCAATGCCTCGTGCAAGAGCCACGCCGAACTGGACGAGTCGCCCGTACTGGAGTCGGGCGATAAAGAAGAACTGGCCCAATGGTACGGCATATTTAAAAACCGGCATCCGCACATTAAAGTATTTGGCGGATGCTGCGGGACGGATATCACCCATATTGAGGAGATTTGTGAAAACCTGTTCAATATGGATGGCTAACGGGATGGGATGCTTTGATGCTTTGCCTGCCTGTGGTTTGACCGCAGGCAGGCTTTTTCGTTTTTTTTATTTCCATTCAACAAATAGCTTCGTCTTTGTTCTCTCACTTATGTAGGTAAATGCTCTAAAATACCGACTGTAAAATAATTTGGCAACTGTTCCACACGCTACAATCGTAATGCAGCGAGGGTTCCTGCATGGTTTCATCGAATGGGTTTATATCCCTGACAAAACTCATGTTATTTAGCGCAACCTTTTTTTTAAATTAGCATATCTTATGTAATAAAAGGATACATAGAATTGCATCTGACTGGTTCAGTAGTTAGTTTTTGAAGATAAAGAGTTACGAAGCCTGTAACATTTTACTTAAAAAGCTGGAGGAGAGCCTTCATCAGATTGGATAATATACTTTTGTAAACATTAAAAAAACTTACATTATGACTCCACCATGGTAAATAAACCTTTCAGCTTACATTACTATATTATTCCATATTAATGGAATAATATTTAATACAAAATTATTGTTAATAACACATATTAAAATGATACTATCATGAAGAACAAACTTATTTTTTATGTTTTTCTGTCACTAATTGGTTGTGTAAATGCATTTGGTACAGAAAAAACCAAAACAAAATGGCTTATTGGTTTTTCCAATAACTTTTTTGTTGAAAAAAATAAAATGAGTGATAATGACGAAACTATTAGTTCTATTGCTCCCTTTATTGGCTATGCTATTACCAATTCTATTTCTTTTGAGGTAGAATTGGAATGGTTTAATTATGATAAAGTTACAGATAATTCATTTGTTTATGATGCAACGCCTTATATCAGTAAAATAGAAAAGAAACTTTTGCTTGTTCCTTTTTCGATTAAGTACAAACATAGAGCAGGAAGAAAGCTTAATCCATATCTGAAGATTTCAGGAATTTATCGTAACGAGACAAGAGAATTAACTAATTATTATTTCAAGGATTCCCCTTATTTAGGAAAAATAGAGTTCAATAATTTCATGTATGGATTTAGCTTTGGAACCTTTATTCAGTTAGGGGATAATGCTGAGTTAAGTATCGGAGGATTTTGTCGAAAAGCAAAGAATGATAATATTGACATTAATAATATTGGAATAAATATTAACTTATTGTTGGAATTATGAAAAATACATTTGTTTTACTAGTCACATTAATGGTTTCATTTAACATATTCAGCATGAAATCTGATTCTACCAAAATTAAAATCAAGTGGCATAAAGAAGATCTTAAGTCTAAAAATAAATTCTAAAAATAAATTTGAGGAAATAATTAAGAATGATAAATACTTTCAGACAACGAAACTTGATTATGTTGAGAAAGAAATTATAAAAACGGAAGAAGGTTTAGATTTTTATTTATACGATGTGTTTTTTAAAGGAATTAAGGTAAAAGGATGCTTTGTTACACTACTAATGAAAGACGGCCAGATAAAACACTGCAGCAGTAGAATACCAGAAGATATAATCTTTTACGGAAAGGATAATAAGGTAAACACAAAAAACATCAAGGAAATTGCTAAAAGTGATTCCATCTTATCTTCTGACCTAACCTATATACAAGATTCTTTAATAAAGAATCTTTTTATACTAGTTCAAGAAGTAGCTATAATAAGGGATGGATTAGAATATGTAATTCATATTGATGCAGAAAACGGCGATCTTTTACACGAAGTTTTAAATTCCAAGCGCTTCACAATTAGTACAGATACATTTGAAACCCTATATAATGGTTTTCAAACAGCTTACTTCAAAACTGAGAAGACACATAATATATTTGGTAGCTCAAATACTTGGTGGAATTATTTATATGGACAGGTTGGTGCAGGCACACTGTATGCAGGCGATCTTAACATGTGGTATAAAGAGGATGACTCACCAAGTCAAAATAGTCACTTTATGACTAAAATTGTAGGTTCTGCCTATTGGGCAGGACAACGGGCATATCTTTACTTTAAAAATATTTTGTCAGCTCCTAATATTAATTGGTCTGTGGTTTTACGGGCAAATACAGATTATGATTTGCCATCTGATGAAGTCGCATTATATAATCCAACATCTAATCGTATTATTTACTCAAGAGATAAGCCATTTTGTAGAGATGCGGCTTCCGTTGACATAATTGGACATGAGTATGGACACCATATATCCGATCAGTATACAAATGGTTTAAGTGATCCGTCGTCCTATCATGATGAATCTGGAGCATTATTAGAAGGAATTTCGGATATTTTTGCTCGTGCGATTCAATACAACGTAGAAGGCTATAATGAACATCGTATCGAAACGATGGGAGAAGATGTTATAAAAAACGATCCTAAATTGATGCGCTCATTTAGAGACCCGAATAGTTTGGGTTTTCATTTTGAAGGAAGTTCTTCAACTCCATTAAATGGCCAACCAGATACGTATGAAGGATTATATTTTTTTAGAGGTTATGCAAATAATGGAGGAGTGCACGTTAATAATGGAGTAATTAATCATTGGATGTACTTGCTCTCAATGGGAGGAAGTGGCAATAACGATCATGGTACATATTACAATGTAAATGGGATAGGCATCGATAAAGGAGCAAAAATAGTATTTAATGCACTACCTTTCTTACTGTTCGAGAGTCAATTTTCTGATTTCAGGAATGCGACGATAATAGCTGCAGAAAATATTTATGGCTTAGGTTCGAATGAATCTAAACAGGTCGCCAATGCCTGGAACGCGGTAGGAGTTCCTGGCAATGAGATAACAGCAACCATTACCGGTCCTACGCTTATCTGTGAGCCGGGAACATACACTTATAACATCAACAACCTGCCGGCGGTCGATTCTATCATTTGGGAAAAGGGGGTAGGGCTGGTTCTTGTTTCTGGACAAAATACCTCTTCGTGCACTTTTAATGTCCTGAGTCATAATGGTTTTTTTCTGCACGGTAGTACCCATGTTACGGCTACCATTGTGTACAAATCAGGGCATAGCATTGAATTGCGACACGATTTGTGGATGGGGTTCCCCTCAGCCCCGGATTGGATGCGTTATTTTAATTCGAACGGAATGGAATTTGGCAGCAATCAGTATTACAGTTTCGTTGCAACCAGCAGCACAGCATTTGAAAATATTTCCTATGACTGGGACTGGGAAGTGTCAGGTGGCACAATATTAAATGGGCAGGGAACTAATTCACTAACTGTAAAAACGGCGACTGCGACAGATACTAAGATACCATTTACAGTAAAGGTTCGTATAGGGAATTTGTGCGGGTGGGGAAGTTATTTCACACGCACAGGTTATGTTCTTCCCGTGTTCTTGCACCCAGAGTCCATCCCTACAATAGCCATCTCCCCCAACCCCACAGTTGGCGAAACCACCCTATCCATCGAATCGGTGTCGGAAGAAAAAAGTTTTGATGAGGCCATCGTATGGGACATGGAGATTTATGGCACAAACCAATTGTTGAAAACAAAGAAAACCAGCCTGCGAGGGAAAAGTACAAAAATATACACATCCGGCTGGCAAGAAGGGGTTTATATTGTGCGGGTTACCTATAAAATACAAGGAAGCCCGGAAAAAGTTATTACCGGAAAAATCGTGGTGAAGCGTTAACCGAACTTTAACCCAGGGTTCTTCTGGTTTGTCCCTGCACCCGGTTCATCCCTCCAATAATTCCGGCCCCTGTCGTCAGGCAGGGGTTTCGCTTTTTTTAATTTAATATGCCCACAAAAGCGAATACGGCTATGCCGCTAAAACGGTTTTTGTTATTTTGTGCCATGGTTTCTTTCAAAGACAAAACAGGGGTAAACGACAGGTGGATGTTCATCTGGGTTTACCCCGTTTTGGCTTTGTTGGCGGTTCATATTGGCAACGACAACACCTTTGACCAGTTGCTCCATATCCCCAGTTACTATTCCGATATTGCTTTTGCGCTAACTTGTGTATATTTAACGGGTTGGTACTTTCGTGTTCTTTTCTGAATCTGGAAAAGAGATTCGACTGGAATACCCGGTACAGACAACGAATTGTCCTGTAAATAGTTCTGGGCATAATAGTGCCTGTAGAGTGATCGTTGGTCTCGAAATCATTTATCTTTCTTTCATCGGCATCAAACTCCGCGACAGTTCCGTATTTTATCTCGAATTGCCTGTGGCAGGAACGTTCTGTGTGCTTATCAACCTGATTTACTATATTTTATACAGCCGGGCCCATGCAGGGGATGATCCGATGCCTCGATCCAAAGAACCGGAAGCATCTTATCTCGATAATTTTGTGGTGAAATCCGGAAAACGCCGGCTGAATGGATATTCCGGAGCAAGCTGACCCCTTAGCAAACGTTGGTTGAAGTCATGAATTTAGCATGACATTCCGGCGGATGCTGACTCCTTAAAGTGCTTTTTTGAGGAATAAAGTTGCTCCGGAATATCCACCGCCCATTCGTTTGCGGATATCGACAAAAAGGCTCGCATCGAATACCGGCTTGGTCGTGAACGCTTTCAGCCCACAAAAGTATTGCAGGTAAAGGTTTTCGGCAATCATGTCCACAGTCCCCCTGTCGTCCAGTTTCAGCTTGTGTTTGACAATGAGTGCGGCAATAACCGTCCTTACGTCAACGCTTTTGCGTCCCGAGGTGGCATCCAGTTTGCTGCAATAAACATTGGCTAAGTCGTTCCACGGTACCAGTTTGGCAAGGACAACCCACCTGTTGTTCACGCCCAGTTCGCTTTCGAACGGATGTTTGAATAATTCTAACGATAGCTGATTTTGAGGCGTGTATTTGATCATAACTGCAAGGGTTTTGACTATAATTTAATAAAAATCATGCATTTGTGCCAATCAGGACAAGCCTTTTTATCAACATTTAAGCTTAGTTATCAACACGTTACTGGAGTAGCTATATAAAAACAGCAGACCCGAATTAACTATTAAATGACTTGTCCATTTACTATCGATGAGTCAAGCAAAAAATGCAGATCAATAAAAGACATTTAATTTTAGTTTATTTCTATTTTTGCAAGTGGGATTTCATTATATATATTACACAAATAATAGCGGCATAAAGCAAGCGATTAAACCTAAATATCCATCGGAGGTTTGAACTTTGTTGGTTAAAACTCCCTGATTAATCAGTTCGTTTCTATCAATTTTATTCATTACCACCTTCGTTTTAACCGAACGTAATGACTTGTCAACCAGTCTAGCCCCAAATCCATTGTTGTTGCTGGAGTATTGGACCTCGAAATTTTCGCCACGCACAATAAAATAGCAATTTTTTATATTGCATGGTGCGCATAAGATTTGATATTTTTCTTTGCATTTATGATAGCAAAGATCCCAAGTTTTATAGGCTACATTGTTAATAACAACCACGTTGTCAGTCTCAGTTAACGTGTAGTTACCAAAAGTGGTGTACGTGTTTCCTTCCATCTTTTGTTTTGCCCAAAGCGTTGAAAAAGTAAACAATAGGACAGTAGCGATAAAAATTTTGTGTTTCATGACTATTTATTTTAGATGTTTAAAAGATTTTTATTAATGCTATATTTATAATGATGGCTTGATATTTGTAAAATTGCAGTTTTTATAAGTTTTAAGGTTTTGTACTGATAGATGTAAATTTATTTGTCATTTTAGCAGCTCTGTGGGGTATTATCAACTAGTATTTTTCATTCTGCTATTTCGGAAAAAAAACATCGTACTCTACAAGAGTAAAGTTATGCATCTGCATAATAGATCTTAAAAGTTTGAGAAATTTTTGTTTTAGTGATTACTACTACCAAAAGAGTTTCACCCCCAAAAGTTGGAATATCTAAATATTCATCAATAGGCAGTTTTTTATCAAAAAGACATTCTCCCGTTAGTTTAAATATTGTAACATGTTCTATTGATATCGGGTCTATTAGTTTTATTCTTTCTCCTTTAATATAAACCATACATTTTAATACTTATTCTACAAATTAAAATCAAAAGGCAACGACAATCGTTCAATCTTATAGGTTTAGACTATAGAAGTGGTCTAAACCTATGATTTAGGACTAATACAGAACAGTATATGAGTAGATTAAGATATAGCACAGTTTATTCTATTTTTACTTCGATTATGAGTATATACGCACAATTTGGCTATCAAGGTTCGCTTTATGCCATTAAATCGGTCAGTATATCCCAACTCCCTGGTCGTCACTTCCGGATTGGAAAAAAAACTTTACTTTTACAATACGCTGCAAACTGAGGCTTACCATGTATAAGTATTTTTTTTGGCTTCGGGCAATAATTCCTACCGCATTCGCGAGCCGCTTGCAAGCTAGCCATGGTTCATTCCCATATCAGTTTCCCTTTAAATTCCGCAAAAATATTAAAGGCTAACCGCTCTTGGACGATGGTGGTGTCGATGCTGAGGCTAAGTGTTAAGACTGATGAATTCGATTCTCTTATCACGAAATCGGATTACTAGCATTAAAGCTACTCATCATATCTACTTCGTTGTAGTATATTCAGTTATAGTTGACATTGGTTGCTCATTGTTGGTCATTCTTACTAAAAGAAATAAGAATTCCGTAATTCAATTGTATTCTAATACTTCTTTAATCACATCTTTATACTTCCTTCCAACCAGAATTGAAACGTCATCAATTTCGATTTTGGTTGGAGAGAAAGAAGAAACTGTTCCGTGGTTAATAATACACGAACGGTGTACTCGTATAAACGCATCTTTAGGAACGAGATTTTCCATGGTTGAACTATTGTGTCGTACAATTAATTCAGTTTTTGCGAGTTTTATTCTAATGTTATTTCTTTGGTTTTCAATAAACAAAATGTCTTTCAGTAATACTTTATGGATTGTCTTTTCTACCTTAACGTCAAGAGTTGGAGTTAAAGGATTTTCTTTTAAAGAATCTTTTCTTGGTTCAATTTTTTGTTGTTTTTTTCGAAACTTCGACTCTTTTAAATATATGATGTTCCAAGGGAATATCGGACAATCCCCAGACAATCCCCAAAAAAACAAATGAAACGAATACAACAAATGTTTAATTATTGATTTTTCGTAGAAATTGAGCACGAAATGGATCATTTAATACATTAATTTACGCTCTCACAAATTTAAGCTTTTATATAAATTCGACAGACTTCTAACATCTGATTTGCGTGATGTCATTCGTACCTTACAAATTGTTGTATGTGCAAAACGCTTTGATATATGTGGATGAGGAAATACTTTTGTAGAGTTTTTAATAATTGTATGTTTCTTTTCTAATCTCAAATTAATTATGAATAACTCTAAAAACAATGATGAACTAATCAAAGGTGTGCAGGAATTGAAGCAAGAGAATAAAGTCTTAATGGCAGCATTATAAGAAAAAGACCTGATTAAACTCTATCTAATGAAAACTAAATTAACCCCAGCAGCACATCCATATCTGTTAAGAGCGAAGATAACATTACTGCCAAAGGTTTTATCAACAACGAACAAGCCGCTAGTCATTCGCACCGAATACCACAGGAGCCAAATGGTATTTTAGTGTGGACAGATGAAATCAACAAACTTTTTAAACATGGCTGCAACGATGTGGTATTTCTGTACGTAGCGGTTGTGGATACAAATGGGACTATTGTCCCCGACGCAAAAATTATCATCACCTTTATAGTTGTAGGGGGATGCCGAGTTGATTGGCATAAACCCCATGGAAGCGAAAGTTGGAATAGCAACTATGCTGCTAAAAGCGGGTAGTAAAAAAGGAAACTTAACATTGTAGCAGAATCGCAGGGATTAAACAAAGGACAACTCAACGTAACCGTGTTATAATAAATTGAGCCTAGCTTCAAAGGATAAGGTTAAGGCGAAGCTGTATGTAATTAATTAATAATCAGAATGTAAAACATAGTGTAAATGAAGAGATTATCTAAAATTAAGATGTACATTACAGTACAATTAATGTTTTTGAGCGTTTTGGCCTTTTGTCAGGATGTCAACATTGAAGGAACTGTTTTAGACGTAAACAAGGAACCGATGCCCGGTGTAACGGTAATCCTGAAAAATACCACCACTGGTACTATCACAAGGCCCGATGGAACCTTTTCGTTAGCGGCCAAGGATGGCGATGTATTGGTATTTTCCTTTATAGGATTTATAAGCCAAGAAAAGGTGGTTGTATACGGAAAAAACATCATTGTAGAGCTTGAGTCCGAAGTGTTTGGTGTTGATGAAGTGGTGGTGATCGGTTACGGCTCGCTCAAAAAAGACGATGCCACGGGGTCCGTGAGCTCCGTGAGCACCAAAGATTTTAACAAAGGAGCTATTACCTCGCCTCAAGATCTTTTGGTGGGCAAAGCCTCGGGTGTACAGATAACTACTGCTGGCGGAGAGCCCGGCAGCGCGGCAACTATCCGTATCCGTGGAGGATCATCACTTTCAGCAAGTAACGACCCTTTATTTATTATCGATGGAGTACCCATCGACAACGATGGGGTATCGGGGATGCGAAACCCTTTAAATACCATCAATCCAAATGATATCGAATCATTTTCGGTATTGAAGGATGCCTCTGCAACCGCCATATATGGATCCAGGGCATCTAACGGCGTAATTATTATCACCACAAAAAAAGGCGCCAAAGGAGGTCTCAAATTCAATTACAACGCCAATGCTTCGGTAGGATTCCGTACCAACGAAATAGAAACTTTTTCGGCCGACGATTACCGTCAGCTTATTTCAGCCCGTTACGGTGAAGGCTCCAATGCACGAGCTTTGCTGGGGCACGCCGATACGGATTGGCAAAAGGAGATTTTCCAAACGTCGTTCGGGCATGATCATAATTTTAGTATGTCGGGGAGCAAGTTAAACACCCTTTTCCGTTTGTCTTTGGGTTATTCAAATCAAAAAGGACTGTTGAAGACATCAGGCTTGGATCGTTATACGGCCAATTTAAGTGTCAGTCCATCTTTGTTTGATAATCATCTTAAGATGGAATTGAACCTAAAAGGAATGTATATCGAAAACCGTTTTACGGACAATGGAGCTATTAACACTGCCATGCTATTTGATCCCACGCAAGAGGTTTATGACCAAACGAGTGACTACGGTGGCTATTTTACATGGATGGACGGCAATAAACCCGGTACTTTGGCCACCTCAAATCCATTGGCTCTTTTGCAGCAGAGGCAGGATCGTTCAGAGGTTTACCGTAGTATCGGCAATGCCAAGTTCGATTATAGCTTCCATTTTTTGCCCGAACTGACGGTTACATTAAACATGGGATACGATTACTCTATGAGTGACGGCACGGTGTTTATTCCCGAAGAGGCTGCCTTTGCCTATCGGAAGGCCAGCGACGGTTCCGATATTAGCGGCGAGGACAGGAGCTATGGGCAGGACAAAAAGAATGAGCTGTTGGATTTTTACCTGAAGTACGAAAAACAACTTCCTTCTATCAACAGTAAACTTAATGTAATGGGCGGCTATTCGTGGCAACATTTTTGGCGCGAGAATGAGGTGAAAGCCACTAGTGTAAACGGTGCTTACCTCATTACACCGGAGCAGATAACACCTACCGAAAATTATTTGGTATCTTTTTTCGGCAGGATGAACTATACTTTAAAAGACAGGTATCTGCTAACTGTGACAGTTCGCCAGGATGGTACTTCGCGTTTTTCGGAAGATAACTGTTGGGGCATGTTTCCCTCGTTGGCTCTAGCATGGCGCTTAAAGGAAGAGACATTTCTGAAAAATATAGATGCCGTATCTAACCTAAAACTAAGATTAGGCTACGGTATCACAGGACAACAATACATCACCTCCGATAATTATCCTTATCTAGCTAAGTATAATTTAAGTAGGGGAACCGCTCGCTATCTGATGGGCAACGAATGGGTGACCATGGCTCGCCCGAACGGTTACGATGCCAATTTAAAATGGGAAGAAACAACTACTTTTAACGTAGGTATTGATTATGGTTTCCTTGACGAGCGTATCAATGGCTCCATTGAATTATACCAGAGAGAAACAAAAGATTTGATTAACAAAATTCCTGTTGCTGCAGGTACCAATTTTACCAACGTAATTTTAACCAATGTCGGTACGCTCCAAAACAAAGGGATTGAATTTAATCTAAATGTACGCCCCATCGTTGCGCAGGATTTGTTCTGGGAAATCGGGTTTAACCTTTCGCGCAACGTGAATGAGATAACCAAACTGACCAATGTGGACAATCCGGATTATAACGGCGTGCAGACAGGTGGCATATCCACCGGTATTGGCGGTTATGCCAAGATAAATTCCGTGGGCAAGCCGGCCAACTCTTTTTATATGTTTCAACAGGTATATAACGGAGAGGGTATGCCCATTGAAGGCTTATATGCTGACAGAACCGGCGACGGTCTGGTAAACGAAAAGGACATGTATCATTACAAATCTTCGACACCTGATTTTATACTTGGATTTTCATCGCGTGCAGAATATAAAAATTGGGACTTTTCATTTGCGGCCAGAGCCAGCCTGGGAAATTACATGTATAACGATTTGCAGGCAAGTAGTGCCAATTATCAATATGTGTACAACTCCAATTACTTGCAAAACGTTCCCCGTTCTGTTTTAAACACCAACTTCAAACATCAGCAAGCCCACTCCGATTACTATGTACAGGAGGCGTCGTTTGTTAAGTTAGACAACGTATCGGCGGGCTATAGCTTTGAAAAGCTGTTCAATGACAAAATGGATCTGCGTTTGTCGCTCACCTCACAAAATATATTTGTGATTACTGACTACGAGGGTGTCGATCCGGAGGTTTTTAATGGTATCGACAATGCTGTTTATCCCCGTCCCAGAACCTTTGTGCTAGGCGCCAATATTTTGTTTTAATTGTCACCTTTTAATACTTCTGATTAAGAATTTAAAAATTTAATGAAATGAAACTAAATATAAGTAAATGGATATTGGGTATGGCTTTAGTAGTTGCTGGGCTAAGCTCATGTGTCAATGATTTGGACACAATTCCACTGGATAAAAATACCATTACATCAGCAACATTTTACGATAACCCCGAGTCCTATCGTCAGGTGCTGGCGAAAATTTATGGGGGATTATCGTTAACCGGACAAGTAGGCCCTGATGGAGATCAGGATGTGCTGGGTATAGACGAGGGAGCTTCTAATTATATCCGTGCCTATTGGTACATGCAGGATATGACCACTGAGATGGCACTATGGATATGGAGCGATCCCGGCATACCTGAGTTGCAGACCAATGAATGGACATCAGCCAACGAAATAAGTTTGGGTATGTATTACCGTATCTTTTATCAAATAGCCTTGGCCAATGAGCTTATCAGAGAGTCTTCGGAAGGTAAGTTAAACGGCAGGGGTGTGGCGGACGTCGCTAAAGAAGACATTTTTGGTTATCGGGCCGAGGCAAGGTTCCTGAGAGCTTTGAGTTATTATCATGCCTTGGATTTGTATGGAAGCGTTCCTTTTGTTACCGAAAATGACAACGTGGGCGCCTTTTTGCCCCAGCAGATATCGAAACAGGACTTGTTTGCCTACATCGAAACAGAATTAAAAGAGTTGGAGACTTTGCTCCCTGCTCCTGGGCAAAATATGGCAGGAAGAGTAGATGTTGCAGCGGCATGGATGGTGCTTGCAAAATTATATTTGAATGCCGAGGTCTATATCTCTACGCCAAAATATACCGAGGTGCTTACCTATTCAAAAAAGGTAATCGACTCAAAGTATAAGTTGGATGCGAATTACCAGAATCTGTTTTTGGCCGATAACCATACAGCCGATGGTATTATCTTAGGCGTGGTCAATGATGGCATCAACGCCCTGTCATGGGGTGGAACCACCATGATAGCATGTTCAGCATGGGCTTCGGATATGGATGCCTTCAGCTATGGTATCAACGCTTGGGGAGGTAATCGTGCCCGCAAGCAGTTGATTGATAAGTTTGTAGATTATACAGGAGCTACCGACAAACGGGCTATGTTTTATGCCACCGACCGTACGGCTACCACTGACGTGATCACAGAATTTAAAAATGGGTATTCGGTAATGAAATATAAAAACATCACTTCGGATGGATCCAAAGGTTCAAATATTGGACACATGGATATCGATTTCCCGCTACTCCGTACGGCAGACGCTTATCTGATGTACGCCGAAGCAGTATTGAGAGGTGCAACGGGTGGAACCACCAGCGAGGCTTTGAGTTACGTGAATGAGGTTCGCCAAAGAGCCTATGGCGGTGCAGACGGTAATATCCAATTGTCGGAACTTACCTTGGATTTTATTTTGGATGAACGTGCTCGTGAGTTCTATTGGGAAGGATACCGACGTACTGATCTGGTTCGTTTTAACAAATTCACTTCTGGCGATTATCTCTGGGAATGGAAAGGCGGCGTTTACGAAGGGAAAGCATTGCCGGATCATTTTAATCATTTTCCGATACCTGCTTCCGACATCAACGCAAATCCCAATTTAAAGCAAGACGGCTATTAACGTAAATTATCAACTTTTAAAAACACATGATGTATAAATCAATTATATATGGGTTCTCGATGCTATTGGCATTGAGCTCCTGCGAGGAGGTTAATATGTTGCAATTGGGCGAGACGGTGGATCTCGTTTTGTCTTCGGATGTAGTCGGAAAAAGTATTGTACTGAGCGAGGATATCGCCGAAGAACCGTTTGGTGCATTTACCTGGACACCTGCCGATTTCGGCTACCCCTCGGCCAGTCCGGAATATATTCTGCAAATGGATTTTGAGGGCAACGATTTTAAAAATGCAATTACCCTTATCAATACCTTAGATCTTCGGTTTGAGAATACTAATGCTATGTTCAATCAAAAGCTCATTACTTTGGGCGCCGTTCCCGGGGTGGCTAGTAACCTAGAGTTTAAGCTTACAGGAAAGCTACACGAAGAAGTGTATGCGGTTGGCAACGTGCTCACAGCCAATATCACGCCTTACAAAATTGTACCTGTTTTTCCCAAGCTTTATGTAACAGGTGATCACAATACCTGGGGCTTCAACGATGAGTCGGCCATTTTCTCAGTTAAAGACAATGCAATTTACGAAGGTTACATATATCTTAGAGAGGACGGCCTTATCAAGTTTTCGCAGCAGCCAAACTGGGACAATCCTAATGCCATTATCGGTGATCTCGACGAAAGTGGTACTTCCGGCGTCCTCCAAATAGGAAATTGGGGCGGAAATAACATTGTAGCCTCCCAAGCTGCGGGCGTATATAAATTCATGGTCAACCTGAATAATCAATCCTACTCGCAACTTTTAGTTAATTGGGCCGTGACGGGTGATTTTAACAGTTGGGCCATGGCCGATATGGTATATGATATAACTACCGGATTATGGTCGCTTACCGTTGACATGACCGCGGGAGGCTTTAAGTTTATTGCCAACCAGGATTGGGGCAAGGTATATGGTGATGACGAAATGGACGGTGTTTTGGATAAAGGCAGCGACGGAAATAACATCATCATTCAAGAGGGTGGTAACTATACGATAACGATGGATTTGAGCGATGCCCTCTATACCTATTCTATCGTAAAAAATAATTAATATAATTTCCTATCCGCATACCTTTATTCATAATTGGGGTATGCGGATTTTTAATCATTCTGATATCAACCAAAATTGAGCGATTGCCAAAGTTGGTTGGAAATTTAATTTTGAAAACGATTTTTTTGTTGGGTTTTTAGCCTGAGCGTATAAAAATAGAGCACAATGCCATGTTTTATTTTATTATGTTGATTTTATAGTGAGATTTTTTGATATCCGGGCATATCTATCCCATTACCACTAAGGTTTACATCTTTTCCTATTTGTTCTGCTAGTTATACAAATTGTATTATTGGGGGTAACTGACATTTTTGCCATAAGTTTTCAAGTTTAAATTTATTGTTCCCTATGTTTGGGTATATCACACAATCCGTCTTGTCGCCCCGGCGTACTCTCTCACATTTTTATATACCCGGTTTATGGTTATGTAATGGATGTGTGCAAGGGCTGAAAACTTTCTTTCTCTTGTAAGTGAACTCGTTGCCCTCCCTATTGTTTGAACTCTCGTTGTCCATTACCATGGTGTCAATGCCCAGGGTAATAATCTTGGGACTTTCTATGTGCAGTCTCCAAATAAAAAGTTCATGTAAAATTTATTACAGAATATATCTTTGATAAAGATGAAGTTCATAAAGAAACGCTTAATCTGATGGGAAGATGTCATATCGGACGTATGCTCCTCCAGCAGGGCAGCATTACCCTCGTCCTTTTTCTTTCTGTCTTTCTGTCGAAGCCGGACATGGTCATATTGGTGCCGTCAATGAAAAATGCAAACATCTGTTTTAGGAACTGCTCCAGCTGTAAGCCCTTACCGCTTACCAAAAATAAACGGAACCAAGGTGACCTATATTAACCCAAACATCTTGATATTTTGAATGTAACGCGGAAATAATGAAATACCACCGCGAGCAGCTATTTTGTCGTTTGTTATGCCTAATTTTATAATCTTATTAGCTCATAAAAAGTTGTCTTGTTCACTTAAAAAGTGATGGTTGCCATCTATTGTTCCATGCCATTAATATGTTCATTGTCAGTCTGATATCCAACAAGACTTCTTTTTGTTATTTTCTATCATTAGCAATCTCAACGTTTTCATTTCTTAGATAAGTATGATACCTAACAATGATCTGGTCGAAATATTTGTACTAATTATGGAACTAGTGGCTACTAATAATATCTACTTCGTTGTAGTATATTCAGTTATAGTTGACATTGGTTGCTCATTGTTGGACATTCTTACTAAAAGAAATAAGAATTCCGTAATTCAATTATATCCTAATAATTCTTTAATCACTTCTTTATACTTCCTTCCAACCGGAATTGAAACGTCATCAATTTCGATTTTGGTTGGAGAGAAAGAAGAAACTTTTCCGTGATTAATAATAAACGAACGGTGTACTCGTATAAACGTATTTTTAGGAAGGAGATTTTCCATGGTTGAAATATTGTGTCGTGCAATTAATTCAGTTTTTGCGAGTTTTATTCTAATGTTGTTTCTTTGACTTTCAATAAACAAAATGTCTGTCAGCAATACTTTATGGATTGTCTTTTCTACCTTAACGTCAAGAGTTGGAGTTAAAGAATTTTCTTTTAAAAGAATCTTTTCTTGGTTCAATTTTTTGTTGCTTTTTTTTAATACTTCTACTCTTTTAAAAATATGATGTCCCAAGGGAATAATAGCAGCAATATTGATATCAAGTGCTGTATTTATAATCTCTGAATATCCAAAAAAATTATTGGTGCCCCAATTAGGTAAATATGCAGGTTGCACAAAAATCAACATCAATGGTCTCTGAATCAGAATGCTGATTGCAAGTACCAACAGGCAATACATCACAAAAAATTTAAAATAACGATTAGTCCAAAAAAAAACAGGAAATAAAAAGTAAAGCGTCAGATAAACCAATAACATCCTAGAAGGAATACATGCTATCTGAATCATAATATTCCTAAAAAACTGAAAATCGGACAATCCCCAGACGATCCCCCAAAAAATAACAAATGAAGACCAATATAACAAATGTTTAATTATTGATTTTTCGTTGAAATTGAGTACAAAATGGATCATTTAATATATTAATTTACTTCTCACAAATTTAAGCATTTATATAAAAACGTCAAACTTTCCAACATTTGATTTGCGTGATGTCATTCGTACCTTACAAATAGTTGTATGTGCAAAACGCTTTGATATGTGTGGATGAGGAAATACTTTTGTAGAGATTTTAATAATTATATTTTTCTTTACTAATCATGAATTAATTATGAATAACTCTAAAAGCAATTCCATCTTAAATATGAAAATAACCTTATTAATTTTCTTTTTAGCATTCTTTTCATTTTTAAGTTTTTCCTATGCACAAAATTCTCCTGTTGATTACCTGAAAACCCATTTTCAGAAACCTGACGATTATCTGATTTCAAAGTTTAAAGAGTATCCTTATGTCCTGCTTGGAGAAGCTCATGCAATAAAAGAAAACTTAGAATTTGTACATGATCTTATACCAAAATTGTACGATGCAGGAGTATACAACCTGTGCATGGAATTTGGAGCTTTCGAAAAGCAAGAGCAATTGGATTCTTTATTAACTGGAGAAACCTATAATGAACGGTTAGCAAAAGACATGATGTTTTATTATAATGTGGGTTGGGCTTACCAAGAATATTATGATTTATACAAAACGGTTTGGGAGTTCAATAAAACATTAAAAAATGGAGAAAAAAAATTCAGAATTATAAATTTGAGCTATCAGTACAAATGGGCAAATTTTAAAGGTGGTGTGCGCAATCCCGAGAACATGAGTTCAGTATTCTATTTGGGAACACCAGATAAATTCCGTACCAGCATCATCCAGAAAGAAATTATTGACAAAAAAGAGAAAGCACTTATTTATATGGGGACTTATCACGTCTTTACTCATTATAAAATGCCAATTCTTAAGATGAATAATGACAATTTCTGTGATTATCATGGCGGTTGGGTTGGGAGCCGTTTATATGAAAAATTTCCAGATAAAGTTTTTGCTATTACATTTCACACTCCATTGCGCTCAAAAGCCCAATTTAATCCTTCCTATGTATCTCCAGCGAACGGGGAAATTGAAAATATTTTGCATAGTATTGGTACTCCTTCCGTTGGCTTTGATCTCAAAAATTCTCCGTTAGGGAAACTAAGAGATGATAGTTTTTTTAGTTTGTGCTACAACAATTTTGTGATGGAGGATTATTTTGACGGTTATATTTTTCTCAAACCATTTAAAAATCTTCATGGATGTACTTATGATGAGGATTTTTTTACTGGGAAAACCTGGGAGGAAATAAAAGGCAATTTTCCTGACCCGGATTGGCGAAAATCTAATAATATTGAGGAATATAAAGAACAAATCAGACAATATTCAGACATTCAGGAAAGGTATAAAGATGTAATTCAGACTTCCATTCCTTCTGTACAACATGGGGAAATAATTCGTTTAAACAACTTTCCTTCAAAATATGTTGCTCCTCGAAATATTGATATTTGGCTGCCTGAAAATTTTGATTCCAAAAAAAGATATGGAGTACTATATATGCATGACGGACAAATGCTCTTTGATGCAGATATTACCTGGAATCATTCTGAATGGAAAGTTGATGAAAATATCTCTGAGCTAAACAAAATGGATAAAATTAAACAGGTTATAGTAGTCGGAATATGGAATACCGGACTAACCAGACATTCTGAATATTTTCCAGAGAAACCTTTTTTGAAACTTCCAAAAAATATACAGCAAAATCTTTTAGAAAATTCTTTACAAGGAAAAATTCAAACAGATTCCTATCTCAAATTCATTGTTCATGAACTGAAACCTTATGTAGACAGCAAATATTCAACTTATTCGGATGCGAAGTATACTTTTATTACAGGTTCTAGTATGGGTGGACTGATATCAATTTATGCTATAAGTGAATATCCGGAAATATTTGGAGGTGCTGCCTGTCTTTCAACACATTGGCCTGGAGATGTCAACCGAAAAGACGATATAATACCCAACGCATTTATAGAATATCTTAAAAATAATCTTCCTGATCCAAAGAATCACAAAATATATTTTGACTTCGGAACTATAGGGGTAGACAGTCTTTATGAACCTTATCAACAAAAAGTGGATAAAGTCATGAAAATAAAAGGGTATACCGCTAACTCTTGGGAAACAAAAAAATTTCCTAATCGTGATCATTCTGAACGTTCTTGGAGTGAACGGTTACAAATACCTTTAAAATTTTTGCTCAAAAGTGATTGAAAAATAAATCCTAATTAAGTATGAAAAATTAAAAATTCAATACATTAAAAAATATTTATTATGAATTTCTTTATTAAATTTTGCTTTCTATTTATATTGCCAACTACTTTGTTCTCACAAAAAATCGAACGAATTGAACCGAAAAACTGGTGGATTGGAATGAAATACAACACTGTAACGCTATTGTTATATGGTAAGGATATTTCAGATTTACAACCGGAAATTTCTTATCCTGATGTTTTGCTTGTTAATACAGAAAAAAGTGAAAATAAAAATTACCTTTTTCTATCACTTAAAATAAACCCTACTGCAAAACCGGGGATAGTAAATATAATCTTCAAAAAAAACGGAGAGAAATTGTTAACAAAAAAATTCCCTATTCTTAAACGTGAAGCAAACAGTGCAGAAAGAGATAGTTATACGCAGAAAGACGCAATTTATTTAATTGTTCCAGATCGGTTTTCCAATGGTGATCCTAGCAACGATATAATACCCAATATGCTTGAAAAAACCTTGAGCCGAAAAGATGAAAACAAAAGACATGGTGGAGATATTCAGGGAATCATTAATCATTTAGATTATATTAAGTCATTGGGGTTTACACAAATTTGGAACACGCCCTTAACGGAAAATAATCAACCAAATTATTCTTATCATGGATATGCAACCACCGATTACTATAAGATCGATCCAAGGTTTGGAACTAATGAAGATTTTAGAAAATTGGTTTATGAAGCAAAAAAAAGAAATATTGGAATAATTTGGGATGTCGTCTTGAATCATTGTGGTTCTGAATATTACTTCATTAAAGATTTACCATGTGAAGATTGGGTGAACTTACCAAAATCTAGAACACGAACAAATCATTTAAAATCAACTATTACTGATATATACGCTGCAAAAATTGACAAAGAAGAATATACAGATGGTTGGTTTGATAACCATATGGCAGATTTAAACCAAAGAAATCCTTTGGTTGCAAAATACTTAATTCAGAATACGATTTGGTGGATTGAATATGCTGGTCTTTCTGGTTTAAGGGAAGATACTTTTTCATATATAGACAAAGAGTTTTTATCCAATTGGACTAAAACCATCCTTGCTGAATATCCCAAACTAAATATTGTTGGAGAAGAGCTCTCTCGAAATATTGCTCAAACTGCATATTGGCAAATTGACAAAAAAAACACAGATGGCTATCAATGTTATTTGCCAACTTTGATGGATTTTTCTTTGAATGAGCAAGTAATTTCTAGCTTGAATCGTACAGATAGTTGGTTTTCAACCTGGAGAGATGTTTATCAAAGTGTAGCACAGGATTATTTATTTCCGCATCCAGAGAATCAGTTGATATTCCCTGATAATCATGATTTAGACCGCTTCTATTCAAGAATAAATAAAAATTTCGAAAAATGGAAACTTGGAATAGCAATGTATACAACCATGCGCGGTATTCCACAGTTTTTATATGGAACAGAGGTTTTGTTTTTCAATGATAAAGCAGGAAGCGATGGACAGAGAAGAAGCGATTTTTATGGCGGTTGGGATGGTGATTCTAAAAATGCAGTTACAAGAAAGGGCTTGACCAAAGAAGAAAAAGAAGCTCAATACTATATTGCAAAACTTTTAAATTGGAGAAAAACTAATTCAGCGATTACCAATGGAAAATTCATGCATTACGCACCAGATAAAAATGATGTTTATGTTTATTTTCGATATAATGACAAACAAAAAGTGATGGTTATACTTAACAAAAACAGCGAAAGTGTTTTGCTAGACATGAACAGATACAATGAGGTAATACCAAATAAGTTTAAAGCGAAAGAGATTATTTCTGACCAGGAGATTATTGTGGAAAATACATTAAGAATTTCTGCTAAAACAGCAATGATTTTAGATGTTAAATAACTATTGACCGATAAACGCTGGCTTAATGTTATAGATTCTTCGTTTCATTACGTTTCGCTCTGAATGACAGGTATTTGGTTTCTAGGTGACTATAAATACATAATTGAAGTAATAATAAAAAGTAAAACTGAAGCAAAACAGATACTGTCAAAGGAACTTATACTAAACGTAATAGCCAATCTACGGAATTCCTGTCTGGCGACAGATGGGATATCCGGGAGAACTGCAATGTATTCACATCGGGCTTTAGCTCAACTTTATACTTAGTATTATTATTATTAAACTTTAGGATTATTGAAAAATATTGGTCGTGAAAATAGCTATGCAAGTATCTATATGCTTCTAAACCAATTAAATAAATAATGGGAACAATAAATAGTAGATATTATGGTTGAAATAGTTGAAGGCAATGAAGATCTAATAAAAGAATTGCAGGAATTGAAGCAAGAGAATAAAGTCTTAATTGCTTTATACGAAAAAAACCAAATTGAACTTAATCTAATGAAAACTAATTTAAGGCAAAGTGAGATACGATTTCAGCATTTATTACAAGACATTGAGAACATATCTGTTCAAGGGTATGGATTTGATGGCACTACACATTTCTGGAATCGAGCATCCGAGAAATTATATGGATATAGTACCCAGGAAGCGATTGGTCGGAATTTGCTGGATTTGATCATACCTCCTGAAATGAAAGAATTTGTTAAAGAGTCGATAAAAGAGATGGTCGTGACGGGAAAACCAATTCCGGCAGCTGAATTGTCACGGATTCGAAAGGATGGCTCACTCGTGTCAGTTTTTTCAAGCCATGAAATCATTAATATACCCGGGCAGATGCAAGAATTTTTCTGCATCGATATTGATCTTACTAAACTCAAACAGACAGAGAAAGAATTATTTAGTACTGAAGAGAGCGATTGCTTAAAATCAGCTTTTCTTGCCAATATTGGTCATGAAATCAGAACACCAATGAACGGAATTCTTGGCTTTGCCGAGTTACTAAAACATCACGAATTAACAGCGGATCAGCAACAAAAGTACATCCGTATCATTGAGCAAAGTGGTATCCGAATGCTTAATATCATCAACAATATTATTGATATTTCTAAAGTTGAGACAGGACTTGTGGAACTTGACATCATAGAATATAATATCAACGAGCAGTGCGAACACATCTATACCTGTTTCAGACCAGAGGCTGACGCGAAAGGAATAAAATTTTCGCTAAAAACCAGTTTGCCTATTGAAGAAGTAATTATTACAACCGATCGCAAAAAACTGAACACGATTCTTATCAACCTTGTTAAAAATGCCATTAAATATACAAATGCAGGAACAATAGAATTAGGATGTAGCATAGCAGGCTCAAAAACTCAAAAGGAATTGCAATTTTATGTAAAAGATACAGGCATTGGGATTCCAAAAGATAGATTTGAAGCCATATTTAAACGTTTTGTGCAAGCTGACATTCACAATAAAATGGCTCACCAGGGCGCAGGTTTAGGATTGTCGATTACCGAAGCCTATCTGGAAATGCTTGGCGGTAAAATTTGGGTAGAAAGCGAGGAAGGCATTGGCTCAACATTTTATTTTACGTTACCTTGTAATGCTAAACAAATCCAAAAAACTATTCAAAAAGATTGTAAGTCTTCGGCCTCTTACATGGATATTCCGGAGCAAGCTGACCCCCTTAGCAAACGTTGGTTGAAGTCATGAATTTAGCATGACATTCCGGCGGATGCTGACCCCTTAAAGTGC
>NZ_FXTB01000015.1 GCF_900182605.1 Saccharicrinis carchari
TGCAGCCTTACCCAATGAGAGCCTCTCCCCTTAATATCGCTGACGTTATAGATGGTATCTGTAGGCAGATGCAATACTTCATGCAATGTGTTATCGATAAAAAGGTTGAAATAATTACGTTCTCCTCCGCTCAACAACAACTGTAATTCATTTCCGGTAAACTGAAATTGAACTGTTGTGCCCGGCCAATCGTAACGGATTTCTTTGGGCTTGGAGTCGTCGAACCGTCCGGTGAAATGGATGGCAGGATGATTGGCAGGTATGTACTGCCATTTTTTTTGGGATGACAGGGGTAAGGACATTATCGCTAACAAAACATAAATAATATAAAACCGCATACCTGTTTGGCTATTAATTAAAACTTTTACAAATCAATACAATCAAAAGTTAATTGCATTTTTGCGATAGAACAGTTGAGAAAAAAGTACTTTTCCTATTAAATTTAATAATTCGACTGGTCTTTGACTTCGTATTTAGTACTGCTAAAAGTGTTTCATCTCCAATTTGTAGAAAATCTAAATACTCATCAATAGGGTGCTCCTTATCAAAAAGACACTCGCCCGTTATTCTAAATATAGTAACATGCTCTATTGTTATCAGGTCTTTTAGCTTTATCCGTTCTCCTTCAAAAAAAATCATACTTTCTACTGCTTGCCCGTTACTATTTTAATTGCATTTTTTTATATGTAGACCAAGTTACTATTCCGGAATCTAAAACCTTGACTCGCACAAATCATCCATAAACTTACCCGTATGATCTACCTGTCTTAATTCAAAAGGGTTGAGCAGCTCATCCAAAAGCAGAGCAAAGGTAGCTCTCGAAACGCATTCTTTTTTTGTTGGAACTTGAAGATTATGTTTTTTAAGGATGGCTGTACTTTTTTTGTACCATACTTTTAAGCTTAGGTTTTGGTATTGTGGATTATAGGTTTTATCCAGCACATCTATCAATTTCAGTAGTTCTGAAAATGATACCTCTTCGGTATTAAAATTCAGGTTATTGACCGGCAACCAATCCGACAATCCTTCTTGTAAAGCCTTGCGCGTTACTATACTGTCCGGATAAATATGTGTATGGTTTTCCCATCCAATATTTTTTCCTTCACCACGTAATATTCCTGTTGCGCCAATACGCTGCAAAGCATTAAACACAGCATGCTCAGGTTTAATATCCGAATAGGGCATTAAATAGGCTTCATGCTTTAACAATTGGTTCTGCACGGAACGTACGGATACTTTTTCGGGCGTGGTTTCTAATTGTACCGAAAGTGCTGCCAGCACCCCGGAGGCTTGTCCAATTAGCAGACAAACCGGCTGCAGGCGAGTGGTTCCGTTTACGATGTTTGAAACGGAGATAGATTTCTCAGCCACCACCATATCCTTGGTTCCTTTAGGAATCATTACGCCCAAGGGCAGATTGTACGAAGGCACCGGATAAAAATGCAATTCGGGTAAAAGGTGTGCGTCCGGATAACGCTGACGATGATGATCTACAGGGTAATCACCTACGGCAATCCCGGTTCGGTACAGCGCATTGTTTTGTTCAAAGGGACGTGCCATATCATTCACCGTGTACCTGACCAGGCCTTTTATGCGGCGTGATTCTCTGTGATAGGGTATTAAAGGTAAGCCATCATCGGTGGGAAATACATCATTGGCGATACCCAAATTCTTATACCCAAGCTCATGCTGAAGGTAATAAATGTAATTCAATGTAAAGTCTTTTGCTTTCTGAAATACACTATCTCGTTCATGAGTGCTCATTTCCAATGCATTAACGTAGTAGTCATTTCCATAAATAGGCCAATTGATCATGTAATATCCGTTGGGCAGTTTCCCATATTCCATCATAAAATCACAATCCCACAACTTTGTACCCAAACTATCTTCATCACATTTGCCTGCGCAAGTACAATAAAAAGGCGATGGATCGTAGTTATAAGGCCGTGGAATAGTTACATCAACTGTATCTCCATAATCTTTTAAAATAGCCACGTAAGTTAAGTCCTGAATAATATCATTGGCTTTTTCGGGAGCTATATCTTCACCTGTATCCGAGCGCGCATCCATTCCAATATCATAAGGTATGCCTGCACGCTTGGCCACATCGCCCATTTCGGTAGCGTCAATAACTATCCGCGCGTTTACCACTATTTTTTCAATTCCTTGGTTAATCACGGCCTCCCAACCTTCATCTATTTTTTGAATATCAATTAAGCGTGTATTCCTAAAAACAGAAAGGTTGGTCTCGGCTTTGGTCATATTTGATAAAATAGCTTCTCCTACATGAGGCTCGAACAGTACATTACTTACCCAACCCGTTTTTACACTATCGGCATCACCATAATGAGTAAATAATTTTTCCATAAACTCGTACCAAAGACCGGAGCGCAAACGATAATTACCATCCGCTGCGCTTACCCCCGCCGAAGTTAACATACCACCCAGCCAAGGTGTTTCTTCCACAATCAGAACAGAAACACCCATACGAGCCGCCTGGATACCGGCCATCGTTCCACTTGCTCCGCCCCCAACAATCATCACATCCGTTGAAAGTATTTCAGCCTTTTGTTGTGAGAATATGTTTAGAGAGACTAAAATTAGGAAAAGCGACAAAATCAATTTATTCTTCATGCTTATTAATGATTTATGTTTTGGTAAAAACCGATTTGCTTAAAAAAATGTTACAAGGCATTCCGCGTACCGCCATAGTTTTAGCGGAGGAGCAAATGCCCAGCCTAGTTATAAAAAAGGTATCTTAAAAAAATTGCATGCTTTTATCTACCTACCTCTATAATTATTATTTTCAGCTATTTTTTCCAGTGTTTTCCAACACTGATACAATCCTCTTGGTACATGAAAACATCCTTTCCATTTTCCGCCTTTTAAGGGTAACAGAATTTCTCCTTGACGATTCAGATAACCAAACCACTCGCCATGTTCGGTATCTTTAAAGTGAGACCAAGTATAGTCATGCACCTTATGGAACCATTCCAGACACTTTTTGTCACCCGTTAATTGATATCCTTTTAAAAGGCTGATTAAAGTTTCGATATGCACCCACCAAAGTTTTTGATCCCATTCCAATTGTTGTGGTGGATGCCCTTTAATATCCATGAAATAAAAGATACCTCCGAATTTTTTATCCCAGCCATACTCCAAGGTTTGCAATATTATATTTTTTGCTTTTTTAATTAAATCTTTTCTATCCAGTCGTACCCCCAAATCCATAATAAACCACATGGCTTCGATGGCATGACCCGGATTTAATAGGCGACCATCAAAAGTATCCGAAAATCTACCGTCTATTTGCACATTCTCTAAAATAAGTTGATAGTCCTTATTGTAAAATACATCCAATACCTCGGTAATAACATTATCCACAGTTTCGTTTACCAACCGGGCATCGAGTAAGTGCTCAATTTCCAACGACAGATTACAAAGTATCATTGGTAAAGCAAAGTTTTTTAAGGGTCGTGTACCTGGAAAAGCTTTATTATAAACACCCTTTGGATTATCTTTTCGCTCCAAAATTCGGTCGAATGTTAATTTTGAAATTTTTGCAAAATGCTGATTATCTGTTGCCAGACTCAACTGCCCAAAGGCCATTGTGGCAAAGGTATTGGAAAAAATATTGTACGGCTGTACCAGAGGTTTCCCTTCACGTGTAAGGCTAAAATACCAGTTATAGCTTTTGTCGTGACCGTATTTTTCCAGAAAACGTGCTCCATTTAAAGCTACATCCAACCACTCTTGCTTTTGCTCTACTTTGTTATACAGCATAGCAAACAGCCACACCTGGCGAGCTTGTAACCATACAAATTTATCGGTATCAAAAACCTTCCCAGATTGATCAAGACATGTGAAATATCCACCATGAGACGTATCCAATGAATTATTCATCCAAAAGGGCACCACATTTTCAAAGAGTTCTGTTTTATATTGATTAGCCAATGCCACAAAATCAAGCTTATCCATTTTTTAATATTTATTTGTTCAAAACAGTATCGCCGTTTAAAACGCCCACATTCTTCGTTATTTATCTCTTTTTAGTGTCAACTTATAACAGAATCATGGCTTATCTGCTTCACAAATAACCGTTTGTTTTTCAGATTGCTCCCGCACATACTCTTGGTACCTGTTATACAGGTGGCCTGCCTGCAAATAGGCTGACTGAGGACTCATAAAGTGTGAAAATTCAAAAGTAATTGCATTTTCAATCCCGGCTTGTTTTGCCAATTCAAGTTTTAAGCGTAGCTTTTCCCACTTAATGGGTAAAAACTTAATAGGCATATCCCTGTCAAACGTTTCGGTATTAGTCCAACATTCCAAACCATTTGCTTCAGCTATTTCCTTATTTATCCTCAAAAAATCTATCAATTCATCATATTCTACATGACCATCCTGAAAGGCCACTATATCCACTGCACCTTTGATGCCTTTAAAGATATCGTCCCAATCTTTTTTATGCTGGTCAAGACTTACACAATTGGGACGGGATGTTTTGGAGGTATATTGACTGATATTTTTAACACCGTCTATGTAAGGCGAAATCATAGTGGTCAATCCTCCTGAAACCGATTTGCAATAATGTCCTAACGAAGCATACAGGCTTACAATCTCATTCGTCTTGCGGCTTATCTCCTGTGATATGTACCAGCCTTTAAAAGCTTTATATTGTCCATACCGAGCCCATACTTCATCAATCACTGCTTTGTTAATCTCCACTTCTTTTTCATATTGGCCTGTCGTCCAGTACTTACCCGAATCATATAGGCCAAAATAGAATAGCATCCCATACTTTTCACTCAGTTCAAGAAACAGTTTAACCAAATCTATAGAAGGTTGATACGCCCCCATCTCTTTAATCAACACATCGGAGGAATAGGTAATCCACTTCCGATAGCCTGATCGTATCAAGATCACCATCTCAATCCCAATCTGTTTCATGTGACGAAAATCTTCGTCCCATTCCTTTCTTCCCCAGTTTTGATGGGGTATATCGTGACTTATTTCGTCTAAAAATGTTCCTTTTATCATATTGCTTATCTTAAATTCTTTTACACCTTTTTCCTATCAATATTTTTTAGATTATCGTACCATGTTCTTTTCAGAATTACAGAAGTAACAACAAATACAGCAATGGCCACTATTGTGGAATTCGTTTGCCCGGTTAGCAGATATAGTGGAATTACAACCATTGACATTTGCCAAATGATTCCAATAATTACGTTTAAAGCATCACGTTTAAAGTCCTTATTTGGTTCAAAGGATGCATCTTCAGCCATAACCGCTTTTTTGACCGGATTCCAAAAACCCCATGGATTTGTTTGCTTATAAAATTTCTTAAGTATTTCCATATCCTCGGGTTTGGTTAACAAGGTACCCAACCATGAGGCCAGGAAAGAAACTACCAAAATTACCGGGAAAATATAAATATCGATTATGCCTGGAAACCACAAACGGACTAGCGGTGGGATAATTAACGAAGCGACTAATCCTCCCAACATACCGAAGAAATACCCCATCCCATTAAATCGCCACCAAATCCATTTTAGCACGTTGGAAGCGGCATACCCTCCATAAAGGGAAGAAGTAATCCAGAGGGTTAAACTATTGAGGGAAGTAGCAAAGAGACCAAATCCCAATCCAATTAGCACGAGTAAAAAACTAGAAAGGTAACTGTAGCGTATCAGCTTTGCATTGGAAGCTTCAGGATTCACATATTTTTTATATAAATCATTTACAAGATAAGCAGGAGCCGCATTAATAAAAGCGGCAAAAGTACCCATAAAAGCAGCCAATAAACCGGCCAATAGCAGCCCCTTTAAACCCACTGGCACAAACTTTTGTATAGCCATGGGCAGCACCATTTCAAAATCCATATTCGTACCCATGGCCATCATTTCAGGTTTCAGATAAACCAAAGCCAATACTGCAAATCCGCCTATCATTAAGTATCGTGGAATGTATAGTACCAGAGAGGTTAATCCACTCATCTTGGCTGCTTCTGCGGGGGTGCGAGTTGATAAAATACGTTGCATGTCGTAACTGGGCACAGGCCCGGCCAGACTAGCAAATATGCCTTTAAATATCATCATCATGAGCAGCATCCCGAACATTTCAAACCCATCGCTGCTGATCTTATCGTTGAGTGCTGGAAAGATGCTTGACCAATCCAAGTCCAAATTCCAGTCCGGCATCATATTACCCCAGCCTTGGGGTGTTGCAGCAACTATCTGTTCGGCAGTTACAGAATTAAACGCAATTATGCCGATGGAAATACATGCTACGGTCATAATCAAGAATTGTAGTACTTCTGTGCTAACCACACTGTACATTCCGCCTTTTAAAGTATAGATAGTTGTAATGGCAATAATGATAAGGGCATATACCTGCGCGGAGGTCAGATGCAACCCCAGTATAACAGTTGATAGATCCCAAGCGAAAAACGTTTCGGCGAATTTTCCTATCCCTCCAACAAAATAGGCAATAAACCCAATCACACTAATTACTGCGAATATCACCACGATTAAATGTGACAAGCGTCCACCCCGACCTTCACCAAAGCGGAATGTAATCCATTGTGCTCCTGTCATGGCATTTGACCGACGCATCCATACAGCTAAAAACACCATCACAAAAATTTGATTCCATACCGGCCAAAGCCAAGGTATCCAAGCACTTTTCAATCCATACACAAAAACTAAGGTAACCGTCCACATTGTTCCGGAAATATCGAACATGCCGGAAGCATTGGACAAACCAAGGAGATACCATTTTATTTTATTGCCTCCCAAAAAATAAGATTCCAGATTTTTTGAGGCTCGCTTAGAAAGCCAAAACCCAATAAAAAGCGTTAGTGCCAGGTATAATAACACTATTGAAATATCAATCCACGATAATATCATCCTTCGTATTTTTCCTTATTAAAAATATAATTGTTTTAATTCTTTCCCGTATTTATCCAGTCCTTCGTAAAAGAAGAAAACCTCCCCCTCCGCACCTAATTCACGGTTACATTGGATCATATAATTAAAAAGATCGATAGATGGTTGTTCACCGTCTACGCGTATAAGCAGGCCGGGATAAAATAAATGACGTTTTTCAGGTATAATATATTCCTTTGTTGCTTCAAGGGTATTTTTATAACTAATAGAATCTTTACGATAGACCTGAGGACAGATCATATCGACATAACCAAAATTAACCCAGCTCGGCCAATCCTGAAGGTATTCTTCCTTGCTCCATGGGTACACACTGGGTGCCATAGATACATTGCATTTTGGATTCACTTCTTTTACCTTGGCATAGAGTTCTTTAAGGTACATATTTAGTTTTTCTGCGCGCCAGTTTACCCATTCAAAATCTTTATAATTCTCGGAAGGTTCAGCGCCCAAATGCTCTTTTTTGTACCATTCTATGGTTTCGGGGTTATACCCACCTCTCGATGGCATGGCTGGCAGTCTGTCGTCACCCTGAATACCGTCCACATCGTATTTTTCAACTACTTCTAAAACCAAGGATGTCATAAAGTCTTGCACCTCGGGATTCAGCGCATTTAACCAGTCGAAGTTATTTTTATTGCACAATTCGCCTTCGTGTGTTAATGATACCCATTCGGGTTTTAGTTCGGCTATCTTGCCTCCGTTTAAATTATAAGACGACGAAAATCCAAATTCAAACCAAGCAAACACTTTTATGTTTCGCTTATGCGCTTCTTCAATCATTTCCTGCAAAGGGTCTCTGCCAGTATTCTCAGGATCAAGTACAGGATCTATTTCAAAACCGGTGAAATTCTTCATAATCTGACTCCGGTACATGGTCATGGCTTTGTTCCATGTTACCATAAAAATGGTATTAATACCGAGTTCTTCGCACTTCTCAACGGCTTCGATAATGTTTTCACGTGTATAAAGCGCTTCACTTGCCACATTGGTCAACCAAACACCTCTAACCGGTTCGTCGTAACCAAGCGGATATACTTTTGCTTCGTCATCCGTTTTTACGCTGCAACCGGAATTAAATACCATTACTGCAGCAAGCAATACAAAAATTTTACTAATCATGTTTTCCAAAAATATTTGATTTTTACACTATAATACGTTACAATAATCATAAGAGATGTGAGTGCTACACCCTTCATAAGACCGGGCAAAACTCCAGTTAACGACCACTGGTTGAGATAAGCCAAAAGACCCGTTAATCCCAATATGGGCACAATTAAATAAGTAACAGCTACATAACCCAACATTGGATTTTGACCTACTTTGGGCAGGAACGCCATGATGCGTGAAAATGGATAACTTTCAAACCAGATTTTTAATGAAAGTAACAACAGGCCTGCCAATCCGGAGGTAACAAAGAAATAGCTCATGGTAGCCACATCTTTTTTTATTCCACCTTCGTAAGGTTCAAAAATCAACCCGAGGAATAACCAAAAATAACTCCAGTTGAGCGATTTCCGCATGAAAGAGGAAGTGTGGATACCGAACTGATGAATAAACCACTCACCCGTAATTAATAGAACTATATTACCAAGATATATGATGTAACTGTTGCGGGTAAAAAAACCTATTAAATTAACTACGGTGAACAGAAACAATATGCCTGCTAAAAAACTCAGGTAAAATCTATTATCGACTTTCGAGCTGTCCTTTTTAGGTTTTTTTTGAGATTGCCGGTAAAGCAAGTCGCCAATAATACTCCCGGGAATAACAATAAATAAATATTTCAGAAAATTCATGCTGAAATAAATAGTTCGATCCGTTAAAACACCCATCCCTTCCAGCATATTCTTTAATTGGGGTATCCAGTTCCCAATCGATTTTATCGGGGTAAAATGAAAAATTTCGTAGTTAATACTATAATTTAAATCTGCCGTTAACCTTAATCCAAAATAGAAAGTTAAAACAGCCAACCTCGGCCACCAGCTATGCCGGGTAATAAACCAAATAAGGGCGCCTACCAAAGCCATGTTGGCCAAAACCAAAATAATAATATCATTTTTGTGAATAGAAAATGGAAGACCAAATGCGAACCACCTAATTGCAAGCAATGTCATTAACACGAGATATCCTAGGGTATTTAATTTCAGCTCGTGATTTTCCCATTTCGGGAAACGTGAAAACGTAAGAAAAAAACCAACGAATCCCGCTAATGTAAATAAGTATCTCCATGGTCCTGCGGAATCGGGCAACCCATATGGAGAAAGATGGGGGAGCATTATTGCAAATAGAAACAAATTAAATGCCCTAAAGCTAACTTTACGCACTAAACTTGCGGTTTTCCCGCCATTCTCTAAAAAGCGATTCATAGAAAAAGGAAATGAAAGACCCATGGCAAAAAGAAAAAAAGGAAACACAAGGTCTACCCAGCTTATGCCAGGTGTTTCAGGATTAAATTTAAAATCTACCGGCCCTACTTGAGCATGGTACATCCAAGCGGGCATTTCAGGCAACTGTGCAATAGTTCCTGACAATATCATACCAATGATTGCCAATCCACGTAATGCATCTATACTTATTTCTCTGTTGCCATTCATTGCACTTCACTCCTTTAATAAAGAATCTTTTAAATGATTTATTCACGTAAGTTTTAAACTATTGGCGTTTTTTTTGCCCGATAAACAGAAATAATTCACAAGCTTTGTTTGAACCGGAGATAATAATTCTGTGGCTACCTCTAATCCTTCACAATGAGCAAACCTGTTAATACACTTCGTTGCCCACTATCTATACTGTTTTGATTATATACATTTCCGTTAACGATAAGGGTAGATGATCCACCGCCGTCGAGGTTAAGGGCATCTTTACAATCCATGTCCTCTTTCAGCAGCCTCGCCATGTCCTTTAATGAAATACCGGAGCTATAGGCTGCACGTCCGTCAACTACCAGAATTACTAATTCCTTATCTGCCGTTATTCCTATCGCCGTGCGGTTGGCTAATGATCTAATAATGTCGTCGTAAAACAGCTCGTAGCCATAATTCTGTACCACACTGCCATCTCTAATCAACACAGGTCCACCACCTATGGCATTAACTTTATTGTAGGGACTTCCATTTTCGGGGAAAGAGGGAGACGGTTTGGGCTGAGGCGTTTCTCCGTCTACATTTAACGCGGGTTGTGGATAGCCATATACTGTTTCTTCGGCAACGGTATATACCCAGTCGACACTATAATTTGATGTTTGGTCGTGGCCAAAGGCACCTCTGGTAACGTAAAAACTTCCCTTACGCGTCAGTTGACTTATGTTGCTCGATAGGAGCTTTCCGTTATTTATCACCAAACTATAAGAAGAGGTGGAGGCAAAATATCCCGTGTTAATGCCTACCAACGGCAACTTACCTTTTGTAGATTTATAATCGGCTACCATTTCCGAGACTTTCATGTTTCCCTTATCTTTATTGTAATAAGGCACAAACTCAAAATTCTTTGTTATGTCTATTTTGATCGCGTAGGCAGAGAAAGGCATTGCCGTACCATCCTGATTAAATCGGAAGGGCGTAGTGGAGGTGTACATACTAATTCCATCCACGTTGTCATAGGTACTCGTTTTTGTCCACGTGCGTTTCTGTTGATCGGTTTGATTTACCTTTACCGTATAAATGCGTTGATTGCCGTTACCATCGGAAACCGAATACTCAACCGGACTGCTATAGTCTTTTACTGTGGTGGGATCCGGGCTTACGACAGCACCGTTAACTGCGTCTACTATTGTATTAAGATTCGTAATATCGTCGTCGTGATGAACATATACTTCGACTTCATATTTTCTAGGCGAAACCTCCGTAATGGTTCCTTCGCGCAGATTAAACTCCCAGGCTTGTTGACCAGTTTGGAGGGCAAAGGTATTTATCTCGTTATTGATTGGCACCACGGTTAAAACGTAGTTTGTATAGGATTGATCCGGAGCCGACACCTGAAAAGTAACCGGCGTGGCAAAACTGTATTTTACGCCATCTTTTGGTGACACCTTGGCATCAGCCGACAGACTAAACCTGGGTATCAGGCTACCAACGTCTACGCTGCCTAATACATAAGCCGTAATGCTTTGTGCCTCATGGTCTATCCTTACCGGCAATTCCATTTCAACGTTTTCAAATGAAAGACCCAGTATCTGGGTTTCATATGCAATAGCATCCTCTATTTCCTTTTTTTCTTCATCAGAACACGATAAAACAAATACGCTTAAAAGTATTAATAAACTTGATAGCGTTGTATAAAATGGATACTTCATGAGTCCCTGTTTTGATTATTAAATTATTTCCGATTTCAATATTTCTGAGTCGATTTTCAATTCCTCTATTGCATTATAACTCCGGAAACCTTGCCTTGTGTTTATAAAACGATTTAATAACCTGTTTAAAATTGTCGTTTTTGAGGGGTACGTCATAAAAGAAAGATTCACCCATGATACCCCGATCTCTGTTGGCTTGCATCTGCCCTCTCAACACTTCGGGATCGGCCAATCCTGAACTGCCCTTTAGAATAATGCCGGGAGACAAACGTACCAGCTTGCCGTCGCCGTGGCCATTGAAATAGGTAAGCACCTCGTCTATTGTCCAACCATAGGAAGCTACATTACTACGGTAGCATTGCACAGACAGAATTTGCACTAAGCCCTCATCCAGCCATACGGGCCATTCCTGCATTAAATTTTGAAAGGCCCAAGGATAGGGGTTGGGCGAAAAGCCAACGATACAATCTGGTTTGGCAGCTTTTACGGCGGTATACATTTTTTTTGCAAAGGAATTTAATATATCGGCTCTAAAACGCACCCACTCCCCATTGTTGTAATCCGATGGAGCATCCTTACCTGTTTCGGTTTTATATTTTCCCACAGTATAGGAGTCATAGCCTGAGTTGCGTGGCATAGCCGGTAGTCGATCATCACCCTGTACGCCATCAATATCATATTTGTTTACGGCTTCCATCATTAAGTCGAGCATAAACTGCTGCACATCGGGATGATAGGCATTATAGTAAAAGTCGGTGCCGTTATAATTAGTTTCTTTACCATTATTATTGATACCAACCCAATCGGGATGTACGGCTAATATTTTGTCGTTGGATGGTGTTGGAGCCGAACCCCAACGCGACATAAAACCATATTCGTACCACAATATCACTTTTATATCTTTGGCGTGGGCCACGGTTATTAAATCGGCTAAAGCATCACCGGTTCCACCTGTGTAATTGTGAAATAAAGCTTCCTGCGGAGTGTCGTACGAAGAGTTATCTGCAAGCACCTGGCTGGGATAGAGCGTTCTTGTTTTTGCCCATACACAAACATAAATCACGTTAAAATTCAGTTCGTCGGCTAAGTCCACGCCACTTTGTATATCGGCATAGCTTCTTAAAAAATTGCTATGGCTGGGATCTGGCACCCAGAAGGCTCTCACAGCGGTTTCAGGATCTTCTACGATTGCCGTGACAACATATTCTTTTTTCTCACCGTTTTCGGCGGTTACAGTATAAGTAACTGGATTTGATAGGTCAACTACTACTCCAGATGCAGGGCTAACGATTGATTTAGGGGAGATAGCAATGATGGGTTTAACTTCAGTAATGTCCACGCCATACGCTACGGTAAGTTCAATGTTAAGGCCGTCTATCTTGGTGTTTTTATTGTATTCGGGTATTTCAAAACTAAGAATTTGATTTTGTGGGCTTGTTCCCAGCTCAACGGATGCCGAATATGTTTTAACTTCCTGACCTAAGGTGATTTTAAAATCAAGTCCATTACTAAAATCGTAGATAAACCCCGAGGGTGGCGTTATAGTTGCGCCTTGGGTGGCAACAATAGTGGGGGATAAGCGTTTCAGGTCGGCATCAAAGGGGACAACCACATTTATCATCCGGGTTTCCTGATTTATTTTTGCCTTAACAACCGGATTAAACTGATCGAAAGAAAAAGATGATATCTCAAGTTTTACAGGTTGCTCCACAGGACCTTCATCGCTCGAACAAGCCGCCAAAAAACAATATACTATCAATAGAAGTAATCCGGAAAGCCTCATATTTAAAACATTAATCAATTAAAACAAAAACCACCTTGTTACTGCATCCCCTCCACTATAATCGGAGGAGATGCAGTAAGCTCCTAAGGCGGTTTATCAAAAATTTATCTATTCAATTCTTCGATTATGAATCCGCTAAGTACTGTAAAGGCAAATACTTCGGGATTGTTGTCGGCATTCATTACCACCGTATTGTTGGCATTTACCCAAGGATCTATTGGTCCGCTGAGCATTTTTTTGTACACTACTTTACTTGCAATGCTTTCAGGTGTTAATGCTTTGATTCCTGCGACAGCATCCGCACCTTCGGTAATATTAACTACCTCAAGGAATGCACCCTCTGCTTGCCATTCGCGATTTACGGTGTACGACAAGTAACGTCCTCCATTATATTCGAATACATTTGCGTCCATAGCCCGGCCTTGTATTACGTCGCCTGAGATTTCGTAATCTACGGTACCGTCAGTATTAATGATGTACATTGCTTCGGCTCCGGATACCAAAAATTTATTGGGTACACCCGGTAGAGCATTCACACGCCCGTATTGTCCTAATTTGTTGGCTTCCTCCAGTGTAGGGTTCGATACTACGGCATCGCCGAATGTTCCGCCAGTAGCTTTCCACATGTAAACCTCACTACCATCAGCCAATCCACCGTAACCCGGGAAATTGGAGGCCATGATGTAGCCATCGCCTGTAGGATCACCAATTATCGAAAGGGCATCACCTAAACGCTGCTTGTCATTGGTAGTGGTATACGATAACACCACGGAAGGGGCAGCGTTTACATTGTCCCATTTGTATACTTTAAATACCTTGTCAGCAGCAGCCATCACCATGTTGCAAGCATAAATAGCATCACCAACACACTGAACGTCAGATATAGCCCACGAACCGCCATCAACACCGGTCATATCCAATTCTTTGGCTTCGAACACGGCAGCTTCAATATCGTAATAGTACACATGGTTTCCATTAGTACGTGAAGTAACAAAAACATACTTGCCGTTGTAATCGGCACCACGCGAGTTATTGTCGTTCATCTCTGTTGGAACTAATCCAGCCAGTGATGTTTTGTCCATAATGGTTTCGGCTTTTGTAGCATCAAATCCTGCAGTGGTGATGTTGGGAACGAATGTGTATACTTTGTCTTCACCGGCAAATGAGATGGTAATTTTTTGGTCGGGCAAGCTCAAGTCTACTCCTTTACCGGCCTCGGTTGAAGCCACAGCACCATTGGGGCCAAACTCCATACTTGTTATCACTACCGTATCAGCCTGTAAGTTGTTAAAAGTAACGGTAATTGTTTGGTTCATCAAGTTTAAATCTGTTTGGTATGCCTCGTTGGTAAAGGCACTGGCCACTTCAATAGCTTTTAGAACGGCTGCGTCCGGATCGGCTTTAGTTACACTCACCGAATAGGTTTCGCTCAAATCCCCATTAATAACCACCATATTGCGGGCCTCCGTGAAATCCAGTGCGGTGCCGGATGTAGGCGTGATTGAGGCTCCATTGGTAAGTACTGCCTCGAATGTGAGGGAGGTTAAGTCGGTTTCATAGGGAACTGCAACGGTAACATTATTACCGGCGATAACACCTTGAATGACGAGATCCTGTGACTGCCCCGCATTAGTGATCGAAAATTCGGTGATTCTGGCCTCCGGCTTTGGATCATCGTCACTTGAACAAGAGGTAAACGACACACCCATTGCCATTAAGAGCAATAAGGTGGTTGATAATAGAGAAACATTTTTGAAATTCATAATTGCTGATTTTTAATTATTAAATAATACTAAAAGGGTTTATACTAATTGCCACCATCCCACCACACGCGGGTATATTGTGAATCGCCACCCATACGGCTGACAGCTGCGCTATATTCATCGGCATTGTATCTTCTCTCATTAACAGGGTATGGTATGCGGCGGGGCATGTCCGGATTGTCGGGCCAGGTATAAACAGGTTGATCCAGTTCAGGGTATCCGGTTCGGCGAACCAGATTCCATGCTTCGTTCCCATTGGGGAAAAGTGCTATCCATCGCTGTTCGTATATCTGTTGAAGTGCTTCGGAAGCGTTAAACTTGGCATTCCCGTTGATAAAGATGTTTTGCACCTCGGTGTCGACAATACCAAACTGTTCAAGTGAGGCGCGAAGTCCTTGCTCATAAAATTCCTGTGCACTACCTGATATATATCCTCTTTGCGCGGCTTCTGATTTTAAAAAACACGCTTCAGCATAGGTGAACACATAATGCGGAGTTTCGTCTTGTAAAAAGAAATCGCCCAAATTGCAGTATTTAGGTTGATAAACGCTGTTGTAGTTTAGGCTCAATTCATCCTGAGATTGCCCGTTGCGCAAACCTAGGTATTCACCGTCCACGTTAGGCTGTGCATATACTTGTAGGCGTGGGTCGGCGTTATTGTCCAGTAAGTCGTACATAGTTTTACTAATACGAACCTCTTGCCAACCGTATACATATTTCAAAGGATTTTTAACATGATAGGTCGGCCCATCGGCATCAGGTATCACTTTGACCATATCCGCATTACTTTGCATGGTTTTGGTAATATCGAGCTGCGAAAGGTACATTTTGGTCATTTCATCCTCAGCCACTTTGGAGGCGCGTAATGCGATACGCATCATCAGGGAACCTGCAAAGCGCTCCCACTGTGCAGCGTCACCCGTAAAAACGACATCGGCCTCTCCGTATCCCACGTATCCTTTGCCTGCATTCTGAGCAATCAATTCCATCGATTCCTTAAGCTCTTTTAGCATATCAGCATAGATATCTTTTTGTTTGCTGAAGGAAGGTTTTATACTCACAAATGCTTGATCGTACGGTATGTCGCCGTACATATCGGTAAGTAATTGATACATATAAACCTGCCATATCCTACTACAAGCCTCTTTGATGGGATTCTCTAATTTCTTTGACAATTGGATTGCATTATAATTCAAATTGAGCGGTGCAAAATAGGCTCTTGCATAATACCAGTCCCATACGGTATTTCCGGGTCCGGGTTCGTAATTGTCGGATGTAAAGCCGGGTTTTATATTGGATAAATGTTGAGCATATACCGAGCCTGCCGTTTGATGTAAAAATTGCCACACGCCCACGCTCAGCCCCGACCCGGTTACCAGAGCACGGGTAAACAAGTAATCCGGCTCTATCTGCTCCGACCCGGTTTTAGGCCTATCCATTTCCTCAAACTCATCGGTACAGCTCCATAGAATAGAAGCGATAATTATTGTGTATAAAATTATTTTCTTCATCTGTTTAAAGTTTAGTAAAACCCTGATAGCCTTTACAAATATTAAGTGTTTCTGATCTAAATATTTACCACAGCTATGCCGGTTTCATGTTTTACTGATTGATTTTTTGAAAACTGGCTTTTAGAAATCTATTTTTAGGTTAAACGTAAAACTGCGCGACTCCGGCAGTGAGAACATTTCGTAACCGGTTCCGTTGCCTACGCTAAAAGAGGACTCGGGAGAAATATTGTCAGTTTTTTTATACAGGTACGCCAGGTTATTTGCCGACACTCCTAGCGTAATGCTCTTTAATGGGGTTGAAGCCAGCATACTGCTACCCAAGGTATAATTCAACGATACATTGCGCAAGCGCACAAAAGACGCATCATCCACAAAGGCTTCGTCCACACGACTAACTCGATCCCAATATTTTTGGGGATCAACAGGATAACTGCCTGCCACACCATCTTTCACACCTATCACCTGGAAGCCATCATTGGGTACTGTACCGGTAACGGCGGCAATTTCCTTCGCTTTTGTCCACTCGTCACGGCCTTGGGTTGTAAAGGCCAGCGTTCCATATTCGGCTCCTACCTTGTTCGAGAAGGAATAGATATCGTGCCCCAGCTTTGAATCGATGGAGAATTGCAAACCCAGATTTTTATATCTGGCTCTTCCGTTAAAGCCCAACATCCAGTCGGGGTAGGCATTTCCCAACATCTGCTCCGTATCGATGGCTCCGTCTTCTGTGGTTGCTATCTTAGGTAAATTTTCTTCATCTACAATCAATCTGCCTTGCTCGTCTCTGGCAAATGCCGACCCCGAAAAAACACCTGCGGGCTGATACCTAATGGCATTTACACTAAAAGAACCTACGCCACTTAGATACAGGCGGTCGATTTCCTCATGCAATTCTTCCACTTCAGCTTTCTGATAAGTTACGTTGAGTCCTAAATTAAGGTTAAAGTCTTGGGTCTTTACCACATCTCCACTCATCGCCATCTCTATTCCTTTGTTTCGAATAAATCCCGCATTCATGTATCCACTGCTGTTACCCGTCGATTGAGGTAGTGGTACCAGCAATATTTGATCCCTGGTTCCCATTTGGTATAGGGTTAAATCAAGTGCCATCCTATTGTTCAACAGAGAAGATTCAAGCCCGAATTCGACCGATTCAGTGTATTCGCTTTTTATATCAGGATTGGCTCTTTTGGCACTAATGCCCGCATAGGGCAAGCCGTTGTATTGGTTGGGATTGGTTGAATATTGAAAATACCGGAAGCTGGATAGGTCAGCATCAGACCCCACCGCACCGTAGGAACTACGTACTTTTAGGTAATTAAGCCAACCGGGTAACGACAGCGATTCGCTAAGTATCCAACTTAATCCTACTGAGGGGTATTGGTATGACCAATTAGCACTGGAAAGCGATGAAGACCAATCATTACGAAATGACAGATCCAAGAATATCTTACTTTTGTAATCGGCAGAAAACAGCGCATATACAGATTGTATTTCCTTATTGGAGTACCCCTCAGCTGAAAGGGGGTTTAAAAAGTTTTGGATCACATAAGGCCCTACTTCGTTTATCAATCCCGACTCAGAAGAGGTACTGACGCTGGTTTGGGTTCTCTTCATGATGTTGCCACCAAACGAAGATTGAACCCTGAAACCGTTCCACTCGTCGCCAATAGTGATTAAAGCATCGTAGTTTTCTTCTCTAAATTCACTTTTATTCTTGTTTAATGCTGCCAACCCGTTGGCCTTGTAGTATGTTTTATCAGCTACTATACGTTTTCTGTCGTCTACAATATAATCGAGGCCGGCTTTTCCTTTAATACTGAGGGCAAAGGGAAGGTGGAGTAGCTTTTGCACGTCCATCGTCAGTTCGCCAAACCCCAAAATTCTGGACCGATCGTCCATATTGTTGTTCAAATCTACTGCCCAATAGGGGTTCTGCAATAACGGTGCTTGGGCATACACGGGTGCCTTGTCTCTCCAACTAACTGTTCCGTCGTCGTTTACTTGGTAGGTGGAATTCCACACCACAGGTGCTCCGTCAACAGTTTGATAGGTTTTTAATTGATTCATCCGAACCGACCGGGGCATCACGTTCATCAAAAAAAATGGATTGTCGGGCGAGGCTGCCAGATTTGGCCGATTTTCGGCAGCTTGATATATATAGTTCGCCTTAGCATCCAAGGTCAAAAAGTCGCTTAACTCACTGTCGAACCGAATGGCAAAGGAATTCTTTTTAAAGGTACTGTTGGGTATTTTACCTTTGTTGTCCATATTAGAGGCAGAAAAATATATTCCATTCTTGTCGCCCCGTTTATTTATAGTAACCGTATTGTTCCAAGTGGTTTCAGTTTTCAAGAACTCATCATACGGATGTTTCGCTCCACCATTGAGTACCTGTTCCTGATTTAGAAAGTTCGTTACTGTTTGTCCGGTCATTTTAGCACCCCAGCTACGGTAGCTTATAGCATCATATTTGCCGTTAGACCCCTGTGCATATTCATTTTGCAAGTTGGGTTTTATCAATGGGTTCGAGATTTCAAAGCTGGAAGAGAGTGAAACGCCCACACTTTTGTCGCGGCTACCCTTTTTTGTGGTAATCATGATCACCCCGTTTTGTCCTCGCGAACCGTATAAGGCCGCAGCGGCACCTCCCTTAAGTACTGAAACAGATTCTACGTCGGCCGGATTGATATTATTGGCTCCGCTTCCATAATCAAAACCACCATATTGGCCACCTGAGGCTCCTCCGCCGTTTGATAGAGGAACCCCATCAACAACAAACAACGCTCCGTTGCCGCCGGTCAAACTACTCACTCCACGTATTAATACTTGTGTGGAGCCGGCAGGGCCGCTACCTGAACTAATTACATTTAAGCCACTTGCTTTGCCACTTAATCCTTCCAAGGGGCTCATGCTCGAAGTGGCCTGCATACTGTTACCATCTACATTTTGTACGGCATAACCCAGGGCTTTCTTGTCGCGCTTTATACCCAGAGCAGTAACCACCACTTCATCCAGACTTTTGAAATCCGACATAAGTGTAACAGTAATAAAGGATAGACCCGAAATATCTACTTCCTGATTATTAAAACCAATAAAGGAAATGACCAATACATTTTTGCCTTGCGGAACACTTAAGCTAAATGACCCATCTATACTGGAGATAGTACCTACGGGATTTGATTCGGTTCCTTTAACAATTATACTTGCTCCGGGCAGAGTCTCGCCATCCTCATCAATAATAACACCTGAAATAGTTTTTGATTGTGCGGACAAGGTTGCTACCTGTAAGCAAAAAACTACAACTATCAATAAATACTTATACATATCCTCGGATTTTTATTTAATACCACTAAAGTCTTTAAAACTTGAAGTCAACTTCAAATATTTTATTATATCGGCCGCAATTTATAAATTTTTTTATTAACTATTTGGTATTTTTTTGTTTATTTTTTCACTTATCATAAGAAAATGAATGAAATAAGTCATAACAGCCTATTGCCCTGCACGATATACGTATTGCTGTACTGCTTTAAATTATTTAGGTGTTGCTATTGCATGGGGGATAAAACGTAGCTATATCAAATCGTACTTTCTGTATAGGAGCGAGGCTGCTCCCAGAACAACTGCTTTATCACTTTCTACATGTGAATTAACGATTTTACAATTTTTTAGTGGGTTTACCAATGCCGTTTTGGACATCCCTATCTTCATGGAATCAATAAAAATATTTCCCAGTCGCGAATAACTACCGGCAATTACAATAAGCTGTGGGTTTAGCAAATTAATAATGTTACCTAAACTGGCACCCAGTTTATTACCCTGCTCTAATATTAATTCCATGGCAAGGCCATCCCCTTTCAATGCGATATCCAATATTTGACGATAAGAAATAGAATTATCAGGGATGTTTAACAAAGAGCTTCGCCCTTTAGCTTTTGATTCTTCAAAATCCAATTCAAGACCATACCCTGAAACCTCTGTTCCTAAACAATTCTGTTTGCCACATAAGCACAATCTGTTTTTCAATCCAAATTGCATGTGTCCGAACTCTCCGGCATATCCATCTTTCCCCCGGATTATATTACCATTGGCAAGGATTGACAAGCCCAGGCCACGGCTCAAATTTACAATAAGAGCATCCTGGGAACTACCTACTACACCGCACACTTCTTCCGCCAAACCGGTAGCCCTTGTATCATTTTCGAGTAAAATGGGCAGTTGTAACTTTTTTGACAGTAAAGTGGCTAGCGGTTGATTAGTAAAGTTAAAATAGCTTAACGACTCCCCCATTTTTGTGTTAATACGTCCAGTTAATCCTATTCCAACACCTAATACACTCTTTACATCAATCTGATATGATGCGAAAAAAGCTTTAATCTTCAGAATTATATCATCCAAACATTCCTTAGTATTTTCAAGCCTAAAATCCTCATAGATTTTGAATTCTATGATGCTCATTTCTAAATCAACAAGCGCTATTCTTAAACTTTTCAATTGAATATTAACACCAATTGAATAAAACACCTTTTTATTAATTGAAAACAACGATGGTTTACGTCCACTTTCCGTTTCCTTTTTACCCAACTCAAGTATTATTCCCTCGTCAATTAGTTCTAAAATGAGTTTATTTACGGTAGGTATGCTTATTTTTAAATGTTTTGATATCTCAGGAATAATGCAAGCAGTATCCGATTTTGAGATGAAGCGTATGATGTTTATTTTTTGCTTCTTCTTCCTGCTTTGGCTGTTAAACTGCTCTTTCTTAAATAAATAGTCTATAATCATTCTAATATTATAATTTCCTAACCAATATTAACTTACAAAAATAAAAAATTTTATTAAAGGTGCGACCATTAGAAACAATCTCACACTTTATCAATAAATATTCCGTGAAACATCAGAAACATAACATTCTTTTAAATAATTGTTTATGGCAAAAAATTCAGCCTTAATCCTGCTCTATGCAATAGAAGATGAATAATCCACTAAAATCTTTAAATTAGAGGGGTTCTGTAAACTTTTAGATTTCACCCATATGGTTAACCTTCCCATAGAGTATTCCGATAAAAAAGTAACCCCTTTTGGGGGCATGAGTTTGATGAAGCGTTTTCTTGATTCAATTGGCATCAGAGAATATATGTCAACATTGGAACTGCCAGATAAGGGTTCAAACCGAAGTTATGATCCAGTTCATATAATCGAATCCTTTTGGTTAAGTATCTGGACAGGCGCTTCGAGGTATATCCATGCAGATTGGTTACGTTATGACACCACGCTTCATGATATCTTTGGATGGGACAAAATGCCTTCACAAAGTACTTATAGCCGCTTCTTTGGTAAGTTTTCACAGTGCCGCAACACAGCCGTCTTCCCCTCATTGCAGCATTGGTTCTTCTCACAGCTACAAGTCAATGATATAACCTTGGATATTGATAGTACAGTCATTACACGGTCAGGAAACCAAGAAGGAAGTGCCAAAGGGTACAATCCATTAAAACGAGGACGCAACTCCCATCATCCGCTCATGGCTTTTGTGAGCCAAACCCGTATGGTTGCCAATGCATGGCTTCGCCCTGGCAACACGGCAGACAGCAGTAGTTGTAAAGCGTTCTTGCAAGAAACCATCGAAGATGTTTTGGCCGATACAAGAATCGGTTTGGTTCGTGCAGACAGTGGTTTTTACACCGAAGATATCTTGAGCTATATCCAACAGCAGGGGCTTAATTATATTATCGCCACACGCATGTACCCTAATGTAAAAAGTGAGGTGTATGGAATTGAGGATTGGATTCCTATCTGCAGTGGTATAGATGTTTCCCAGATGTATTTCGAGCATAAGGGTGGAAAAAGGCGAAGATATATTGTTGTTCGAAAAGAAATTGAAAAACGGCCAAAAGCCGGAGGAAAGCTGCTTTTTGATGACCTACCCGGGTACAGATACAGTTGCTATGTCACCAACCTAGATCTTCCCCTTGATGCAATTTGGAACCTTTACAATACACGGGCCGATTGCGAAAATAGGATCAAAGAACTAAAACAAGATTTTGGGCTGGAGAACTTTTGCCTAAAAGATTTTTGGGCTACCGAAGCTTCCTTTAGGTTTATCATGGTGGCGTACAATATCATGAGCCTGTTCCGGCATTTTGCTCTTCAATCTTACAATAAAGCAACTTTGGCAACACTAAAAGTCTATTGCTTTGCATTAGGAGCATGGAGTGTAAAACACGCTAACAAAAAGGTATTGAAGATAGCCTTAAACGCAAAAAGAAGGCCATGGCTCGATGGTATATTTGCCAAAGTTGAAAGCCTTAGACCCCCTTTTCAATATTCTAATGCATAATTCGGGTTAATTATGAATGACAAAAGTTTAATTAATTATTTTATAACTGCAGCTATTTTGAGCGTTACATTGAATGAGCAAGGCGAAAAACATAGAAGTAAATTAAATTCACTATTGAGTCGAGTAAATCAACTTGAAGTATAAAATGCTGCGCTAAAAAGTCGGTTAGCTTACTACGAAACCCTAAAAGCAGTAAGCCGCCTTCTTCCGCCCCCCTCTTTCCCGTTCCATTTGGTGATCAATAACTTGCAGCAGGCCAAGGATGGCACGGTGCGTCACTCAACGGTGTGTTGTACCATTTGGGGGCGCAAGCAAAAAACACGCTTGTAAATAAAAGGTTTCCTTGTCGGAGTTTACGTAGCAAGGAAGCGTTATTTGCAAGGGTGTTGGCGGGGCGTTAAAAGCTCTTGGCATGGAATAGCGGAATGGAGTGACCGTTTTTCAGGTCACCTTCCGCTAAGTAATGCCAAGAGCTGTAACGCGAGGGGTGCCGGTGGGGGAAAGAATAGATGATGGGGAAAGGTTAAAATTTAAGCTGAAAATATTTAAACAATTTATAATTGTATTATCATCTTCAGCTTAAAACCACCGTTAATAAATACGGTTTGAAGAAAAACAAGGCTAATCAGCCTTGTTTTTTATGTTCACGTAGCAAGTGTGTGTCTTGCCGAACTCGTCGGGCTGTTTCATTCTGGCAACCTCGAAGCTTAAGTACTTTTTGCCTTTGTACGCATGTGAATACTCTAGTGCGCTGTCCAATTCTACGGTTACTTTTACAATGTCAAGATCTTGCACCTGTGTCCCCTTACCAATGTAGTTTCTGGTAAACCCGTTTTTTTCGTTTTTCTTAGTCATAACTTATTTTTTTAATTAATAATTACATGCAAGATGTAAGGGAAAGCAGATATGGCATCGCAACAAGCAACTGGAATACCGGAACAAAGCGAGGATATGCCGGGAAAATTGTTGGATGTGCGGAGCATCCCGGAGACCATTGCCGCAACCCTATCTTAGCCTGGAGTTTTAATTGAAAAGTTGTGACGCTAAAGAAAATGAGCAAAAGGCTGGAAAATAATACCTAAAGGGGGACGGGTAGATTCTTGTTCCTTGAAAAATTTTACCGCAGATAAACACCTGCACCAGGTTTTCGATTAGTTCGGCAAAAAACGGATGAATCACAGTGCCAGGAAACCTCCGTTTTATAAAACTATCTGAAATTAATCTCACCTTCTTTGTTTTCGCGTCTCAAAAACCAGTATCTTTAATCCGTTTCACGGTTTTACGCTTTTTGAAACAAAATTAGCCTACAATTTACAAAAAGTGTCGATGTGTATTTTAAGCAAATTTGAAAAGCGTAGTGAAATCAAATTTGCATTTAAAATAACTATCGGTATCATTTTAATCAATTATGAAGATAGGATACGCAAGAATTTCCACAAAAGACCAAAATTTAGAAATGCAAACCGAAGCTTTGCAAAAAGCCGGTTGCGAAAAAATATTCAAGGAAACCCAAAGTGCGGTTAAAGAGCGTCCGGAATTACAAAACATGCTCGCCCATCTCCGTAAAGGCGATGTGCTCGTTGTATGGAAACTCGATCGGCTTGGCCGCTCCCTCAAACATCTGATTGACCTGGTTACCGGTTTTCGGGAAAAGGGGATCGAGTTCGTCAGTCTCAACGACAGCATCGACACCACCACCGTCCAGGGCCGACTGACTTTTAACATCTTTGCCAGCTTTGCCGAATTTGAACGGGAGCTGATCCGGGAACGCACCATGGCTGGTCTGCAGGCTGCCCGCGAACGCGGTCGAATAGGTGGCCGCAAAAAGGGATTGTCGCCCGAAGCCAAAAGAACGGCTTATGCATGTTATCAATTATGGGAAGATAAATCCAGAACGATATCCGAAATACTGAAAATTGTTAATGTGAGCAGGGCGACGTTTTATAGGTATATTGCATGGGTGAAGGAGCAACACGAAAAGAAGTAGCATAAATATTTCTTGGATTATTTTGTATGCAATCTACTGTTAGATTTGTCCATACAAAAAACACTATTAGTTTAAGTTATGTGAACATATTTTTTATATTTGAAGTGATATGTTTATAACAAAAAACAAAGAAGATGTATGTTCACTCTGCAACATATAACAAACGTTGCGCCTAATTTTAGACACCTGACATCCAATATACTTTCAAGTATCAATAACATCGCTTAAATAGAGATAAATAATGGATTATAAATTAGAGGCCTATTCAATAGTCGGAATTATTATTCTAATTGCAGGTTTACTTAGACTATATCTATATTACAAGAAATTTAATATATCTATTTTATCCTTTATTGCACCCGGAGAAATAACAACTATTTTCTTTGATAATTTATTGTATTTTTTTTGCTTTACTGGCCTTAACGTTTTAATTATTACTTTTTTTTATGATGGTATACTAAATCAAATTAGTGCATATACAGATTTGAATTTTTGGAATCGTCTACATCAGATTGGTTTTTTCAATATCAGCAAGTTGATATCGGTTGTTATATTTATAATAATTCTTTTTCTTATCTATAAATGGTCTTCTAAAATCTACTTTTATGAATATGTGTTGTGGACTTTGCTTATATTAATTGCAATGTATTTGAATCCATTAATAATTATTGAAACTGAAATTTTACTTTTAATTAATAAGATTGAATTAAGTCAATTGTCACTATTTTTTCTAATTGCATCTTTCAATTTAATTGCGTTTGCTTCATTTTCCGGGTTAAATGAAGCCTATAAAGTAAAAAAGAAGAATTACTATTTAAATGTAGAATTAAATATTCAAGATATTGGAATAATTGTTTCAAGTAAGTCTAAATATTTCATTGGAAAGACTAATCGTTTTGTTTTTATTTACACTTCAGAGAAAGAAGAAACTGAAGTAATACCGATTGATAGTATTATAAGCATGAAATTTGTGAATAGAAAAAACTAAGCACAATCGAATTCTAAGTCCTAATTTTAGTCTCACCAAACGCACAATATATGCTCACAATAAATGAAGCACGTTATGATTATATCTCCTTTTTAAAAGAGAAACATTTATTAATTACTGAATATATACCTTGTGAAATACTTAGTAAAAAGCGATACAATAAATTTAATTTATCAAACGCCAATATTACGTTCTGCTATGGTAAAAAAAGACTATTGCTTGAATTAGAAGACTTAGATATATATTTTATTTTACTAAATGAGGAACTGAATCTTTCGTCAGGCTATCCTGATAATATAAATATGAATTTTAATAATAGTTGGGGGTTTTGGTACGATAAAAAAAAAGAATGCTACCGTCTTGCAAAGAAAGCTCATATTAATATAAATAATGAAGCCCCTTACTATACAGCGATTAGGGCTAGTCAATATGTTATATTTTTTGATTGTTTAAAAATCCATTTTAGTACACCTTATATGGAGCATAAAAATTACAATAAGATTGTATCCGAAAGACTAAAAATTGAAGGTAAGTGAGAAGTAATTATTTCAGAAACTGAAAAAATAATGACAAACTTAAGTCTCCCAAAACCCTCCTAAAATATTCATTTATAGTCCTTCTTCCCGGTCCAAAGCCGCCATTGGTGCACTTATAGCTTATTAACTGGCTTCGCCATCTTGCCAGTAAGTAACTTCCTGCCTGTGGCAGGCAGGTCATTTCGGTTCAAATTGTGCCAGTAGTTTAGACTTGGCCTTTATAAAAATGTTGTGGTTTAGGAATTAAATCATGTATTTGCTAATATTAAATTTGACCACCTACTCCCTTAAACTTCTGGTTACGTAAAATATACAAAGAAACCCAAAGTGCCGTAAAGGAACGTCCGGAATTACAAAACATGCTCGCCCATCTCCACCAGGGTGATATTGTAGTAGTTTGGAAACTGGACTGGCTTGGCCGCTCCCTCAAACATCTGATTGACTTGGTCACCGGTTTCCGGGAAAAAGGAATCGAGTTCGTCAGTCTCAACGACAGCATCGACACCACCACTGTCCAGGGCCGATTAACCTTTAACATCTTCGCCAACTTTGCCGAATTTGAACGCGAACTAATCCGGGAACGCACCATGGCTGGTCTGCAGGCCGCCCGAGAACGTGGCCGCATAGGTGGCCGTAAAAAGGGATTATCCCCGGAAGCCAAAAGAACGGCTTTTGCATGTTATCAGTTATGGGAGGATAAATCCAGAACGATATCGGAGATACTGAAAATTGTTAAAGTGAGCAGGGCTACTTTTTACAGGTATATTGCCTGGGTGAAGGAGCAGAATGGGAAGAAGAAAAGGGTATGAAAGAGTTACAGGGTTCCAAACTCAAGGGAATATAAACAAAACCTACAATAAATATATATATAAAATGATTTGCTTACCTTTAGCGTTCATGTTATGAAATAGGCATCTATTAATCCAGAATTAACACCTTATAATTCGGCAAATAATAATGGAAGTAATCTTTATCAGTGGAATATTTTTGTCATTCTTTATTGCCTTTTTGTTATTGACAAAAAAGCAAAAGGCATTAACAGATAAAATTTTGGCTATTTGGCTTACCGTTATCGGTATTCATCTGTTGGGTTATTATTATAATCAGATAGGATACTGGGAGATTTATCCACACCTTATTGGAACCACTGCTCCGTTTCCCTTACTTCACGGCCCCTTATTATTTTTATACACGCTCTATTCCTTGCGTAACGACCGGAAAGTGCGGACGATAGATTATCTGCATTTTACTCCGGTGCTGGTAGCATATTTATACATGTCTAACTTTTTTTTCTTTTATACCGCAAAAGAAAAAAAGATGTTGGATAGAGGAGAAATAGCAGATTTCAGCGTTTTTGCATTGATTTTGCTGGTCGTAATTCTAATTTCAGGCATAAGCTACTCTGTTCTTACATATCGACTTACTATCCGGCACCAACATAAAATAAACAAATATTTTTCTTATAATGAAGGAATTAGCATTAAATGGTTGCATAATTGTATTCTGAGTATCGGACTAGTCTTTTTGTCTGCAACAGTAATTATTGTATCACGCGATGCGTTTGGAGTTCAGTTTTCATTTAATGCCGATTATATTATTTATCTGATCATCATCGGATTTGTATTTTATATCGGATATTTTGGCATTAAGCAAGAAAATATTTTCACAAACAATCCAATACCCAAAAATTTAAGTGAAGAAAAACCTGAACTGATCGAAAAATATAAGAATTCTGGTATCGGAAAGGATAATGCAACTAAGTTGTATAAAAAATTGCTAAACATTTTGGTTGAAGAAAAGCCTTATCTTGACCCCAAACTCAGTTTGTCTGGATTAGCTCAACTACTGGAAATTTCGCCAAATCAGCTTTCGCAGATAATCAATCAGGAAGCACAGGTTAATTTTCATGATTTTATAAATAACTATCGCGTTGAAGAATTTATACATAAAGCCAACAAAAACAAAAAATTTAGCTTACTCGCTTTAGCACTTGATTCAGGATTTAATTCCAAATCATCTTTCAACAATATTTTCAAAAAGCTAAAAGGATTAACGCCTTCCCAATACTTGTCAAAACAGTTGTAGGAAAATATCGAAGTTGATTTATTTGCTTGATTCGTTATTCTTGGTCTGACCAGTAAGGTAGACCTCATTTTTTGATCCAAATCTTATTCAAAACGAATACTTAAGTATTGAGTATTTTATTTAATCTTGACATTAATTAGAGTTTGCTGATTATGGCAGGAAAACCTAAAAGAATGAGCCAAGAGCAAATACTACAACAGCACAACCAAGGGCACGGAAACAAGACCATAGGCCGTAATTTGAACATCAGCAAGAACACGGTCAAGAGTTACCTTAAGAAATACAGAAGTTCGAAAATAAGTCTTTCCACGTTGCTTAAGATGGAAGACCATGTGCTTGAAAAAGTCACGTTCACTCAGATCGGGCAACCGATGGGTTATTTTGGCTCATAAAATCCCATGCGATCCTTTGGTGAGCATATATCAAAAGCAAATGGGCAACGGCAAAACCGGTACGGGCGGCATCAACCCGCGTGTTATGGTGGGTGCCTTTATCATAGAACACATGTGCGATCTGAACGATCGGGAAGCTGTACTTCAGATACAGGAGAACATGCATATGCAGTACCTGCTGGGCTCGGTAGCAAATACAAACAAAGGTTTGGGTTTTATCCCCGGGAAGTATTGGCCGATAAAATATACTGTACACGAGCGAACCGTAAAAAGCTCAAGGAACTCGGCATAGGGCTCCAGGCTAAACCGCTGGGAAGGGCAAAGGCGGTGGGTGTGGAACACGTAAGACTGGGCGAAAGGAATCCCATCGAAGACAAGTGGACAAGCCAAAACAGCTTACGGAGTGAACAGGATAAGAGCAAGGCTCCCAAATACCAGCGAATCCTGGATAGCCACAATAATACTGATACTGAACCTGGTCAAACTGGCTGGGGAGGTATCACTTGCCCCAACTTTTTCAGCACAGTGGATGGCGGGAATGATGAAAGAAACTTTGAGAATCATATTAAAATGTTCGCCAGAGAATTGTAAAATGCAATTAACTTAAACAGCATGCCCTAATTAGACTCCAGTCAGGTAAATTTAACAGTCTAATTCTTTCTTGTAGCATCCATCCAATTGATTGCATTTTCTGCAACAACAGTACTATAATTTTTCATGGAATAATTATGATATTCATTCGAATCCAAAATCTTAGTATTTTTATCCATATTTTCAAAGTAAACAAAGTCATGATCTGTATTCGATACAATATATATATCGGCTTTGTTTGGGGAATTAGTAGAAACAATATCTCTTATCATATGCGCCCATTCTGTATTAAGGGCTTGGATATCAAACTCACCATGCAAACATAGTACGTGAGTTGTAATATAAGCCCATTTCTCACAAACATTTATTTCGTTTAGTTCCTGCCAGTAAACTAAAGACCGATTCAGATAGCGTTCATTTTTAAAATCCTCCAAAAGACCATGTTCTGTAAGAAAACTTTTATGCTTCATGTTTTTCAATATTTCCTGACTATTTTCCTTCTGAATTAATAAATCATACCAAAATGGAATAAAACCTCTCAGATTTTTAGATATTTGAACTGCTGATTTTTTCCAAATATAACCTTGTTCCCATTTTACATCAATTAGGTATTCAAACCAAGATTTAACAACTGTACCATACGCTATTATCCCTCTTGGAGAATATTCTTCTGCAAGTATTGGGGCAATAATGCCTCCCACAGAATGACCAAAAAGAAAAATATTAGTACTATCTATTTTTGGGTTTTTAATCAAGGATTGATATGCCTGTTTAAATGTTGAGCATTCTGAATGAAATCCCATTTGCATGCAATCAAAAGAACTTTCACTGTCTCCAACGCCTGCTTTTTCCAATCTGTACACAGCGTAACCCGAATTCACCAAATCCTCATAAAATTTTAAGTATGGACTATTCTTATAAAATGGTTGTTCTACACTCAAACAAGAGTACCCTTGAATAAAGAATACAACAGGGCAATTTACTTTTCCTTTTGGTTTATGCAAAATAGTTCTCAATTTACAGCCCTGAAAATCAACAAAGTCATAGTAAACATCAGCAGATTCAGATATTTCAAATGGCTTGCCAACCGCTATTATTGTTTCAGCCTTTTCTAAACCATTAAAAGTATAGTTAATTATTAAGAAATCACCTTCCCTAATATTATTCATGGTTTTGATGGCATCCGCCTTTGTTCTTATAGGCACATCGTTAATCTTATTTAAAATCGCCCCTTTACACAATTTGGTATGATTAGCAGTAGAATTAGGGAAAATATAGTTAACATATACTCCATTAATAATCGGATTTTTTGCTTTGATAGAATCAGGAATTTCCTTCATCACAACCCCTAAAAATGCTCTTCTTTCTAAAGTCTGTGAAAAATTTCTTAAACAAGGAAATAATAAAATAAACATAAGAAGCCACCTTAAAATCATACCGAGTATTATTCTTACTAATGAGTCGTTATTTATTTTGTTTCGAAACAAAAGTAATTATAAAAAATAAAATAACCACTTATTCATATCCTTGGGTTGAATCTACAAATTGTCAATCAGGGCAATTTGAAAGATAAAATTGCGCCTCTTCTCTTTAGAATAAAGATCAATTTTATAATAAAAAAAATAGGAGTACAGACTTATAGGTAGCCCTCCTATGAGTTTAAACCTATATTAAGCGATTAATTTTGCTATTTGACTTTTATTCGTATAAAAAAAATCAAACTTAAATAATAGATAAAATGCTAAACAAATTAATTTACGTATTAATTGCATTCAGTATTTTAAGCTGTAGCGATACTGAAAAGACAAAAAAGACGTCATTACGAAATAATTGTGGAATCTAATTATTATGCATCACAACGTTAATAGAGTTAAAACAATTAGGTTTTCTTGGAGATAATCCCAACCCGGAATACTTATCATGGCGCAATAAACTATCAGAAGTTGACGATGATAAAAAATTTAAAGCGCCAGTTTCCGGAAAACTTTTATTTACTTTTATATATCAACTTCTCGGTTATATAAAGCCGAAAAATACATAATATTTTCAGAGAGCTATGGAAGGCTGTATAGGTTTTGTAAAGACTGGATCCATTAAAAAGTTAAAATCAATCTGGCCGGATCAAACTAAATATTTAGAATTATGGTATAACCCTGTTTACATTAAGATTGTATTTGAAGACATTGGTGATAACATGAAAGATGTTCTTGAAACACTAAGAGTATGGTCGGAATATATATTATCCATATGGGATCCTTATCAGCCCATATATAATTTGAAAATGAAAGATTACCCGTCACTCATTATAAAGTTTCATCAATACTTCAGCAATGGGATAGTATCAAGGATTTTGTGAGTAACCATTCGATAAGTTTATTACATATATATGCCCTGAAAGTAGTACAACTGCAAGCAGTATTGGATCTTAAAAAAATGTTTTTAGCTCAATGTATTCAAGAAATATTCTTAAGTGTTCTATCGTTCATGAGTTTGGTGTTCGATATTTTTCATTTGATGAATTTGCCGCAAGATAAAAGTCAGCTGAAATTATGAGAGCCTATAATGATAATTTCTTGTGTATTATTGAAACAGAGGTCTGTTTCATGAAGAGTAAGATACTAACATTTGAAAGGGATTATTTCATTACGGAAATGCAACTCGAAAATATTTTTGAATTTAGAAGAAAAAACATCAAAATGAACTGAATATCTATGAATTTACAACTAAACTTTATGTTGAAGCTAAAAAAGATTCAATAATCATACAGTCCTAAGGAAAGAACTAAAGTACTGTTATGCTGACGCATATGCGTACAAACTTATATGTTTGGACACCTTTTTAGTCTATACTTATAAGTTTGGGCGATTGCCTTTAGCATTTGGTTTTACTTTGCTCTAAACAATCCATTAAAAACTATGAGTACGGTAGAGCAAGAAAATCAAATTATCAAGAAATACAAAAGCCCGTTTTCTTTTTATCTTTTATCCTTGGTAATCCCATGGTTCTTGTGGTTTATTGGTGCTTATTTAAGTCATAAAACGCCCTATTCTTCAACCTTAGAATGGGTAACAGGAATAATCATTTTTGCAGGTTTACTTGCCCCGGTAATCATTGCACTTTATTTTATGCTACCCGACAAAGAACTCAGAAAAGATTTCTTAGGTCGTTTTTTCAATTTCAGAAGTATAAAACGTGAATATATTCTGTTGACTTTTTTTCTGATGCTGCTTAGCATTCTGGCAGCTCAGGCTATATCCTTGTTTTTTGGATACCCTGTCTGTCAGTTTGAACTTAGAGGTTCATTTACCTTTACCTCTGCCCTGTTTCCTGTTTGGTTTTTGTTGATTATATCCCCCATGCTTGAGGAGTTGGCATGGCACTCTTACGGGACCGACAGTCTGGTTTCGCGTTTTAACTTGTTTAATGCCTCGCTGATATTTGCCATTTATTGGGCATTCTGGCATTTCCCCTTATCGTTTATTAAAGACTACTACCATAGTAACCTAGTAGAATCGGGCACACTCTATTCCATCAATTTTGTAGTAAGTTTGATTCCCTTTGTTTTAATTATGAACTGGTTGTATTACAAAACGAACAGAAATATTTTACTGGTCATCGTCTTTCATATTTCCGCCGGAATTTTTAATGAGATTTTTGCTACGCATCCGATGAGTAAAGTCATCCAAACGGGTTTGTTATCGCTATTTGCATACTATATTATTACCAATGACAAACCATTCTTTTTCTCAAAAGAGTCAAAATCAACAAACAGAAAAGTCAACACTATTTCAGCTCTTAAGAGTATCAAATCCGGCTTTAGGGTTTTCATTCTTGGTGTTTTTCTGTTAGGAACTTCAATAGGTATACCGGCTCAGGAAATCACACAAACCATTAGCGGGAAAGTATTTGACGATATGACTAATGAGTCGTTACCCTTTGCCACCATTGTTGCAAAAAGTAGTGATCCACTCATTGGAACGGTTACCGATACAGAAGGAAATTTTGTTCTAGAAAATATAACAGTGGGGCGCCAAGCCATATCTATTTCAATGATTGGGTACGACACCTATGAAATTAAAGAGATAATGGTTGGTTCGGGTCAAATTATTAATTTGAATATTGGAATGAACCAAAGCAGTACCGGACTTGATGAAGTAGTAGTTCGCGTGAATAAATCAACAGCCTTAAACAGCATGGCCACCGTAAGCAGCCGTCAGTTTACTGTAGAAGAAACCCAGCGTTATGCCGGAGGAATGGACGATCCTGCACGCTTGGCATCATCGTTTGCCGGGGTATCCAATCCGTCCATCAGCGACAATGGAATTTCTATACGCGGCAATAATCCCGACGGGCTCTTGTGGCGTATCGAAGGTGTTGAAGTACCTAATCCAAACCACTTTGCCAACCTTACCATAGCCGGTGGTGGCTTAATGTCGGCCATCAGTAATCAAGTGATGGGTAATAGCGACTTTTTCACGGGAGCTTTTCCTGCTGAATATGGAAATGCTTCTTCGGGTGTGTTCGATATAAAATTACGTGAAGGGAATCGCAACAAAAAACAATATGCATTCGAAGCCGGAATTTTAGGTGTTGGGGCAATGGCACAAGGGCCTATGGCAAAAAACTCCGATGCTTCCTATATTGTGAATTACCGTAATTCAACGATGGCGCTGCTTGCCCCACTTCTTCCCAGTGATGCCGGTGTGTTGAAATATCAGGATCTTTCGTTCAAAACCAATTTCCCCACAAAAAAGCATGGAACATTTACCCTTTGGGGAATTGGCATCCTTGACGGCATAATCAATGAAGCTATTGATAGCACAAGCTGGGAGTCTGATTTCGACCGCGATAACTCAAAGACTGCCATGTATATGTATGCAACAGCCCTGTCGCATAAGATAAGTTTACCCGGTAATACATTTTTGAAAACTTCGGCCGCCTTTACAGGAGGTGGATTAGATTTTTCAGAAGAACGATTGAATTACGACCAGGAAGCACATCCGCAATCGAAAGCGGAAAACAATACCAGCTGTATCACCCTGCAAAGTGAAATCACCAAACGTTTTAATGAAAATCACAGTAATAAATCCGGGCTTCGTTATGCGCATCACTTTTATGGTCTTGATGTGGAGGAATCTCCGGCTGAAGGAGAAATGCCTGTCCAAATTGCAAATCAAACGGGCCATACCGGATTTATTCAAGTGTTTTCGCAGTCGAAAATTAATGTAATGCCCGACCTAGTGCTAAATGCCGGTATCAATTCGCAATATTTGTTATTGAATAAGGGATTTTCCGTCGAGCCTCGTGTTGGGGTAAAATACCGCATTAATCCGAAACACAACCTTGGCTTTGCTTATGGCATTCACAGTAGAATGGAACAGTTATCAGTTTATTTTGCTTCGGTTAACGGAAGCTCGCCCAATAAGAACCTCGATTTTACAAAATCATCGCATTATGTACTTTCATATCATACAAAAATTACCGATGATCTGCATTTAAACATCGAGCCCTATTATCAGCAACTAAAACATGTTCCGCTGGCTCAAACAGGGTATGTCTCAACGTTGAACAATAGCAACAATCTATTCTTTAACGATGCGCTTGTAAGCGAAGGGAAAGGGCGAAATCTTGGTATTGATCTTACACTTGAAAAGTTCTTGAGCCATGGATATTACTACATGCTAACAGCTTCAGTCTTCGATTCAAAATATACAGGAGCTGATGATATTGAAAGAAATACCCGTTTTAATCGAAATTATGTTTTCAACCTCTTGTTCGGTAAAGAGTGGCAAATTCGACAAAACAATATTCTCAGTGCTAATATAAGGGCGAATTACCTGGGTGGCAACCGTATAGAACCTATTGATATGGAAGCATCGATGCAACAACGGGACGTGGTGTATGGTGAAACCGGCCGAAATGTGGCATTTAGTAAAAAACATGACGATTTACCAGTGGTTTCGTTAACCCTTTCGTATCGGAAAAACAGGACCAAATATTCATCGGTATGGTCTCTTCAAGTATTAAATCTCAACGGTGCCAAAGAATACGCTCGGGATTTTTATAATATAAAAACCAATACGCTCGATACGCAGTATGATGATCTTGTAATTCCTAACATCAGCTATAAAATTGAATTTTAACAATAAACAATACAACATAGGACCATCTATTGGTATAAATGATAAAAAGATGTTTATCAGGCGATTTTTAATCTTTTCAAAATCTAAGCATCATACAAAATGAGAAAAGTTGTTCTAATAATTATGGTAGGAGTCGTATTAAGTTCCTGCGCAGTCACCGAAAAAAGTCAGCGTACTCTAAAATATTCCTTTCAGGCAGGAATAAACAAAGGGGGCATAACTGAAAATACCAATTTAACTGTTTTATCAAATCCTCCAGATGAAAACCTTGTAGATGCTTATTCGGGAGCTACACAGTTGGGGGTAAATGCAGGTGTGCATGTGAATAAACCGCTCAAATACGGCGAAATTGAAAGCGGCTTGGATTATATGTTTAACGTCCAAACATTCAGTTTTGCCCATCAGGAAAATATGTATGTGGGTGTTCGGGAGTTAAACGTAAGTCAATTGATGATACCTTTTACGTACAATTTTAGCGTATTAAGAAAAGTATGTCCAACTGCTGAATTACAATTAAAACTTGGACTAACAGGACAATTAAATTTTGTGTCAATCAGCAGTACAGGAACATTGCCCGACTATTCAATCAATAGCTTGTCGGGTGGAGGATTGTTCGGAATTTCTGCTTATCCAGTGAAATTTGAAAATGGCCAAAAATTGGGGTTCTATATCGATGTTTACCGTGGCTCACAGGTTTATGAAGATTATTACAATCAGAAAACATTTGAGACACCGGGCTCAAGTTTTGTAAAAGGTGGTATTCGATACCGATTTAAATAAAAATGCTGTTACCATTCAGTCTGATTTGTCAAAGAAATATTCATAAAATGTTTATCAATCCATAAAACTCGAAAAAGATGCAATACCTATTTTCAACACTTCTATTCTTACATGGGGTAATACATTTACTAGGTTTTATAAAAGCGTTTAACTTGGTAAATATTCAACAACTTTCAGCTCCTATTTCAAAAGGTGCCGGTTTAATATGGCTATTGGTCTTTGTGTTGTTTGTTGTTTCTGGTATTACCTTTCTCACGAAACACCAATGGTGGAGCATCCTGGCTTTTCTTGCTATTATTCTTTCCACATTTCTGACCATCTTGGCTTGGAAAGACGCAAAGTTTGCAAGCATTCCCAACCTAATCATTCTGCTTGTAGCTGCATTTTCCTTATCTCAGGTGGTTTTCAATCAAAAAATATCGAATGAAATATCGCAGCTTATTGGACAATCAGGTGGTTTTGAAACTCCAAAAGTTACAACAGAACAACTTGCTGGACTGCCATCACCTGTTGCAAAATGGTTAAAGGTTTCGGGCGTTGTGGGCAAAGAAAAAATCCATTCTGTTTGGTTGAGTCAAAAAGCCAAAATGAAAATGAAACCCGGACAGGAAAACTGGAACAGTGCAACAGCAGAACAATACATTACTGTACAAAAACCTGCATTTGTTTGGAAAGTGAAATTGAACATGTCGCCATTTATCAAAATAACAGGTCGCGATAAGTTTGTTGACGGAAAAGGGGAAATGCAAATAAAAATATTTTCGCTCGTAAATATTGTAAACGAAAAAGGAGTGAAAATGGACGAAGGCACATTGCAACGCTATCTGGGCGAAATTGTGTGGTTTCCGTCTGCTGCATTAAGCCCGTTTATTACATGGGAAGAAATAGATTCCCGCTGGGCAAAAGCAACAATGGACTACAAAGGAACAAAGGGTTCGGGGACTTTCCACTTCAACGAAAAAGGTGACTTTATTCAATACAGTACGCTACGTTACAAAGGCAACGAACCGGATGCTTTACGTTGCGAATGGGTTATTGATGTAAAGGAACATGCAGTTATAAATGGCGTGGGAATTCCCGTTAAAATGACCGCTACCTGGAAGCTGGATGAAGGCGACTGGACATGGTTGAAGCTTCAGATTGAAGACATTAAATACAATTTAAATTAAATCATTTAAAAAAGTCACTTATGAAACGAACATGTTTGCGAAGAAACACCAACACCAATGAAAATAGTAAACATGGAATTCTATACGACCATAAGAAACAAATTATTAAGGATGAAAACTATAAAAAAAATATTTCGCTTAATTCTTAAAGTGATAAAATGGGGATTTTTCTCAATTACTGCGCTGGCAGTTATTTCAGCCTTGTATAATCTGAGTCTTCCCGACAAATCAAAGGTTGTTGAGCATCTGTCTTGCGAGGAAAAGGGTTTCATAGCGGAAACATTGAATTTGCATAGGAATTTGGGAAACGAAGTATGGCCGGGATGGGGCAATTTACCCATTCCTGTAATCGTTTACAATGAAAAATATGCTTTTTTAATCGGAATTTCCGATCCAACACCTGGATGGTACAAAATGCCGACTGGAGAACACCGAGGTAGTGATTGGGAGATGGTTAAAACAGACAAATTGAATGGTAAACCCTACCATCGTCAGGCTTTGCCAAATCCAGACATTACACCTGAAAATTTTACGGTAAAAGTGGGGGACAACTGGGTGGCAACCATGCAGACGAAAGAATATGCAGCACTTCAATTTTATAGTGGGTTTAAAAATGAACTTCCACCCTTGTTGAATGTAATTTTTCCCTATAAAATCTTTTGGCACATTCTTATGGGAAAGCCAGAAACTAACATTGGTGGAATGGCGCATGAGGCATTCCATGCTTTTCAGGGAAATGAAGTTTATGAGAAGTTTGCTGCGTGTGAAAATACAAACCGTCTTTCTGCAGATTATCCATGGGATGATGCTGTAAATGCTACCGGGTGGATGAAAGAAACCAATCTGTTACTTGAAGCTTATACTGCCACCAGCAAGGAAACTGCCAAACAATTGCTTGCTCAGTTCATTGACAAACGCAAGGAACGCAGAATAAATGCAAACCTTCCGGTTGAGATGATTCAATATGAACAAAAAAGGGAATGGATAGAAGGACTTGCTAAATATGCCGAATTGGAAATTGGCTTACTTGCACAGGAAAAGCAGGATTATTTTCCAATTGATGAATTTAAAAAAAAATCAGGATTTAAAAACTATAAAACCCAATCGAAATATGTTAGTCGGCAAATAGCAGAAGTAAAAAGGGCAGCGAACCGCCCTGGCGAAAGCCGTTTTTATTATGGAGGAATGTTGCAGGCTGTAATTCTCGACCGATTAATGCCGGGGTGGAAAAAAAAGGCTTTCGACAATCAGGTTTACCTGGATGGCTTACTCCAAAAAGCAATTTAATATCAAATCGAAAGTATAATACCACAAATTATTAGGCAATACGAACAATGGAAAAAACATTGCAAATATTAATATGGATGAGTTGTGTAAGCTATTGTTGCGAGGCACAAAACCCAACGCAAACCATTCGAGGACAGGTTTTGGATGCAGAAACACGTGAAAAGCTTCCGGGTGCGCATATTGTTTTAGTTGAAAACCAAAAGAGTACAATCACCGACGTAGAGGGGAAGTTTTCTATCGAGAACATCCCTACTGGTCGTTATTCAATACAATTAAGCTTTATCGGATATCAGCCTGTAGTTATCCCGGAAATATTGGTTTCATCGGCAAAAGAAGTGGTATTGGAAATTAAAATGGAGATTGTGCCTTCCAAATTGGATGAAGTTGTTGTAAAACCTACTGTGCGCAAAGACCGCCCCGTTAATAGTATGGCAAGTGTTAGCGCCCGCACTTTTTCGGTGGAGGAAGCCAGTCGTTATGCAGGTGCGCTTGACGACCCCGGACGAATGGCAGGTAATTTTGCAGGCGTTACAACAGCAGGTGTAAATGTGAATGCAATTGTTGTGCGCGGAAATTCTCCCAAAGGATTGTTGTGGAGACTCGAAGGTGTTGATATTCCTGTGCCCAGTCATTTTTCGGGTTCCAATGTTACCGGAGGGGGTGGACTTACCATATTTAGCAGTCAGCTTTTGGCAAACTCTGATTTTTATACCGGAGCATTTCCTGCGGAGTTTGGAAATGCAAGCGCAGGTGTTTTCGACATGAAACTGCGAAACGGAAATAACAGCAAAAAGGAATATGCCGCTCAAGTTGGTGTGCAAGGAGTTGAATTTGCCGCAGAGGGTCCTGTTAAAACCGGATACGATGGTTCTTATCTTTTTAATTACCGCTATTCGACCATGGCCTTAATTTTCCCCCTATTACCCGAAACAAAAAATACTAACGAATTACCCATTTACCAGGATTTATCTTTTAAATTAAATCTGCCGACAAAGAATGCTGGAACATTCGCATTGTGGGGAATTGGCGGTCTTAGTAAAAGTACCATGAAGGGGTTTGACGATAGAAAGAAATGGATTTATCCCGAAAACCGTGTTAAAATGAATTTCCATTATAACATGGGAGCGGCAGGAATTACACACTCCGTAAGGACTTCGCCAAAAGCGTTTGTTAAATCAAGCCTGGCATTTAATGCCAACCAACATACTTACCATAAAATGTCGCGTTTACAAGAATCAAATCCTCCTCAACTATTCCCATTATACAATGTGGACATAACAAACAGGGCTGCCATTTTATCTTCAATAATTTCACATGCAGCCACTCCAAGGATTTCTTTTAAAACAGGTTTTAACGTCAAGCGGCTTAATTATGAGATGGTGGGTGATGCGCTGGATTATCAAACTAATATTTTAAATAGCTTAATGGATGGGAAAGGAAATAGTTGGCTAATCAATGCTCATTTTCAGGGGAAATATAATGTGAGTCCAAAAACATCAATTATAGCTGGAGCAAATATCTCATGGTTAGAAATGAATAAGGAAATGAGGATTGAACCACGATTATCCACAACTTGGCTGGCAGCTCCCAAGCACAGCTTTTCGGTGGGCCACGGGTTTCACAGCCAAACAGAACCGCTTTTTGTCTATTTTGTTACGAAAACTGATGAGCAAACTGGCCAGGTTTCTTACCCAAACCAAAACTTGAACAGAATGAGGGCACATCACTTTATATTGGCTTATGATTGGTCGATAACTGATAATACACACCTTAAAATAGAACCTTATTTTCAATTCCTTAATAAGATTCCGGTAGTTGACGGTACATCCTACTCAATGATAAATTTCTTAAGCGACTGGACATTCAATAAAGCGCTGGTAAATCAAGGTAAAGGAATAAATAAAGGAGTTGACTTCACCTTTGAGCGTTTTCTGAAAGACGGATATTATTTAATGACAACGGCATCAATTTACAAATCAGAATATATCGGTGGCGACTATGTTAAACAGCATACCCGCTACGATGGTGCTTATGTGCTGAATGTGTTAGGTGGAAAGGAATGGGAAATTAGGAAAAAAAATTTATTAGGCATGAATATGAAATTTACTTTTATGGGACCCTATTGGTACCTTCCTGTGGATGAAATGAAAACCCAATTGGCAGAAGATATTATTTATGATGAAACAGAGGGATTTACAGACCGCTTTTCAAATCTGGAAAGTATTACCGATTTAACATTAAATTATCGAATTAACAGGCAAAATGTTTCATCGGTATTTAAACTACAAGTGCGAAATTTAATAGGACAGCAATATCAAGGTAAAAGATACAACCTTAAAAACAATACCGTTGAAAACCACTTTTTTACAAGCTTAGTGCCTTTTGTTAGCTATAAAATTGAGTTTTAATAAAATCATATCATGGACAATGTAGTGTATCTTGATTCAAAGGCCAAGGAGCTGGAGAATATAATAAATGGAAAGAAAAAGATGATTATTCGTGGAGCCATGGGGCGGAAATTGCCTTATGGTCGCGTGAATAAAGACGATGTTTTGTTTTTCATTGAAAACAAAGGAGATGGACTTGTGAAAGAGAAGGCCATTGTTGATAATGTGTTCAATTCGGAAAAGTTAACAGAGGAGCAATCCATTGAACTTGTTGAGCAAAATCAGGATGAATTACTATTAAACCCAGAGCTAAAAAGAAGATTTTCGGGTAAAAGATATTTGGTTTTAATAACAATGAAGGATTTTGAAAAAATTGAAGAATTCAAAATTGACAGGTCTCAATATGGAAATTTGGACGATTGGTTACCTGTTGGGAATATCGAAAAAGTAAAATGTCAGGAAGAAAATTTTTGGATTTGTCATCATCATAACCTTATATAAATGTAGACGTGAACTCAATTATTAGGTCCCACGAAACCATTGGACATGGACAGACTGAAAGCGTAAAAAAAGATGTAATTCCTATATTCAAAAATATACAAATGCTGGATACTGTATAATAACCAATAGAGACTATGGCATCTCTACAAAAATAATGATCAAGGTTTTATGAATGCAAAAAAGCGAGAAAAATGGCAGAAACAGGTAAAGTTAGTATAAAGACGATAATCGTTATGGGTTTATTGCTAATTTCAGGAATTAACATGATGTCAGAACAGCATCAGTTTGTCATACATGGAAAATTAAAAGATAAATCTACCAAATTGCCAATAGAGTTTGCTACTATAGCTATTGGGTGCTCTAAAAATGATTCAATAGTTACATCAATGATAAGTGATTCAAAAGGAGACTTTGTTTGTAATGTAGCTCCGGGCCAATATGAAATTAGCATTAGATGTCTGGGATATAAACCAATTGGAAAAACTATTCATGTTTATAAACAAGACATCCACCTGAAACCTTTTAATATGGTAATTGATAATAATGCTCTTGAAGAAGTTAATGTTATTGCTTCAAGTTACAATGAACAATTCGATAAAAGCATTCAAAACATCACCAAACAGTTCAAGGAAGGCACTAGCAACGTAAGCGATTTATTGGCTAAAATAAGAGGTGTCGATATAGACCCTTTAGATAATTCAATACGAGTTGACAATCAGAAAAATGCACTTCTATTGGTAAATGGTGCAAAAAAGGAACAAAAGTATATTAAGAATTTGTCCCCCGATAGGATAAGTAGAATTGAGATATCCAGAAACCCTACAGGCAGATATATCAGTGAAGGCTATACGTCTGTCATCAATATTATACTGAAAAAAAACTATACGGGTTATGATTTGCACCTTGAAGAAAAAGGAATCTATTCACTCGATAAGTCAAACGGCGATGATTTTTTATTCAGCAACCTTGCTTCGGTTGATTTAACTTATACCTTTAAAAAGGTTAACATATACGGTTCGTATACCAACATGAAAGCAAATACAAATTTGTTTGTAAAGAATATAAAGATTCTAGAGGAGAGTAAGCTCGTTAAAGAGCCAGTTACAAGCAGCCCAAATTCAAAGCGTGACGGTTTCTTGCATACTTATCTTTTAGGGGCAGATATTTTCATATCGCCTAAGCAAACAATAAGCCTTGAAACCAATATTATACAATCACCAATTGAAAAAAATAATACAGCCAGAACGTATAATAATGCTTTGAGCTCTTTAGAGAGTACTGAGGTGTTTACTTCAATATTAACAACAAACCAATCTGATAAAGAATATTATTCCCAATTAACTTATAGAAATAGATTTTCAGAAAAAAACAAATTGGAATTAGATTATAGCTACAATTTTACCGAATCTGAACTATTGAATAATTATATAGAAGACACCGGGACTGAAACGAAACAAAAACTAATTTCTAATCGAACATCTTCTATAGTAGATTTGAATTTTAAGCACCTGTTTAATGATACATATACTATGGAGGGGGGCTATAAAAATACATATCGCAGCTATGATTATGAATATTTATCATTAATGCAAGAGCCTAATATAGAAGTAAATAAAGACATCAGGAATCTTATCTATACTTACTTTAGTTTTACCCCCGAAGGGAAGATTAAAACTAAAATAGGAATTGCTGTTGAGCAAAATATATTGAAGGCAAACAATAAGTCAAATTATAACTATTCGCCACAACCGTTCTTTAGTCTATGTTATAAGCGTAATAGAAACCTGAATGTTACATTAAAGATTAATTCGGATAGCCGGTATCCTTATACAAAACAAGTAAGTCCCAATGAGCTTACTATCGATAGACTTAGCAGCGAGATTGGAATTCCAAACCTCAACTATTCTACTAGATATGTTAGTTCATTGGATTTTAAGCTTTTAAAAAACAGCCTAAGCATCGAACCATTTTATATCTATACGAATAACTATATCTCCAAAACAGGAGACATAAAGGATGACCATTTTAAATATAGCTATTCAAATTTAGATAAATATGAATCGTATGGACTAAAGATGAGTGCCAAGCTATTCATTGTACCTAAAAAAATATCTTTTAATCTAACAGCTTCTCTTTATAAAGATAAGACGGAATTTGGCAATCATACTAATGATCTAACAGACTATACCATGAACGTTAATATTATGTACTTATCGTCAAAGCACAAAACCATATATGCCATGACATTGAAAAGAATGAATGCAAAGCAAATTCAAGCTTATGGATATTATAACAATGACAATGACCATATAGGTTGCATTGTTAGACAGCCATTCTTTCAACAGAAAATGGCTGTAACTTTCCTTTATCTTCTACCTGTTTCTTCAGGGTTGGATTATTCGATGAATAGCTATTTTGAACACAGCTCGTTTAGAGAACAATCAACAACAAATGTTGGAATGCTAAAAAATCTATTTATGGTTAATCTTTCATTCAACCTTAACAAAGGCAATGAAATTAAGTCTGTCGAGAAGAGAAATTACAAGGAAAAGCGAATGACAAAAGGCTTTTTTTAATTCAGATCATTGGCCGACTAAATAAAAGATCTTCCTGATTTCGAGCAGGTAGAAAGAGAAGTGATGCGCTAACATAACAATTTTGACTTAAATGAAAAGTAAATAAAAATGCTAATTTTGGTTAAATTGAAGGTTGTCTGTTGCTTTTTCGGCAGCTTTCCTTACACAAAACCATTACCTGCAAACTAAAAAAAGTTAATTATGAAAAAAATTATATCAACACTTATGATTTCTGTATTCTTTTTGAGTTGTTCTAATTCAGAAAAGGAAGAAAACACACAAAAAATTAAACTTGTTCAGAACTTTGAAAGTTCAATCAAAATCTTAGAATGGTTTGATAACGAAATGCCAAAAGATGAAATTGAATATATAAATTCATTATCAGGAATAGAAATAATGGAAAGTAATGTCTTATTGAGTAATCCAGATACTAATGCAATTTTATTTTTTAAAGAAGACTTGATTTTGTTTAGAGAAAACGTAAAAGAATATGAAAGTGAATATGGATTGAATATAGCATTTAAAGAAAGGAAAAGAACAGCAAATTTATTATCGAAAATTCAGACAACAAATTTCGACACATTGGCAATTAAACGGGCCCTTCAATTTTTTCCAAAAGGAACTCAGCTCAAAACCGATGCAAATGTTTATTATGTTCTTACAGGTTGGGAATGGGGTGACGCATACGTAAGAAATGTGAAAAAAGTTAATGGTAAGTATAAAGTCGCTGAAACAGGGAACCCGGCCTTGGTATTTAACCTGAGTTTATTTACCAAACTATATGGTGAAACAACTGAAGAGCAATTCCAAACCTTAACAAATATAATGTCACACGAAATTTTTCATTTTGCCTTCAATGAATTTAAAAACGAATCTACCAATTACCCCTTAATTTCCGATAACGACTATAAACACCAATTATTCAGGACGGTACAAAATGAAGGAATTGCCCATTATATTGACATAAAGAAAGTTTTAATTACCAACTTTTCTGATTTTGAAAAATACCAGAAAGAAAATTTTGAAAAATTAAACAAAGCCATTATCAGCTTTTCTTCTCAACAGATAGGAAATGAGGATAAAAAGAAAATTTTACAATGTGCAAATGTTGGGAAATATTGGGAGAAATATGGAGCAATTTGTGGAATGTTTATGAGTTACCATATTGAAAGATTATTAGGGAAAGAAGCAATTACAAAAACCATAAAAAATGGTGCTGAGAGTTTTATAGAAACTTATATAGAATTGCAGCTTCAGCACAGAGAATTACCAAAATTGGAAATTTAGGAAAACTAAATTATTATTTAAATCCTCAACCTCCATAATTGGGATGATATGTTCATAAAATCTAAAGGAGACAATAATGGAAGTATATTCAATTGCTATCATATAACAACGTTAAGCGTCATTAAGGGAAACGAGAAATGAACTCAAGTAAATCAAAAAAGATACCCAAATACTTTATTCTTTGAAAATGCTAATAATGATTGTGGCTACATTTGGTGGGGCATGGTTAATACATGAGCTAATACCCTTAAAAGTACCGATGATTCAACCGTTATTTGAAATAAAAAGAACAAAAACAATTGCTGATAAAATGTAAAAATCAAAGTCTATTAGGCATTAACCTTTTAAAATTAAATAAACTGATATGAGTAAGAGAACTGTTTTTACTGCACTGACTATAATAATTACATGCCAGATTTGTAATAATCAAGTTTTCGGGCAATCACCAAATCCTCAAATCAAATCTCAAATGGTAAAGTCAGAAAATTTATTGAATGAGTCTTTTAACAAGGAAAGATACCTGCAAATTTACAAAAAGTTATACGACAACTTTTACTTCAGTAACGAATTCAATTATACAAACCGTATTGCCGGATTAAGCAAGGCTTGGTCTGAGGCAAAATGGAACTTTGCCAATTTCGATGTTGTGCCAAACTTAAACTGGGATAGCCTCTATTATGAATTCATTCCAAAAGTAATGGAGGCAAAGTCTGAAGTTGAATATTACAAATTGTTGATGAATTTCTATTCACATTTGAAAGATGGTCACAGCATGGTTTTTGTTCCTCATGTTCTCAGAGATTCACTGACTGCAAGGTTGCCAATACGTTGTCGTCTTGTAGAGGATCAGGTAGTTATTATCCAGCTTCAGAGTGCAAATGAAAACTATTGTTTATTAAAACCAGGAACTGTAATTACTGAAATTAATAATCACCCTGTCAATGAATATATAAAAAAGAATATCTCACCATATATTAGTTTTAGTACCCCCCAGGATAGCGTTGCTAAGATTTACTCTAACTATTTCACCTATGGGTCAATTAACAAACCTATTAAGCTAAAATTAAAGTATTCAGACGGGCGAATGACAGAACAGATATTTTTTCGCAAGCCTAACGACCCCTACTATCCCCATGCGAAAGGGTTTTTCTATAAAAAAATAAATGAAAAGACTAATCTACTAACCATCAACACCTTTTATGACGAAAAACTAATTCCATTTATCGATTCTATTTTCCAGGAAACTCCGCATCCAGAAAATTTGATTATTGATCTGCGTATAAACGGAGGAGGAAACAGCAGTAATGGATTTGAGCTGTTGGGCTATCTCACTGGTGACACATTTAAAGCAGCTTTAACTGCAGGAAGATGTTATATCCCATCTAAGAGAGGCTTAGGAATAACTCCTAATAAAATCACTTTCATGCCACGAGAATGGAAGCCCTATAAGTTTCCTACCTATACAGGGCAGGTAATAGTATTAACTGGGCCAGACACATATTCGGCAGCGGAAGATTTCGTGCTAATTTTCAAACACTTAAAGCGAGGTGTTGTGATTGGACAAGCTACCGGGGGAAGCACTGGTCAACCAATTTCATTTTCTTTACCACATGGTGGCATAGGGTGCGTATGTTCGCAAAAAGAGCTGCTAATTGACGGGAAAGATTTTATTGGAAAAGGTATTAACCCTGATATTCCAATTGATTACAATCTGAAAAAAATTTTAGTCGGCACAGATGAAGTTTTGGAAAGAGCTATAGAGTATTTTACGAAATAATATTGAAATAGATTAAGACACAAATGCATTAAAAACTAAGATGTAGTTTTTGGAAACCAGTAATCAACAACGAAAAACATAAAACAGTAAAAGCTTATTTGTGGATGATTCGTTCAAGTAATGAAAAACATGGTTTTCTTTCATTACGACAAAGGCTCATAGGCACAAAAAGTAATGGTTAAACTGTTGCAAGGTTTTCAAGGAGCTATCCAAACCGATGGTTACGAAGCATATTCTATTTATGAACAAAAGAAAGGCGTCCTGCTATTGGGATGCTGGGCGTACGCACGCCGTAAATTTGAAGAAAGCCTTACCGAAGACGAGTCCGGGGCTGAATATGCTTTAGCGCAAATAGGTAAACTCTACCAAGTGGAAACTATGGCCAACGAACAAGGCTTGGACGATGGCTAACCGATGTGCTGACTAAAATTCCAGCTTACAACAATGACTACTCATTGGATTTAGCCCACCTTTTGCCCCATAACTGGAAGAATTCTTAGAACAACAAGAATTGTCCATGAATTCTTTGCAATGCTGGAATGTCTAATACTTACCAAAGCACTGAGCCGACGTACGAGAGCGAATGCTTACGTTTGGATACTTGTGAACAATTGCTTAGATAGAAGCAAAAACGAGCGGAGCAAAACTATCGCGCTGATTCTGCGATGCTTCTTTTATGTTTTTCTTCCAGTAGTAATAAAGCTCTAATTGGCACAAAAGTCATATACATTCAAACCGAATTCTTGATACTCATTGATGAGTATCAAGAATGTTGATCGCGTCATTCTCATTTTTTTCCATCAAATAAACGCCTAGCTCCTCAAGCTGGCAATATGTGGAAATTCCGGTGATGTTGACCCCCCACAACGGCCATATTGACCCCCCTGGATTTGGGTAACCGAAAATGGTTAGTATGACAAAATTACATTTTTTTTCTAAGACTCTCTCCTTTGAGTTCAATCCTGTGCGATGTGTGCACCAAACGATCTAAAATCGCATCGGCAATAGTGGCCTCGCCGATGATGTCAAACCAACTGGCAACAGGCAGTTGGCTCGCGATAATAGTAGCCGCCCTGGCATGTCTGTCCTCGATAATTTCCATCAGGTCCATCTGGTGTTGTTTTTCAAGGTGTGTCAATCCAAAATCGTCGAGGATAAGCAAGTTAGCTTTCGATATTTTATTCAAGAGCTGGTATATGGTGCCCTCCAAACGTGCCATTTTTGTTTGTTGCAGCAGCTTTTGAACATTGAAGTAAGCTACTTTGTGCCCCTGGGCACATGCGTGGTGCCCCAAGGCGGACGCTATAAAACTCTTGCCGCATCCGGTAGCCCCGGTAACCAGTACAGACTCGCCATTGGCGATGTAATTGCCGGTGGCTAGATTGGACACGAGCCCTTTGTCCAGCCCCCTTGAAGCATCATATTTCAACTCTTCCAACGAGGATTGGTACCTAAACTTTGCCGATTTCCTTAATCGGTCAAAGCGGCGGTTGTCCCCGTCCTGAAGCTCGGCCTGGAGCAATATCTCAAGGCCTTCGCCAAGCGACAGCTCATTCCATCTTTTTGTCTCCAGAAGTGCGTTCCAGCTTGTTTTAAAACCGTACAGGCGTAATTGCGATAGTTGGTTTTCGATATTTTCCATCGTATTAAAATTTAAGTGATAATTGATTGTCGTAATATTCTTTTCCCCGGATGTTGTTGTGCCGGGGCAAGTCTTTATCAGGTTGCTCCTTCTGGATATATTCGGTCATCTTGTTTTTGATAACGTTAAGGGCAAAACCGTAAGTAAGATTCTGATGGTCGATAGCCATTTGGCACGCTTTGTCAAAGGTTTCCCGGGGCGTGGATTTAAATAGTTTGAGCAGGCCGTCGCAGCTTTTGTACAGTTGTTCAGGATACCTGTCCCGGGCAAACAGCAGCCTGACCAGCTCACCCAGCGTTTTCGATAGGTTTGCGGCTTTATCTTTATAGTATTCAGGGTTACGCTTTTGGTAGTGCCGGTGGGTTGAGCACAGGTGCTCTTCTGCAGTGGTGTATTTGCCTATCCCGTATTCGCGCTTGTGTACCGCTACCAAGTTGTGCCGATGAAAAATGCGCACCATCGAACGGGTGTA
>NZ_FXTB01000016.1 GCF_900182605.1 Saccharicrinis carchari
TACACCCGTTCGATGGTGCGCATTTTTCATCGGCACAACTTGGTAGCGGTACACAAGCGCGAATACGGGATAGGCAAATACACCACTGCAGAAGAACACCTGTGCTCAACCCACCGGCACTACCAAAAGCGTAACCCTGAATACTATAAAGATAAAGCCGCAAACCTATCGAAAACGCTGGGCGAGCTGGTCAGGCTGCTGTTTGCCCGGGACAGGTATCCCGAACAACTGTACAAAAGCTGCGACGGCCTGCTCAAACTATTTAAATCCACGCCCCGTGAAACCTTTGACAAAGCGTGCCAAATGGCTATCGACCATCAGAATCTTACTTACGGTTTTGTCCTGAACGTCATCAAAAACAAGATGACCGAATATATCCGGGAGGAACAACTTGATAAAGACTTGCCCCAACACAACAACATCCGGGGAAAAGAATATTACGACAATCAATTATCAATTAAATTTTAATACGATGGAAAATATCGAAAACCAACTATCGCAATTACGCCTGTACGGTTTTAAAACAAGCTGGAACGCACTTCTGGAAACAAAAAGATGGAATGAGCTGTCGCTTGGCGAAGGCCTTGAGATATTGCTCCAGGCCGAGCTTCAGGACAGGGACAACCGCCGCTTTGACCGATTAAGGAAATCGGCAAAGTTTAGATACCAATCCTCGTTGGAAGAGTTGAAATATGATGCTTCAAGGGGGCTGGACAAAGGGCTCGTGTCCAATTTGGCCACCGGCAATTACATCGCCAATGGCGAGTCTGTTCTGGTTACCGGGGCTACCGGATGCGGCAAGAGCTTTATAGCGTCCGCCTTGGGGCACCACGCATGTGCCCAGGGGCACAAAGTAGCTTACTTCAATGTTCAAAAGCTGCTGCAACAAACAAAAATGACACGTTTGGAGGGCACCATATACCAGCTCCTAAATAAAATATCGAAAGCTAATTTGCTTATCCTCGACGATTTTGGATTGACACACCTTGAAAAACAACACCAGATGGACCTGATGGAAATTATCGAGGACAGACATGCCAGGGCGGCTACTATTATCGCGAGCCAACTGCCTGTTGCCAGTTGGTTTGACATCATCGGCGAGGCCACTATTGCCGATGCGATTTTAGATCGTTTGGTGCACACATCGCACAGGATTGAACTCAAAGGAGAGAGTCTTAGAAAAAAAATGTAATTTTGTCATACTAACCATTTTCGGTTACCCAAATCCAGGGGGGTCAATATGGCCGTTGTGGGGGGTCAACATCACCGGAATTTCCAATGAGTGTTTTCGTTTTTGCGAATGTAGGCCTTTTATTGCTTTTGATTAGGATGATAAAAGCACAGGAATTGCCAAATACAAGTTAAGTATCGGCCAGTGTTAATCCGGAGAGTCGGTATTATTGGGGCGGTATGCGTCTGAGCCCCTCTGTAGCAATCCCATATTATATGGAAGTTTCGAAAGGAGGAATAACTATCGGTATTTGGGTGGATCTTATTTATTCTCAGCAAAACTGTACCAGTTGGTATATTCATATGTGATGTCTTGCACTTGATATATGTGATTAAGCATTTATTTATTCAAACAATTATGGCGTAATAAAAACTATACTTTTTTAGCCATTTCTGCAGTGCTCAGTAACAAACTACATAACTTATAATATAATTTATCGTGAAAATCAAGAATCAGTTATTTTTAGGATTTGGAACATTGATCCTTTTTCTTTTAGTTGTTGTAATATCAATTCTAATACTAAACACTAAAAGTATTAAATACGCCAATGAAACATCAACAGATGATGTACCTGGAGCAATTCATTGTTTATTTATACTGGATGAAATTAATGATATGAATTCCAACACATTAGAATATCTTAGTGGTGAAGATGATGAAAGCATTGCTTTTGAAGAAAACTATAAAGAATTTCTGGACTACTACTCAATCCTGTATAAATTAGAATCCGCCAATGCAAAGGATAAAGCAAATATGGACTTAATTGATAAAACAGTACGTGAATATGTACAGGTCATTAGAGATGAGGTGTTTGCAAAATATAACCCTATTCATGAGGTAAAGTCGCGTAAAAAGGCGGATGATCTAAAAAATAATGAAGGTACAGAACTTATAAAACTATTAGCAAAGTTAGGTCATGAAGAGTATAATGATGCGCTACGATCAGGTGATTTAAATGAAAGTTTAAAAGATGATATTCCTGGTTTAATATACTATTTCGACTTACAGAATAGTGTGACGAATATGCTATTTTCGCTTTCTGAGTATGTTTCTGGAGAGGTTGAAAGTAAAAAATATTATACCTTGTTTTCGGAGAAATTTATAAAAACACTTAAGGCATTAAAGCCATTAGAACGTAAATCAACCGAAATAAAACAGCTTCAGTTAGCGGAGAACTTATTTAATACAATTAAAAAAGAGGCTGATCAATTATTTAACACCTTTAATCCAACAGCTAAAAGGGATGCCATAGCTCTTGTAGATAAATATGAAAATGAAACATTTTCAAAAATTGAACAACTTCTTGACGAATCTGTGGTTGCGGAAGTAAATGAAGCATCAATAGGGTTAAGTAAACTTGTTGCATTCTTAAAAAGAATAAATATCATTGCAATCACACTAACAATTTTAACAATATTGTTAAGTGGTATTGTGATTTTCAGTATTATCAGAAGTATTATTCCACCACTAAATAAAGGCTTAATATTTGCGCAAGCACTTTCTCAAGGTGATTTTTCAGATCCACTTTCAATAGATAAAAAAAATGAAATTGGTATTCTAGCATATTCTTTAAATGAGATGATGCTAAAAGTTAAAAATGTTTTAGAAGCTATTACAACATCTTCTCAACAAGTAAAAGGTGGTGCTGCGCAGGTTTCAATTTCATCACAAGTATTAAGTACGGGGTCAAGCGAACAAGCCTCTACTGTTGAACAGGTGGCATCCTCCATTGAAGAAGTTACTGCTGGTGTTTTGCAAAACCAGGAGAATTCTCACAAAGCGGCAATAATAACAAAACAGGTAGAAACAGGGATACAGGAAGTTGCTTCTTTAAGTAACGAAACCGTTGAGGCTAACAAAGCCATTTCTGAAAAAATTGATATCATCACAGACATTGCTTACCAAACTAATATTCTTGCGCTTAATGCAGCTGTTGAAGCAGCACGTGCTGGAGAGTACGGTAAAGGTTTTTCAGTTGTAGCAGCTGAAATTCGAAAGCTTGCAGAAATAAGTAAAAACGCCGCTGAGGAAATTGTAAGTAAAACAAATATGGCGTATCAAATATCTGAGAAGGCAGAAAACAAACTAAATAAGATGTTACCGGAGCTTGCCAATTCATCACTGCTTATACACGAAATTTCATCTTCCGGTAAGGAGCAAAGTTCAGCTATTAATCAAGTAAATACCGCTATAATGCAATTAAATAATTTAGCTCAAAACAGTGCTTCAAACAGTGAAGAGCTGGCAGCGAGTGCAGAGGAAATGTCAAGTCAATCTGATTTTTTACTGCAGACAACAGAATTTTTCACCCTTTACAAGACAAATTAATATTATATTTTAAATCATGCCAATCCGTTTAAGGTTATTTTTAAAAACGCTTTTGGGAGTAGAATTATCAAAAGGTGGTTATTTTTGCGGAAGAGACAATGGGGTGTAATAATTATCGTAGGAGACTACTGTTGATGCGTAATAATATTTTACAAAATAAACATAACTCACCTTATTCATTCCGGTGTCAATTATCATAAAAGCGTCCAACATGCAGGCAAGGTCCGCTATAACGACGCAAACTGCTTATCGAGGTTTTTAATTTACCTGTTAAACCTTCACTGCTCTATGGTGTATTTTTTATTGCGTTGGCATCAGCAGATATTTCAAAGAGGAAATTAAAAATGAAGAATGCCAAGCTTTTTTAAAGATCCGAAGTTGGAGGTGCATACCTTAGGTCTATTGGATTCCGATTTGTAAAAATTGTTGGTGATATTTAACTTTAAGCCATATTTGTTGTTTTAATTCGTCTATCAGATATATAAGGGTCAAGTGAGGATGTAATTACAGATTTTTTTATAAATCACTGGCCGAGTGCCTTAGAAAGTGGACAGCCGCATAATCGCATCCCTTTACTATATACATAAGCCCTTCCTACGCAAAAGAAATAGGTCGGGGAAGAATGGTAGGTATACTCCGGAATAGATGGTAGGAGAACATAGTCTGATAAGGCAATACTACCATAGCAACATGTAAACAGTTATGGCGATAGCCTTTTTAATAGGTAATTACTGCAAACAAGATTGTTCTTAATGGATATTGTTACAGCCTTCAGCACTGTGTTTGATTATAGTTCTGCCAGATGTTTTACTGAAAAAGTATATCGGGTGTATGTCTCAATGACCAGTAACATAGCTTAAAGTTCTTCGCGCCATAAACGTTACCCCTAATATAAACATAAAAGCTGCTGTTGCGGCGAATGATGCAGATTACCATGTATGGTAATAAGAAAGCTAAATTCAGTGCGATCGGCCTTTGCAAATATGTTGTACTGCAAAATCAGATTGCGTAACTGGTGAAGATATGCAAAATAGTTAAACTGAAAATTATTATCGACCGGCAGTTTCCTCCTCAAAAAGTGGCCGGACGCATAGTTATATTGATTTAGACCGTATGAAAGGGAATGTGACAAATAGTGCTTAAATTGGAAACTAATAAATTTTCCTAATTTTGACTTTACCGGAAAAGGGGGATAAACTTTTACCCAAAAAAGCTAATTATGGAAATTATCGCAATTATTATTTCAGTGCTTAGTCTTGTGCTGTTCGCACTTTTATTTTTTAAGAAAAAAGAGAATGATGTCTCGCTTATTGTTGATGCGGTGCAGCAGCTTATGCAGCGTGAACTGAAAGAAAATCGTATCGAGTTATCTGCATCTTTAAAAGATAATCGCGAGGAACTCTCCAACGGCCTGGATAAACTGACCCTTAAACTCGAAGAAAAGCTAAGGCTCATCAGCGATGGCCTGAATAAAAGCGGACAGCAAAACAGGGAGGAACTTAGCCAATCACTCAAAAATTTTAGCGATGTCTTTACTCAAAACGTAAGGGAATTTAACGATTTGCAAAAGCAAAAGTTCGACGCTATGGGCCTAAAGCAAGACGAGCTGGTGAAATCGACTGAGCTGAAATTAGAGAAAATGCGCGAAACCGTTGACGAGAAGTTACACAAGACTTTAGAGGAACGTCTTGGGCAGTCCTTTAAAATTGTGAGCGAACGCTTAGAAGCGGTGCAGAAAGGACTGGGCGAAATGCAGAATCTGGCCAATGGAGTAGGGGATTTAAAAAAGGTGCTGAGCAACGTAAAAACCCGCGGCGTATTGGGCGAGATACAACTGGGCAATATTTTGGAGCAAATTATGGCACCCGAACAGTACATGGCTAATGTTAAAACCAAACAGGGCTCCAACGATCATGTGGAGTTTGCCATAAAGCTGCCCGGTAAAGACGATGTGGGTAAAGAAGTCTATCTGCCCATCGATGCCAAGTTCCCTCAGGAGGATTACGTACGCTTGCAAACCGCCTACGACAGGGGCGATTTAGAAGGTATTGAAAAAGCCAATAAAGCCTTGGTAATGGCCATCAAGAAGTTTGCAAAAGATATACGCGATAAATACATCGACCCGCCGCACACCACCGATTTCGGTATTATGTTTTTGCCCATCGAAGGCTTGTACGCCGAAGTGGTCCGTCAGCCTGAGGTGGTGGCACTGTTGCAGCGCGACTTTAAAATAATAGTAACCGGCCCTACCACCTTAGCCGCCATGCTCAACAGTTTGCAGATGGGCTTCAAAACGCTTGCCATACAAAAACGAAGTAGCGAAGTGTGGCAGATTCTGGGTGCGGTGAAAAGTGAATTTGGCAAGTTTGGCGGGGTGTTGGAAAAAGCCCAGAAAAAAATTAACGAAGCCAACAAAGAATTGGACAGTTTGGTGGGTACACGTACCCGGATGATGCTGTCGAAACTTAAAAAGGTGCAGGAGTTACCTGCAACCGAAAGTGTAAAGTTATTGGAAGAAGCGGTTGATATGGAGGAGGAAAATAGGGGCTAAAATTAATTATTTGCATGAGCTTCTATTTTATTTAACTAAGTTATTTTATATTTTTGAATGTTTTTTTAGCAAGCTCGTGTTGTTTGATGACTTTTACATTTTTTTAAAAATGTATGGATGGGCGTTGATTAGCTTAGTGTTATTGGCAGATGTCCCAAGTGCTTACTTTAATAAATGCAATACCCATTAAAGTATTCTTTCAGGCATAGAATAAATTTCAGAATATGAAAGAGGATAATTACAACTTCCAATGGAAAGACCTTGGTGACGTAGAAATAGGTAGACCAAATTTAGGCAATGCTACCAATGTATCTGTTTATAGGTTGATGCAATATACTATGCGGAGTGTTTTAAACAAAGAATTTGGCAGGTTAAAGGCAGATGAATTATTCTACAAGGCAGGTTTTGTTGCCGGTGAGGAGTTTTGTAAGGCGCTGTTGGTTAGTGAATTGGAATTTTACGACTTTGTAGCGCAACTCCAGAAGATCCTGAAAGATTTAAACATAGGAATTTTAAGGGTAGAAAAGTCTGACCTGGAAAAGATGAGCTTTGTTATTACCGTGGCTGAAGATTTGGATTGTAGTGGTTTGCCCATAACAGGTGAAACAGTATGCGATTACGATGAAGGTTTTCTGGCAGGAATATTCAAACAATATGTAGGCAGGGAATTTGATGTAAAAGAAGTAGATTGCTGGTCTTCAGGCGACAGGGTGTGTAGGTTCACCATAAATTTAAAAAATGGACAATAAGGCCTTAAGCCAGTTTTTATCAGATACCATAAACGGGCTCTTGCATACAGGAAAAATAGAGGAGCTTAGCCATGAATTAAAACGTTCTATTCAGGATTTAGAATCTGGAGAAACTAAATCATTGTTTTTATCTATCAGTGAGTTGCTCGCAAAACTACGTGACAATCAAAGGTTTATTGATGATTTATCCAACGGTAAGCTCAATACCGAAGTACCACCCAACAATGCTTTGGCTGCACCCTTTAAGCAATTGCATGCTAACTTATCCCATCTGGTATGGCAGGTGCAACGCCTCGCTGAAGGTGACTTAAATCAGCAGGTGGATTTTCTGGGAAACTTTTCTTTATACTTCAATAAGCTAATACAAACGCTTAAAGAGGGACGGCAAATTAAACAGGAATTAAAAAATAGCACCGAGAAATACCGTATATCCATTGAAAATGCAAATATCGGAATAATGTCGGTCAGCATTGACGGCATCATAGAAACTACCAATAAAGAGTGTGTAAATATTTTTGGTTATACGCAGGCCGAATTAGAGCAAATGCCTGTAAATAAATTTGTCGTTCCCGACGATCAAGGGCTTAGTCGGTCATATGTCCAATCCGCATTGCTCAACAAGGACCAGGCAAAAGGTGAATTTGTAAAGAGGTTTTTTCATAAGTCGGGCAAAATAATTACCTGTCAAGTATCTTCATCTTTGATGTATGATGTTAAAGGTCAGCCTCTTTTTTTTATCTCACATATTAAAGACATAACCCACCGTATTGAACAGGATTATGCACTCAAAAAACTGAATAACAAGCTTTCACAAACCGTTAAGGAACTAAAAATAGCCAACGCGAGCAAAGATAAATTCTTCAGGATTATTGCCCACGATCTCCGAAACCCATTTCATACCATTCTGGGTTTATCTGAGCTACTCCTGGGTAATACAGAAATATATAACTACGACGAGATAAAACAAATGGCATCTAACATAAACCAGTCAACGGATGATGCTTATAAGCTTTTAGAAAATCTGTTGGCATGGGCGATGTCGCAAACCGATTGTATTCCTTTTAAGCCTCAAAAAATTGTAGTAAAAAACATTGTTCGTGAAGTTATAAGTCTTACCGGTAGCTCTGCCAAGGCTAAAAACATTAGCATGACTTATGATATAGATGAAAACGTCATCATTGATGTTGATGTAAATATGATTAGCACAATATTACGGAACCTAATTGGTAACGCAATTAAGTTTACAAGTAGAGAGGGGGTAGTGCAAATATCGGTTGTAAAAAACGATTACGAAACCAGGTTTAGTGTAAAAGATACGGGAATTGGTATACCAACCGATATTATAGATAAACTTTTTAAAATAGAAGAAAAAGTAAGCATACCCGATACCGACTCACAAACAGGTACAGGACTTGGTCTGTTGCTTTGCAAGGAATTTGTTGAAAAACACAAGGGCAGGATATGGGTGGAGAGTGAGCTTGGCAAAGGGAGTGACTTCAAATTCACCATCAGCCATAAAATATAAATGGTAATATCCCTCTTTTGGGGGGGCAAACCAAAAAATCAGGTATATTGGTCTTTAATTATTTCTTTCTGCACTTTAACAACCAAGTACAAAAGAGAAATAAGGACTATTGATATGGGGTTATTTAAAAGTTATGGGGCATAATACCCCCCCCTCAGCACTAATTAAATTCAAAGTCAGAATTTTTTTGCTTTTGTTATCTTTTAAGATAACTTTGTGCAATGGGCAGACAAATCATATTCCACGAAAATTATTTTGTTGACTTTTATAAGGAACTTGACGTAGGAGTCAAATCCAAATTTCAATATGTGTTTCAGTTAATCCGACAAGTTGAAATGGTTCCTAAAAAATTTTTAGCTCCAATGACTGGTTATGAGGGACTTTTTGAAGTGAGAGTTGAATATCAGTCAAACATTTATAGGGTTTTCTGTTGCTTTGACAAAGGAAAACTCGTGGTTCTTTTAAATGGCTTTCAAAAGAAAACGCAAAAGACGCCAAAGAAAGAAATTGAAAAAGCCATGAGATTGAAAGAAGAGTATTTTAATCAAAAAAAAATGAAATCATGACTGACTACAAAGGAATAAGGACATTTGACGAATTGCTTGAACGTGAGCACGGAAAAATAGGAACTGAAAGTAGAAATGAATTTGAAGAAAAAGCTCAAATGTTCATTGTGAGCGAGATGCTAAAGGAGGCCCGCAAGGAGGCAAAACTCACACAGCAACAATTGGCCGAAAAAGCGGGAACAAAGAAAAGCTACATTTCGAAAATAGAAAATGCAAAGGGAAATATCCAACTTTCGACATTAATAAGAATATTTGAAACTGGACTAAATCGTAAAATCGGGCTGACCTTTCTATAAGCCGTCGAGAACAAATTACGCCCCATAACAATGTACAAAAATAATAGCCGAGGCAGCAGTAAAGTAGCCGGTTGTAGCTCGCTCGTACTTTTCTGTAGCTTGAAAAGATAGCAGTCCGCAGTCGGCTACTATTCTTGTACCGAACGTTAGGCTTCATGCGAAAAAAGCCAACGCGCAAGCAAAGAGTGCTATCGCACACATTGCTTTTTTCCAACGAACGAACTGATTTTTCGATAACGATTCATTATATTTGACAAATAATGACAAATCACTTTTTGTACAATGAACTCATTAGGAGAAAGAATAAGGAATCTTAGAGAATCGAAAGATTTGCTCCTTGGACAAGTTACAGCGTACTTGGAAATAGACACAGCACTTTTAAGCAAAATGGAACGTGGAGCCAGACGTCTTACCAGAGAACAAGTTGTTGCACTTTCTAAACATTTTGGGGTTGATGAAAAAGATTTGTTGACTCTTTGGTTAAGCGACAAAATTTTGAATTCAGTCAAAGATGATAAGTATGCTGCCTTAGCTTTAAATAAGGCTACTGAATTACTAACTAACAAAGCATGAAAAACAAAGCAAAACCATTTCTTAAGTGGGCAGGTGGTAAAACTCAATTAATTCAAGAAATTCAATCTAGTTTGCCAATTCAAATAAAATCTGACAAGTTCACCTACATTGAACCATTTGTAGGCAGCGGAGCAATTCTATTTTGGATGATTAATGAATTTCCAAACCTTGAAAAAGCAGTCATCAATGATGTTAATACTGATTTGATAAATACTTACCGAACTATTTCAAGCAAACCATATGAATTAATTTCAATTTTAGAAACTCTGCAAAATGAATATCATTCTCTTGTAGATGACCAAGACAAAAAGAAAGAATACTATTACAACAAAAGGAAACTATTTAACAATAGAGAATCAGAACAAAGCGGACAAGCCGCTTTGTTTATTTTTCTAAATAGGACTTGTTTTAATGGTCTTTATCGTGTCAATAGAAAGAATGAGTTTAACGTTCCTATGGGGAGTTATAAGCAACCAACTATCTGCAATGCAGAAAATTTACTAGCCGTTCATAATGCTTTGCAAAAAGTTGAAATCCTCTGTGGCGATTTTGAAGAAACTATTAATTACACTAGCGACAATTCGTTTTTCTACTTTGATCCACCATATAAACCATTAAGTGAAACGTCAAGCTTTAACTCCTACGCAAAAGATGAATTCAATGATTTAGAGCAAATAAGGCTTAGAGACTTTTGTCAAAAACTTGAAGATCTCGACCATAATTGGATGCTCAGTAATTCTGACGTGAAAGGAAAAAATCCTGATGATAATTTTTTTGATGATTTATATGCCAATTTCTTCATTGAAAGAGTTGAAGCTAAAAGAAGTATAAATGCTAATCCTTCCAAAAGGGGGAAATTAAATGAGCTATTAATAACGAACTATTCGTATGAAGAAACTTACGAGCCTGCTTGAGCTGCAAAGTGATGATCAACTTTTTGATTCCATTACTTCAAACTTTAAAAATAAAATCACCCAATGGAACTATTTCGTCAATTGGGAGAAAGTACTTGGAAATATCGATCCTATTGAAAAGGAACTTAATCTTCTGAATTATCTAATTGGAAAAGACAATATAGAAGAAGAAGCATTTAAATTAATAAAGCAATACCCTACTGTTGTCAAAGCCTTTCCAAATCTACTTGCAATTCGAGAAAAGTCTGTTGACGTTTTAATCGACACAAAGAATTTCATTTATAAAAAATTCGTTTTTAATAAAACCAGCCTAGACGATAACGAGTGCAGACAATTAGCTCAATTTCTTATAAAATCAGGAATTGCCAGTCTTTTCCAAAAAAAGAAAATAAAAAACCTAGTAGACTATACAACGGGAGTTGAAGTTGGGCTAGATAGCAATGGCCGCAAGAATCGTGGTGGCTCATTGATGGAATCGCTAGTAGAAGATTTCGTTGCAGAAACTTGTAATGAATTAAACATTGGATTTATGCCTCAAGCAACTGCGAAGAAAATAAAGCAAGAATGGGGTCTAGATGTAGCAGTTGATAAATCTTCAAGAATCATAGATTTCGCAATTAATAAAAATGGGCAACTATATTTCATTGAATGTAACTTCTATGGTGGCGGTGGTTCAAAGTTAAAATCAACCGCAACAGAGTATGTAGAAATGAACTCTTATTGGAACAAGCAGCAAATAGAGTTCATATGGGTAACTGATGGAGCTGGTTGGAAATCTACGCTGAAACCTTTACGAGAATACTTTGACAAAGCTGAATACTTAATAAACCTTGAAATGCTCAAAAACGGTATTCTTAAAAATATAATCGGATGAGTACTCCTAAAATGACTTTCAAATCAAAGGGAGTTTTAATGACTCCTTTAAAGGTCTTTCCTGTTAATGGGAAGTTTATCCTAGCAGTGTATCAGGGTAATCTATCCAATTTTGACTTACTTGTAAAGTATCGTCAAAAAGATAACTCAACTAAATCAGGTTGGTCACGATTAAGAACTCCAAAACATATTCATTGGGCAGTTGACTTGCTAATAAAAATGAACATAGAAAAAGGAAAAACAAAAGAACTCGTTTCTTTTCTTTTAACTTATTGGAATGATAAAGCAAAACCAATTAAAGACTTGAATTCTAGAAATGAATTACTTGAAAAGAAGATAATAGGAGAGATAGAACAAGAAGCAGCAGAGTATGAATCTTTAGAAAATAAAGGCGAATACAGCATAAGGTTTATTCTCCTCATGGCTAAGCTTTTAATGTTTCAAGAAAAGTCAAACTATGAGCAAGCCTACATGTTCAAAAACCTACTTGAAGCATTAGAACACGGAGAAAATATATTCAAAATTGTTTCTGTGGCAACTCATAATAGAAGATGATTAAACCATATTATAAATCAACAGATGCACAATTTTATCTCTTAAAAGGAGATACAATGAAACTCTTAAATGAGTTTGATCATAAGTTTGATTTGGTTTTTGCTGATCCTCCTTATTTTCTATCTAACAATGGGCTTTCTATTCAGAATGGTCAAATCGTTAGCGTTAACAAGGGCAAATGGGATAAGTCTCATGGATTTGACTTTATAAACGACTTTAATCGTCAGTGGCTTTCATTAGTCCGCAATAAAATGAAAGATGACGCCACAATTTGGATTAGTGGCACAATGCACAATATTTTTTCTGTAGGTCAAATTTTAACAGAATTGGACTTCAAGATTCTAAATGTCATAACATGGGAGAAGACTAACCCACCACCAAATTTTTCTTGCCGTTACTTCACCCATTCGACTGAGCAAATAATTTGGGCTAGGAAAAAGGAAAAAGTCCCACACTACTACAATTATGACCTCATGAAGCAATTGAACGGCAACAAACAAATGAAGGATGTTTGGAAACTGCCTGCAATTGCAAAATGGGAAAAGTCGTGTGGAAAGCACCCGACTCAAAAACCGCTTTCTGTTTTAACAAGATTAATTTTAGCTTCAACTAAGCAGAATGCATGGATTTTAGATCCTTTTGCAGGTAGTTCAACTACGGGAATTGCAGCTAACCTCGCTAACAGAAGGTATTTAGGTATTGACCAGGAAGAAGAATTCTTAGAGATAAGTAAGAATCGTAAGAAAGAAATCGAAAACAGACTTATTGCTGCAAAATACAGACAAAAATTAGCAGGATTTAATAATCAAGGAGAGTTAGATTTATTTCTTGCTAAAGAACCGACTGTTGAATATGGCAATGAATTGTCACTATGAAAAGTCCAACGCTCAGTTCAAGCACATTGCAATCCTCGTTCCTGCGGTTGCAAAGAGCTTTCACGCCAACGCACGGACGAAGAAAAAATAAAGCACGAAAGCACAATAAAAGCTATACGTAATGCGGGATCCAGCGATAATTTGAGCGATAATACAGATAATGAAATTTAGTAATAAATTGAAAGTGGAGTGCTCCTAAATCCCGCACTACGCATAGCCCAACCGTTAGGCTTTATTTTACAAAACACCGCAATTTGAAAATTATTGAATTATTAAGACATAATTGCTTATCTTTGATACTATCAAATGATACTATCACAACTATATGGAATGAAACCACCTTATACAATAACAGGTAAAATCTTAAAGCTTGTTGCTTCTATTTCAGAGAAGATAGGCGAGGTAAACGCTGCTCATTTGAGCAAACCTCCAACCGAACTAAGAAAGAAAAATAGAATTAAAACAATTCACTCTTCTCTTGAAATAGAGGGAAACACTCTGACCATTGAACAAATCACTGCAATTGTTGAAAACAGGCGGGTAATTGGTCCCAAGAAGGACATTCTGGAAGTAAAAAATGCCATAGTAGTATATGACTATTTGGACAATTTAAACCCCAATAGTTTCGAGTCTTTTTGTGAAGCCCATGGATTATTAATGAATGGCCTAATTGAATCTGCTGGACAACTCCGAAGTAAATCTGTTGGAATAGTAAAGGGTTCAGAAATTGCACATATTGCTCCACAAAGTGGAATGCTTAAACCCTTAATGAATGATTTATTTGATTATCTTAAGAATGATGATGATTTAATTTTAATCAAAAGTTGTGTGTTTCATTATGAAATGGAATTTATACACCCCTTCATTGACGGTAATGGAAGAATGGGACGACTATGGCAAACCCTAATTTTAAAAAATTACCACCCCGTTTTTGAGTTTCTGCCCATAGAAACCTTAATAAAGGAACGTCAGGAAAATTATTACGAGGCTTTAGGGAAATCTGATAATTCTGGAGAATCAACCCTATTCATTGAATTTATGCTTGAAATTATACATGAATCATTTGAAGAATTACTGAATATACAGAATGTAAGCCTCGAAAATATTGACAGAATTAACCTGTTCAAATCAATAATAAAGGAAGATTACTTTTCGCGAAAGGATTACCTAAAGAATTTTAGAGAAATATCACCAGCAACCGCAAGTCGTGATTTAAAGTTCGCATTTGAAAATGGAATGGTTGAAAAAATCGGAGACAAAAACTCCACAAGATATAAATTCAAATAAAAAACAAAGCCTAACAATGTACAAAAATAATAGCCGGGTCAGCAGTATATTCAAGGGTTATAGCCCCCTTCAACTTTCTTGTAATTTGACAGGAAATTACCACGCAATCTGCCACTACTCATACAATTTACCGTTGTACGTCATGTTAAAAAGACACGACCGTGCTAAAAATTAACCTTAAAGGATAGATAAGAGAAATGCTTTTTAACTCAATTGACTTTGGGATTTTCTTACCGATAGTTTTTTTACTCTATTGGTTTGTGTTGAATAAAAATCTAAAACTTCAAAACTTGCTTATTGTAATAGCGAGTTATGTTTTTTATGGATGGTGGGATTGGCGTTTTTTATCATTAATTATATTTAGCACAATAGTTGACTACACAGTTGGCAGAAAACTAAGAACCGAAGAAAACCAAGTTAACCGTAAAATGCTATTATGGACAAGTATTTTGGTCAATCTTGGATTTTTAGGTTTCTTCAAATACTACAACTTCTTTCTTAACAACTTCATAACCGCCTTTTCATTTTTCGGTCAAGAAATTCAAGGCAATTCTCTAAATATCATCCTACCGGTTGGAATAAGCTTTTATACGTTCCAAACTTTGAGTTACACTATTGATGTCTATAAGCGAAAACTTGAACCCACTAATGATTTTATTGCATTCTCCGCATTTGTGAGTTTCTTTCCTCAATTAGTTGCAGGTCCAATTGAAAGAGCCACACGTTTACTCCCGCAATTTTATAAAAACCGAACTTTTGATTATTCAAAAGCTGTTGACGGTATGCGACAAATTCTTTGGGGGCTATTCAAGAAAATCGTAATTGCTGACAATTGTGCTGAATTTGCTAATCAGATTTTCAATTATTCAATTGATATGAATGGAAGCACTCTTGTTTTAGGCGCATTGTTTTTTACTTTCCAGATATATGGAGACTTTTCAGGTTATTCAGATATTGCAATTGGAACGTCTAGACTTTTTGGATTTGACTTAATGCGAAATTTTAATTTCCCATATTTTTCAAGAGATATTGCTGAATTTTGGAGACGTTGGCATATATCTCTTTCAACTTGGTTCAGGGATTACCTATATATCCCATTAGGTGGAAGTCGCGGTGGAACTTGGATGAAAGTCAGAAACACTTTTATCATTTTTATAATAAGTGGTTTTTGGCACGGTGCAAATTGGACATTTATTGTTTGGGGAGCATTGAATGCAATTTATTTCTTGCCTTTATTATTGACTAATAGCAACAGAAATAATTTGGGAACCGTTGCTCAAGGAAAATTACTTCCAAGTATAAAAGAATTTTCATTTATGTTGCTAACATTTGGGTTAACTGTGTTTGCGTGGATATTTTTTCGAGCAAATGATATAGGACACGCTATAAGCTACATTGCTGAAATTTTATCTCCTTCTCTTTTTTCAATACCTAAATTTGCCGGTATGAGAAGTGCCTTAGCAACAATAATGCTTGTTGCCATTTTTGTTATAGTTGAATGGAAAGGAAGAGAAGGACAGTATGCAATTGCTCATTTAGGCATTAAATGGGAGCGTCCAATTAGATATGCATTGTATTATGCAATTATCATTGCAATCTTTTGGTTTGGTGGCAAAGAACAACAATTTCTTTATTTTCAATTTTAGATGATGAAAAAGTTTTTATCAAAATTATTTCGTTTCTCATTAATCGGGTTAAGCTATTTAATTATAATGGCGGTTTTGTACATAGCATTTGACCCATTTAAAGTTTTATATGACTATGAATCATTTTTTGATACTAATGCAAAAGCAAGTGTTGCTCCTAACAAAGACTATGCAAGCACAACAACATTTATAAAAAACAGCAAAAAAATAAATTATAATTCGTTCATTTTTGGGAACTCTCGTTCAATCTTCTATCAAATTTCAGAATGGAAAAAACATATTGGAGAAGATGCAATATGTTATCATTTTGATGCATCCGGTGAATCCTTGTGGGCTTTAAATAAAAAAGTTGAATTCATCAATAAAAAGGAAAATAACATCAAAAATATGTTGCTTGTATTAGATTATGCCACTTTAACAAATGTTAAGCCAAAATCGGCTCACTCATACATAATTTCTCCTGCCTTAGTTAACAACTCAAATATTATTGAATTTCACATAGCCTTTTTTACTGCCTTTTTAACTCCAAATTTTACATATGCATACTTAGATTATAAAATATCTAATAAAATGAAACCATATATAAAGAAAGTATTGGATGACAGGCAGAAGAACTATGATAATAAAACAAATGAACTTCGATTTGATTATTTTGAGAATTTAATATCAAAGGGCAAATATTACACACCCGAAAGACTTTCTGTTTTCTACGACAGGGACACAACAATACAAAAATTCTCTGAAGAGTGCATTAAAGAGAACCAAAAAATTATTCTCAAAAATATTTACTCAATAACACAAAAGCATAACTCGAAAATAAAGATTATTATAAGCCCCCTATACGACCAAATTAAAATAAACAAGGATGATTTGAAATATTTAAGAGCTTTATTTGGAGAAGAAAATGTATTTGATTTTTCGGGAATAAATAGATTTACTAATAACTACAAAAACTACTATGAAGCCTCTCATTACAGACCGCACATTGCGAGAGAGATAATGAGAATTATATATGAACAAAAAGCGCAAACTGACTCTGGATATGATTACTAAACGTTAACACCAAGCAAAAAAAGAACACGCTGTACATTAAATTGAGCAATTATCTGAGCTTGCCGCTAAATCCCTTGTGCAGTGCCTCGCTGTGGCAAAAGCCTCCGCTAAATTGCGGAGGCTTTTGCCACAGCGGGAAACCTGGTATCTTATTTCCAATGCTTATACGTTTTTAAATACGTGTTATCTTTTCTACTTTTAGTATAAACACCACATCCATAAATGACGATCCCTGCCCGTAATTTTTAATGGTGTAGGTAAGCGAAGCGGGCGATTTGGCGATGATGTCAATCAAGGGTACCGTATAGCTGCTTGTGCCCAGGTCCTCATCGGCATCAGGCCAGGCATCCTGTTCTTTTACCGACAACTGGATTGTAATGCTGTGTGAGCTTACTAAATTGTTATAACGACGCCGTGTGGTAGTGTTGTTGGAGAAGGTGTGGGTTTTATTTTTACCTAATTTCAAATAGGTACCCGATGAACTAACACTCCAATGGTTGTATTTTTTACTGCTTGTCCTCCAACTTTTAATTGTACCAAAAAGCTCATTGGGGCTGCCGTTGCCATCCTCAAAATGAGGGGTCATGCGATACAGGCGTACGGAAATATCATACCTTAGGTTGTCGGTGCGCGGCACGGCGGTGCGTACGGGATAAGAGGCCGAAAATACGGTGCGCGCAATGGTGTTGTCATGAATATACCGCAGCTTGTAGGAGATGGGCGCACCCGGCGATGTTTTGGAGAAATTACCGCCCCGGGTAATATATTTCTTAAAATCGCTAAAGCCGTTGATGGCCGTACCCGCATCGGCTCCCGAGCCGCCCAGCACATACACCTTCATGGTTGATTTGGCGACCAATTTTTCAAAGTCGGTGCTCGATTCGCCTTCTATTTGGCTGTACGAGGCCTGAAGGTAGGTGTTTACCTCGGTTTCGGAAAGCTCCGACTCCACGGTGAACAAGGCCATGCGGCCAAAAGTAACCGTAGAGATGTACATGGGCATCAGCGAACCAAAAATATTGGGACTGGGTTCTTCGTCGATCAGGTCGGAGGGCTTGGCCGGCAGGTCCATATCCAGGGTATAGTAGTTTTGGATAAATTTGGCCACCACCCTTGATTTTATTTTAGTGTTGCTGTAATTAAAGCTCCCGTTTACATCCATTGCCCCTGAGGAATAGCTGGCCCGTACCGCCATCTTAAACTGCTCGCGGCTGTAAATATTTTCAACAGTAAAGCCCATATTGGCCGGAGGAACATCATATTCCTGGCTCATTAAGTCGTTAACGGCTTCGCGCACGGTGGATAGTTTGGGATCTTCCACTTTTACCGACACCTTCCCCGCACCTTGCAACGAGGTGGATATAGTGATGGGTTTGCGCTTTACCGATATAGGCACATAGCTGCCGTCCAGGATGGTTTCCCCTTTAATTAAGGCACCGGGATAAATCACGTCGGTTTGCGGGTTCAGTACAATCTGCTCGTCGTAACCTGCCGCGGCCGAGTAATAGTCGATGGTGTAGTCGTACTCTAAATCTTGTTCCGTGGCCGTGCTGTCGATGGTAGCCGGCTTTTCGGCTTCAAATTGTACCGGCGGAAGGCTTAGGATATAGTCATCCGTTTCCTGACCTATATCCGGGGACGGTCCGTTGTCCTTTTTACAACTGCCCATCGCTATAGATATTATAAAAAACATAAAACTTAAGTAGAAGTAATTGCTCTTCTGTACTGAATATTTCTCTCCCTTAAAACGGGGTGTTGGCGTATTTTTTTTCATGGCGAATAGTTTAATGATTACTATTCTGCAATTAAGACCTTTTTGTCTGCTATCGCATAGTAGCTATGTTGCAAAGGATGTAACAAATGTTGCAAGGAATGGTATAGGGTTGGTTTACAGCTATTTTAAAGTAGGAAAAGTAAGGGGCGAAGGGCGTGGGGCAGGGGGCAAAGGGCAAATACTTATTAATCCCCATCCCTACCACAGCGTGGTAGTACTTCCTCCCGCATTCCTGCGGGACAGGCTCTTTCCCCTAAAAATGGAAGGGGAAGAGCCGTTGGTGGAAATCTATCCCAAAAACTACTCCTATCCGCCTTGACCTTCCTTTTTCAATCTTTATCATTGCACCAATGCGCTTTTTTCTCTCCCCTCCTTTGGAGGGGTCGGGGGAGGCCTCTCCTTCAGCCCACTTCACCCGGTGTTATTCCAAAATACTCCTTAAAGCACTTGCCAAAGTAACCTGGAGAACCGAATCCCACCAAATAGGCAATTTCGGCAATGGTAGCCGTGTTTTTTTTGATGAGCTCGTAGCCACGTTTCAAACGATATTCACGGATAAAACGGCTGGCCGATTTTGAAGTGAGGGCTTCTAATTTGCGATGAAGCTGGCTGCGACTGACACCCACGGCAAGAGCCAGCTCTGCCACGGTGAAGTTTTCGTTGGCAATATTCTCTTCAATAGTGCCACATACTTTTTCGATATAGGCGTCGTCCAACGATTTTACAACCATGTTTTGCGGATGGATAATTAATTCGGATGAATATTTTATTCGTAGTCTTTCGCGATTGTCGAGCATGTTTTTTACGATCAGTAGTAATTCATCCGGGTTAAAGGGTTTGGCGATATAGGCATCCGCATGGGCCTCTCGTCCTTCCAGCCTATTTTCTACGGATGCTTTGGCGGAGAGCAGTATAATAGGGATGTGGCTGGTGAGTCTGTTGTTTTTAAGTTCGCGTACAGCTTCCATGCCGTCTTTTAAGGGCATCATCACATCACTGATAATGATGTCCGGAATCAGTTCCAACGCTTTGTCAATACCTATTTGTCCGTTGGTTGCGGTTTCTATGCGGTAATGCCGGGCAAACACCGAACTAATGTAGGTGAGTACTTCTATATGGTCTTCGATAATGAGAACAAGTGGGCAGTCTTTTTTTAAAACTTCTTCCCGTTCACTTTCCCCTGATATCATGACGTGTTCACCAGGCTTCGTATCCGTATGCTTTGTATTAACTAGCTTGTTTTTGGTTATGGGTTTGTTGCTTGGTAAGGTAATTAAAAAACGGGTGCCTTCGGCCTTTGAACTTTCCACACGGATGGAACCACCATGTATATTCACCAATTCGTGCGTTAATGCCAACCCAATGCCGGTTCCCTGCACCAGTTCCTGTTTGGACTTTTCCTGGTAAAACCGGTCGAAGATAGATGCGCACACATCGGGTGTAATATAGCTGCCTTTGTTGAGTACGGAAAATGATAGGCTATTCCCTTTTTCTATATTCGAAGAGTCCAAGCCTACGCGAATGACGCCATCGTTGGGCTCAAACTTTATCGCGTTCGACAAGAGGTTGTTCAGGATGGTCTGCACAATTTCTTCATCATAGTTCATGCATAGTTCAGTTTGATCTACATCTACCGTTAAATCTATATTTTTCATTTCGGCCAGCGATAAAAAAGAAAAAACACTGCTTTTTAGGGTCGCAATAAAATCACCCGATGCAATGTCGAGTTGGTATTTTCCCGCATCCAGCTTCGAGAGGTCGAGTAGCTGGTTAATAAGCGTAAGCAAGCGTTGGGCCTGTTTTTGTATCATTCTTAGCTGGGGTGCGAACGGGGCAGCCCGATCCGCTTTAAGCATATCGTGCACAGGGCCCAGGATAAGGGTCAAAGGTGTACGGAACTCATGGGAGATATTGGCAAAGAAGTCGGACTTGATTTTGTCCAGCTCTTTTTCGCGGGCCAGCAATTGCTTGTTATTACGGTGTGCTACCCATAAAATAACCAGAACCAGCAGCACGATAACCAAGGTTAAAATTCCCCAAACCAGCATCCTTTGGTTCCTGTACTTCGTTGTTTGTTTTTCCAGTTGCAGCCTGTTAATCTGTTGCTCCTTTTTATCCGATTCGTACTTCGAGGCCATTTCGGCAAATTGCTGTTTGTTTTCGCGTGCCCAGATACTGTCGCTGTATTGTTTGTGCAGCACATAGTTTTCAAGAGCCTGTTGGGCATGGTTAGTAGCTTTATAGCTATTGGACAAATACAGGTAAGCATCGCTGAGTTTATGATGGTCGGCAATATTTTTTGCATGGCCAACAGCGAGCTCCAGATTCTGTAGCGCAAGCGGATAGTTTTTTAGCTGATAATAGGACTGACCAATGCCCAGATAGTTAGAGCATTTAAATAGTTCGTCGTCCAGATCTAAGCCGAGCTGCAGCCCCTCCTCATACATTTCCAGTGCCTTGCCGTATTGCTGCCTGTTATAATACAACATTCCCAACGAGTACATGGTCTTGCATTTTTCTTGTGCAAAACCATATTCATCGGTAATTTGATACGAGGAGTCGAGTGCAGTGGCGGCACGATCGTAATTTTCCATGTTCAGGTAAACATCACCCATAAATCGGTAGGTGATGGCGATAAATTTTTGATTGTTTGTTTCGCGATGGTAATCCAGACAGGTATTTAACAAGCTGAGGCTTTCGTCGTACTTTTCCCTGACATTGTAAATATCAACCAGTGCATTAAGGGTATAAATCTCCCAGCTTTTCACCTTTTTGTCGCGAAAAATGGCGAGTGCTTTCAGTCCGTTTTCGGTGGCTTGTGTGTAAAAGCCTTTGCTGTAATACCCGTTGGTTTTCATATAAAGACTAACGGCGTAGCCAACCGAGTCATTGTTCTCCAAAAACACCTTTCCGGCCTCACCGGCATAATAGATGGCGCTATCGAAGTTGGCCAGCTCATGTTGAATATTGCCCAGGTTGTAATACACCGATGCATCAATCTGGTAATTGCCCACTTTTTTGTTGGCCTCCCGGGCGTTGCGGTAGGCTTGAGCGGCCCTGTTGTTGTTGCCTAACTGAAACCAGGCGTTTCCCAACCTTTCGAAACCTTTCGCCAAACCCGGATGATAACCCGATTTTTTGGATACGTCAATGGCTTTTTGCGCGTACCTTATGGCTTTTTCCGACTCGTTGTAGGTAAACAGGTCGGCCAGTTCAATGTAGTTGATCACTTTTATCGTATCCTCCAAAGTGTTGTCAATCACGTTCAGCAGGCTGTCTGCGGTATTGATAGGGGAGGCGTGTAGGGGCGCGATAAACGAAAATAAGGTAAAAAGGACAAATAAGAATGCCGGAATTTTAAAAGTATTTCGAATATTCATAGGCTGCTTATTTGAGAAATGCCGCATGGGGCAATGTTGTACATGCAGTTTTATGTATATTCTAAGACAATAAAGTTAGTTTTTTGTTTAGTGGTATAATGTCAAAACGTTGTTAGGAGCAGCCGTTATTTACCCTTTGCTGGTATGCTGTAAAGCCAGCTATGTGCCCTTGAAAAGATAACCGATGTGCTTGCCGAGACCTCGCAGCACGAAAGCAACTGCGATTTTTATCTGGCTTATCAGAAATTAATAGTGTGCGGCATTATATTTATATTCAGCTCCAAACCTGCTTTTTAGTTGTGATATGTATTTTGCTATGTATGTAAAAAAACAGCTAATTCGTCAAAGTATCTTTAATTCTTTATAAGTAATTGAAACCACAAGATATAAATGGCGTAGTTATATTTATAATTTAAAGGAAAAATCGATACTAATTTAAGAATACACTTTTTTATGAAAATCCACTTCAGGTTATTTATTTGGTCCATGTTGTTTGTAGTGTCGGGCTATATAACTGCCCAAATAAATATAAATAATAATAACATACTGTATCCGGTCTGTAAAGATGGTAAATGGGGTTATATCAATTCTTCGGGCAATGTAGTTGTTTCTGCTATTTATGATATTGCTTTTCCATTTGATGAAGGTAAAGCAATGACAGTGCAAGACAATGATAAACAATTTATCGACCATAGCGGAAAAACAGTATTAACCATACCTGCCACTTTTATGGTGCATACAAGCTTTTCTGAAGGTTTATTAGGTTATGTAAACGAAAATGGAGCTGGTTTTTTAACTCCCGATGGACAACTGACGATTACCAATAATTTTGCTGAGGTAAAACCTTTTTCGGATGGTTATGCTGTTTACAAAGACAAAGACAGTGGCTTATATGGTGCCATTGATAAAACAGGTAAGATAAAAATTATGCCACAGTTCACGTATCTGTCTGATTTTATAAGTGGGTATGCTATATATAAATTGTCCAATAACCACCAGTATGGTTTAATTGATAAAGCAGGTAAAATATTTCTTGTTAACCGCTATACCTACTTAACTAATATCTTTGATGGACTAATTGGCACCTGGAATGGCTCTACAAAGGTGAAATACATTGATATAGAGAAAAAAGAGGTGTTCAAAGCACAGGTTTTTAAGGACAATAACAGGCCATCGCATTTTCAGTTGCCATTGTATCCTTTTTCAAATGGGATTGTAAAGTATTACGACCCTTTTAAAAATAAATATGGTTTTTTAAATAAGAAAGGTGAAGTGGAAATTCCTGCACAATTTGATGCTGCCAGTAATTATTCCAATGGTCTGATAGCTGTAAAACAGGGTGCCAAGTGGGGCTATGCCAATAAAAAGGGCGTACTAAAAATAAGAGTACAGTTTGATGAAGCTACTGATTTTAAAGATGGTGTGGCGGCAGTTTACCTTGGTGGTTCAGCAAAAGATTTTCTTGATAAAAAGTCAAATGTAAAAATGGGGTACATCAACAAAAAAGGTGACTTTATCTGGAAGTATAGCAATTAAAAATTAGATTCATGAAGTTTTATATTATCTCTATCCTGTTATTGTTTACAACACTTGTTTTTGGTCAGCAACTTGTTGATTATGAAGGTGCCTGGCAGAATGATCAGCGCCACGGTGAAGGTACCGGTGTTTACATAGATAAATCGACTTATCAAGGTGCATGGGAAGCTAATAAGCGTCATGGGCATGGTGTGCAAACCTGGAGCAATGGGGCTATGTATGATGGCAGTTGGGTTAACGACCGCATGGAAGGCCACGGTAAAATGATTTATAAGAACAAAGATACGTATGAAGGGAATTTTAGTGGTGGATATCGAATGGGGCATGGGACTTTAACTTTTGCGGCAGGTGGCAGCTATACAGGCATATTTGAGTTGGATAAAATTACTGGCAGGGGTGTATATAAATATAAGTCGGGCGATGAATATAGCGGCCAGCTAATTGATGGTGTTAGAAATGGTTATGGCGTGATGGTATATGCCAACAAAACAACCTACGATGGTTACTGGGTGGATGATAAATTCCATGGACAAGGGCATCTCACATTGTGTGATAAAACGTATTACAACGGCGCTTTTGTTGCTGGAAAAAGAAATGGTGCAGGCGCGCAGAATTATCCTAATAAAGATTTTTATAACGGCAATTGGGTTAATGATAAAAGAGATGGTAAGGGCTTTTGCCGATATGTAAATCAGGATGTTTACAATGGTAGTTGGAAAAATGATAAAAAGGATGGTCTGGGTAAAATGGAATTTGCCAATGGCGATGAGTATGATGGCGCCTGGAAGAGGGACAAAATGATTGGAATTGGCTTGTTGGAGCGCGAATCGGGTGAAAAGTATGCCGGCGAGATGGGGAATGACGAATTTGATGGCCTCGGAATTTTAGAATATATCAATGGCGATGTATATAAAGGGGAGATGAAAAAAGGTAAACGCCATGGTGAAGGTTTGATGCTGTACGCAGACGGCACTGCTTACGAAGGAGAATTCAATAACGATTTGTATCATGGCAATGGTGTTTTATGGCTTGCCCATGGCGAGCAATACGAAGGCGAATTTAAAAATGGCATGATGGATGATGACAAAGCCAAGTACTATTATGCCGATGGCAGCTATTACAGTGGTGGTTTTAAAAAGAATGCCAAAGATGGTTCTGGTTGGGAGTATAATGCCGACGGCGATTATACCGGAGGCGGGAAATATAAAAATGGTCAATTAATAAGAGACTGGGAAACCATAGAGAAAAATACCAAAGCATTGGCAGCAGGTGCACAGGCATTGGCCGATGGTTTGCAGCAAGCTTACAGCCAATCGCAAAACTACAATAAGCAACTGGCGGCAAATACTGCAGCTAACAGAGCCAAATCGCAGCAAGCAGCACAACAAACTTTGGCAGCGCAGCGACAAGTCAGGGGACAATCCAATAAGCAAATTCAATCATCAGGCAATAGTGCATACCCAATAACCGACCCGTTTGTGCAGAGGTATGTAAATCAAACAACAAACTTAAATAGTAATAATAATAATTCAAGAACATCAACTATAGATCCGGGAAGCACTGTTAATAGCCCGGATGCAACATCAAACAGTAGCACATCAAATAGTTATTATACTTCATCCGTTTCAAAAAACAAAGGCAATCGGGATGTAGATGGTATGAAGGTACTTGCGTATCATGCAAACGGTAATATTAAATTTGCTACAAGCCTGACAGATGTAACATTTAAAATTGGTAGTCAGGTTGCTCGTGTGCCGGCAAAGACTCATATAGAGTTTCATGAGAGTGGATTACTAAACCAAGCAATGAATTACGTTGAGCCAATTACCATCTCGTTTCAAGGTAAAACAATTGGCGTTGAAGCAGTTCACTATTCAAACTATGGAATAATTATACATTTTTATTTAAAAGCTAATACATCTTTAGAATGTATGGACAATAAAATGAGAACCTTCACCGATCGTACGGTTGTAAGAGTACGTGACAATTTGGTTTGGTTGGGCAAGGATGAGAACGGAGAAATTTACAGATCACAATAACAGTAGAACAATGAAGCATTTAAGCATACTTATTATATTTATATCAACCATAGCGTTTTCTCAAACCGAAACCATCACTTACCAGAATGGTGCTGTATATACCGGAGCAACCGCTGATGGAAAACGCGAAGGACAAGGTAAAATAACTTATCCCAAAGGAGCTACCGAGGCAAACATGGGAGAAATAGTTACCAATACCAAAAAACTTAGTCCTGAATTGGAACAGCAACGGAAAGATATTTTGGCCTGGGTAGCTGATTACTGGAGCAGCTACGAACAAAATACCCAAGAGAGTGATTACAACACAGCCGTTAACAGCATGTTTTCGCGCAGGGTAAAAATGGCCGAAGACATATCACAGGTAATGGGTCATGATGTGGCAGGTAAAATGAAACCTGTATTCAAACATGGACTGGCTTCCATAAGGGAGTCGGAAAATATACATGGCGAACAAAAACGTTATTATTACAAAAAGCTATACCGTGTGTATGTAGAGTCTGTTCTCAACACCAACCCCGAAGAAGGATACCAACGGCTTAGACATTACACTGGTGCTGCATACCACAATCGCGAAGCCAACGCACAGGATGCCATTGCTGAAAACATCATGGCAGAATCAAATTTCGAAACGGCCAAACAGAGTATGGAAGTTATAACTACTGTAGGACAATGTTTTCCGATAGTTTCAACCACTTTAGATGTTGTTGCTGCCGGCACAGGTATCGACCCGGTTAGTGGTAAAAACCTGTCGGAGTTTGAGCGTTTTATGAAACTGATGATGATTATGGCACCCGGCAAAATTTCGGAAGCGATGGCAGATTCTCCCATACTTAAAACTACGCTTGAGAAATTTTCGAGCAAAATAGGCAGTTTTAATCCAAGCCAAATAAAACGTGTTGAGGCTTTTATAGCCAAGCATAACGGAATGGATACGTTTAGTTCAGTTGAATGGGCAGATGGCCAAATTTTATCCTATTTAGATGGTAAACTAAATAGTGCATTTAACGATTATGCTGTAAAAATGGTAGATGGGGATGGGGATAAAAATAAAAAGTAGTAGCTTTTACACCCACATTTATTAGAAGTAATTGAAGATAAAGATTGTCAATATGCATATTGAACAAGTTGTCTTTGTAACTTTTCACTTGCGATAAAGGCGACTTTAGCTTACGATCATTCTTTTTTAAACACCAATCAGTATTTTCATCTATGTAATAATTATCGAGTGACCAATCTTTTACTTCAATAATCACAGCACACCATTTCTTTTTAAAAGAACAATGTCAGGCATATCTCCATTTATAAATGGTTGAAAATATATTTCAAAACCGGATATCCTCGTGCTACAAAACACCAAAGAGAAGGAAACAGCCCAACAGCTCTAAAAAAGGCTTACGGGGTTTGATGAATACAAATGCCGGATTTGCAATGAGGGAATCATGCAGGTGATAAAGAATATACCGAGGATCAGATCGCCGGGCCAGCATCTGCCCTCGTTGCTTTTGACGCTATTACAATACAATACAAAACCCAAAATAACTTCATTAGCCCGAAGATTAGAAGTGTACTCCCCAAACCGTAGGTTTTTGGCATGAAAACACTGTTTTACAACAGATAACAATAAACAAATAAGCAGGACAGGCAACTTCTACACTTAAACCAGCATCAAATAACTTGCTTATGAACACGCAAACACCTCGATAAGTGCATAGCCCACAAATTTGACCGGGATGTAGTTCAACCCGGACTAATCGCTGGGCCTTACAGACCGCTCTTCGTCCTATTTATTGGGTGTAGTTTTTTTATTCAGTCAATCTATTTTTCAAATCCATTCTTTCATGTAATATTCTAATAACCTCAATTTCATTTTCAGAAATCAGATGATAAAATATAATGTGTTTTCCAGATTTAAGTCCAAGTAAACTTCTGCTTATGCCTGCATATACTTTTCCAAGGTCAGGATTCTCTCCGATTGCTTTACAAGCAAATTTAATTGTCGAATAATATTTATCAGCTTGGTTTTCCGACCATTTTTCGAAAGTATATTCCCAAATATCATTCAAGTCGTCAATGGCCTCTTGTCTCCATATAACTTTAGCCATTCTTTCTTTTTTCAGATTTGAGTTTTTTCAGATTTTCATCAAAGTCAAAGTTTTCAACCCTTGGACTGTTTAATCCTTCTTGAATGGCATTTCTTAATGCGATTACTTTACTTTCCTCATTTTCCAATAGTCGAAGCCCAGCTCTGATAACTTCACTAACATTTTTATACCGTCCGGCAGATACTTGACTGCTAACGAATTGGTCAAAATAATTTCCGAGTGATATTGATGTATTCTTCATTGTTTAGTTTTTCTCAAATTTACCAAATTTTGGTAAAAACCCCAAATCTGTCTCGTTTGTTCAAATTACACCCAACGTTGGCTGCATGAAGCGTATGGAGATTCAACGAGCGAACCTTTCCTAACGTCTCCAAGCCAAAGCTTTTATTTGTTTTTACCTTTCATTTTATAAGCCAAATCAAAGATTTGGCGGTATTCAATTGCCCATCTGACTCTCCAAATATCACGGACTCCATATGCTTTATTGCAGCGTGTTGTAGGGTGTTATTTCTTTTCTGGAATGTATCATTAGCAAGTTTGATGAAAATAGTCATACTTTTCTCCATTCCAGTATATTAATCCCCCGCCAATTTCGTCTTTAGTTATTCTAATTGAATCGTATTCCAGTCTTAGATTATCTCCTTCTTGGATTCCTGGTTCATTCACACGGATAGTATTAATTTCCCATTTATCTACCCAGTTCATATCATCCCAGTCATCCGCTGAATCATAAACAACACCAGCGCCCACTACATAAGTTGCCTTTGTTTGTCCATGCATAACCACAAATCCACGCTTATTATTTGATTTACTTATAACTAAAACGGCTATATCTTTTTCCCCATCCCCATTGAAGTCTGAGCATAAAAATTTAGGGTTGATGTAATTCTTAATTATATATTTCTCAGATAATTCAATGTTGGATGCAAACTTTTGTGTGAACTCATTGAATAAAACCATTTCAGTTTGTGCTATCGCATTCAATGAAATAAGTGACACGAAAATTAAGATTAAATTCTTCATTTTATATTGATGTTGAAATGTCTCATTCGCCTAATACCCTACAACTCTTCAATAATCTCACCCCATATGCCATTATTTCGCCGATGCACCCTGTTTAATAGCGTTTATTACTACAAGGGTGGTTCGATAAGTGCATATGGACTTATGTTAAGGCAATAAAGATAACTTTTTAAGTAAGAAAAGAGATATGACACCATAAATTTTCAAGTGGAAAAAAGAGCTGGTTTTGAGAAATGAACAGCAATCCATTGGGGATGGAAAATACGGAGGATTGTATTTCGCTTGTAGCGATTCTCGTTTATACTGTTTCCTGTACATCTCCGGTTCAAAAAGAGCCAAAACACCCGTGTTGGTATTTATTGCAAGTCCACGACAGTCGTAATGGTTCTAAATCTGGCCACTTCAAATTCATTATTGACTTCGTCGATTATCAATTCCCCATGGGGTAGAGAATCCCCGTATATGCTCAAAGTGAATACTCCGGTGGAGTATTTACAGCAGAGGACTAGCGTAGCTACCCTTACGTACGCTGCTCCCGGGCAAAGCATCAGGATAAATAGTGAGAGGCGCACTGGCAGTCAAAAGACCGTAAGCCGTTTACTCGATTGGCAACTGGTGTTTATTGTTTTTCAATCAAAATAAATTTGATTGTGCCCAATTATTATCGTGTCATTTATTCGTTCTGTGATTAGTTCTCTTTTTAGGGTAAATAATATTTGGATTCTCTGGAATAACTGTTAAATCACTTATTGCCATTGTTTCATCATCTATCTTAATTTCATAAATCACTAATTCTCTGCATTTTCCCATTTTACCGTTGGCTTCCGAAATCAATAGCTTTTTCTGCTATAGGGGGAATGCGCCGCAACGATTGGTGTAAGTGTAGTGCGGGCTTTCAAGGTACTTACCTTTCAATTTAGTACTTGATTAATTTAATGTAATAACTTTCAAATTAGCACTATCCGCCAAATAACCTATATTTATTGTTGTGCCTTCGTCCCTTTTTTATTGCTGTCAAGTCGTTCGTAATTTTCTGAAACTGCAAAAAACAAAGTTCTGAATAGTGTCGAACGGTGTCTTGTGGTCAACCGTTAAGCATTTAATTTTCTCAAAAAGATTTTTCAGTCGGTCTGTCATTGACGTTTCCGAGTATTGCTTGATTTCTATTCCGCTACATTTTTTCGGTCCTTTTTCAGAAAATGTCCCAATTACTAAAACTCCTGTCGGATTTATGTACTGTTCAGCTGTTTCTATGGAGTTTGAAATTTCTTGCTCATCTGTCAAAAAGTGAAATGCTGCTCGGTCGTGCCAAAAGTCAAATTTCGTTGTCGGTTTGAAAGTCACTACATCCGCAACAATCCATTTTATTTTATTCGCTTTTGGTCCAAGTCGTTGTTTTGCTCTTTCAATGGCTGACGCTGAAATGTCGAGAACTGAAATGTCTTGAAAACCCAAATCTAGCAGATGGTCAACTAAGAAACTGTCGCCCCCGCCAATGTCAATCACTTTTGCAGTTTTCGGTACGTTGAATTGCTTAAAAAAGTCCAATGAAGTTTCCGGTGTCGGTTCGAACCAACTAACGTCTTTCAGTTCCGTTGTTTGATAGATATTTTCCCAATGATTTTTGCGCTTAAAATTTTCCATTATTCCAGGTTGTTTCTTTGTTTTCGGGTCTCTTTTTTGGGTGAGGCACAACGTTTAGTATATGGCAAGTAGGGTAGTAGAAAGCGATAAACTTTCAAGTTTGCACTGAGCCAAAGCGGGCTACAACCCTTGAATTTACTGCTGACCCGGCTATTGTTTTTGTACATTGTTACCATGCGTTAATTGTAACCCTTCAACGAAGTACATCTTGTTTAAGATTCGATAAGCAATTTACTTTGTAAGCTAATTTTAAAATTTACAGCTATGCAAGAGAAAATGT
>NZ_FXTB01000017.1 GCF_900182605.1 Saccharicrinis carchari
GGCTTTTAATCGGAGTGTTGTAATTTTAATAAACATATCATTAACTTGAAAATTATGCACTTCGGAATGTCCAACGCCACATACACTCAACGTTGGCGTGCATTGTGAAAAAAAGCTTCTGAGAAAAGGCCTTTGTATTTACAACTTGTGTAAAATTTCGATTTAAATTTTTGTCAAGTTATTTAATAGCTTGAAAACGCTGCATTTCAACCGAAAAAAATAGCTAATATGAAAGATGGGTTTGAGATTTACGGCTCGTGGAAAATTTATTTACTGCCATGGGGATAGGGTTTTATAGTCTGAAAACCAAGTGTTTTAGTTGAAAGAATCGACAAGCTTGAAATAGATTTACAGCACGCAAAGAATTTTATTTGCAGCTTCCGGTAAGTATTTTGATTGCCTGAAAATTCTGCATCTCAACTGAACTCCCTGTCAATCTGAAAGACTGATATCGGATTCACAGCTTTTTAGCAAGTTTTCAATGACTTGAAAGTTTGCATTTTAATTGAACATGTCCAGCAAACTTGAGAGATTGATGAAGAATGAGCAGCGTCTGAATAAATTGATTTTCAGCTTCCGGCAAATATTTTGATTACTTGAAAAATATGCATTATAACTGAAATCCTTGTCAACGGAAGGCCTGATATGAGATTTACAGCTTGTGTGTAATTTGATTTACAACCGTCAATCCGCATTGTTAGAATCGACAGCAAAATATTCGGCTATAAAACCGAAACTTTACCGAATAGAGATTAGTTTTAAGGATTCGTTAAGTAAACAGAAAGCCTTTTTCCGATTGAAAGAAAAAACAACGACACGCCAACAATGTGTATATGTCATTGGTCAATAGGCTTTTAATCGGAGTGTTGTAATTTTAATAAACATATCATTAACTTGAAAATTATGCACTTCGGAATGTCCAACGCCACATACACTCAACGTTATGGGCAACCTTAAAAAAGATTAGAATAATTTGCAAAATTAGAAAAAATGAAACACACATTAATGACTCTCGCATTTATTATGCTATATGGAGTTGCGTTTTGTCAGGATTCCGAAATTGAATCTAAGCTTAAGGGGCTATCATTTCAGGCTATCCAAAATGGAAGATTGATTGATTATAATATTTTAAGCAAATCTAAAAACAAAATTGTGATAATTGAGTTCTGGGAGACATGGTGCGGAGCTTGTATCGAAGGTATGCCTCATCTAAAAAAACTACAAGATAAATACCCCAATGATTTAATTGTTATTTGTGTTTCAAGTGACGGTTTAAATAAATCAGTAGATTATATAAACAGGACTTCGTATCCATTTGATTTCATTTTTGATGAATCCAAGAAATTGTCAAAAACTTTTCCTCATAGCGGAATTCCCTTTTCTATAGTAATAGATAAAAATGGTAAAATACAAGCAGAAACTCGGCCTTCTTATATTGATGAGAATCAAATAAATAAAATGCTATTCGGCAATGCAATGGACGTACCTGTTGTAAAGAATTTCAATCCAAATGATTTAGATAACAAGAAAAATATATCGTTAGTTTTATTTGAACTTCTAAACCATGAACTTGGAGAAAGAGCTTATTCAAAATTAACTCAATCAACAAACAATAAAAGAATTATAACGGGTTATCAAGCAAACGCATTCATTGATACAACAGAAACGATTACAGAATACATTACATCAAGAAAAAGCATACTTCAACTCTATCAATTTGCGTATGGGGATATTTCTGAAAATAGATTTATTTATTCAGACGAATTAAATCACATTAAATCAAACACACCAAATAATTTATATACACTAAACTTCAAAGTCTCAGACTTGTTCGGTGATTTCAATACTGTATTGATTAGCCAGCTTAATGGGGCTTTGGGATTAGAAACTGAAAGAATACGGAAAGACACTACTGTTCTAATTTTGAAAAAGATTGATATCAATGGAAATTCAATAAAACTATCAAATCCACAAGTTGGAAAATCAATCAATTCACTAATATCATTCCAGTTTTTTAATGTAAGTGGAACTCGGATTGATTTAAACGAATTAGTAAAGTTATTAGCTGATAAAACAAAAAAACTGGTAGAGCATGATATAAAAGTTGATTTAAGTTATGAATTAGACATTTCAATGGACAAACCAACTGAGGATATTGACACGTGGATAGAGTATTTTAAAAAGGAAGGAATACATCTTTCATTGGAAAAAAGTACGATTGAATTTGTCAGAATAAAAAAGGCAGCCCATAACATCGTGTATAGTGCATTTGGCGGATAGTGCTAATTTCAAAGGTGTTACATCTAATAAGCTTTGTAACGGTTTGACAGGTTCGTGCTTCGAATCGCCAAACGACACCATACACGTAACCGTTGTGGGGTATTATGACCTACAATTAGAAACAGTAAAAAACTTAATAATCAACTATGAGATGGATTATAGCAACATTCTTTATTATGACTATTGTTTCTTGTTCGCAGACTAACAGAAAGAAAGAATCTGTAACTAGTGAAAATAAAGAAATAACGCGAAAGAATACAACAGTAAAGGATGTGACAGAAAACAAAGTTACCAATGCGGAATTTCAAGAATTTTTAAATCAATTAGACTTCTTGGAATTGCCTTACGAAACAAATTGTTTTAACGATTACAAACAAGACCGGGAAATAAGTCCAGAATTAACTATGAAGTTCAATGACAACAAACTAGAATATCCTTATAAGAAAATAGCTACAACAGGAAAATTTAAGATTGTAATGTATTTAGCGCCAGCAGACGTTTTGCTTCCAATTGTTAAGACTTACGACATGAGCGGAAAAATAATTGATTCGGAACAATTGTTTTGGGGATATTGCGGTGGAGAACCTGGCTATTATCATTCTGAGCATTTACAAATAAATACAAGTAAATTAATTACGCATATTGACTCGACTTGGACTCATGAGGTTGATACAGATTATAATGAAATAAAAGGAACAGAAAAATTTGAGTTAAAGGTCATTGATTTTGCAATTAATAGTGACGGAACTATAGAAAAGAAAGAAAAATAACACCCCACAACACGTGCTCATAAATAATTGCCGTTTAGCAGGTTATTCAAGGTTTGTAGCCCGCATTAAGTTCGGTGTAGCTGGACAGGAAAACAGGCCGCAATCGGCAACTATTCATAGCACCAACGTTAGTGCCAATACCTTAGCATGCTGTAAATCAAATACTATGAAATCCAAGATAATTTTATACATATTAATGCTGGGAATGGCTATTGGATTATACAGCAGAGCGCATTTTATCCCATATAGCAATGCACTATTACTATTTAGTTTTGCAGGTATTATTATGTGGAATTTAATAGAATTGGTTACAGAAATCAATAAATGGAGAACGTTAAACTTGCCTGTACTATTAAAAATATTTCAGGTCGTTGCTTCCATTCAACTCTCTTTAATCTATTTAATCTATTCTTTTGACACTATTGTAGGTTGGAGCATATTGTTATTATATCTAATTATTCTAGCAGTCTTTTATCTGAAAAAAAGTAGTCAATCACCAGAAAGAGTTGCAATTTCAATATTTCACATGGCTTTAATTCTAATGTTTATAGGTTTTAAAATAAGCCCCCAAGTAAGACAAGTCATTCCTTCGAATTGGTTTACGACATTAAGATTGAAAGGGAGTCATTCTGGAGACTTCGTAATAGAGTTTAAAAATAACGATGCCCTCAAATATAGGGACATGGGGCGAGACCTTCTTAATCATTCTTATTACTCTGATGCAATCAAACTGTTTAAAACGGCTATGGCATTGGAACCTAATAATGCACTTCTGTACTATGACTTGTCACAATGTTATGCACATTTGGAAAATTTAGATTATGCAATAGCCATGCTTGACACTGCAATATTATGTAATAATCAAATTTCTGAGTTTTACAGCAACCGAGGCTTGTATTATTATAAAAAAGCAAACAGTATTGAAGCAATAAAAAATTATAGAATAGCAATTAACTTAGATTCTTTGAATTGCTATTATCACTATAATTTGGCTCTTGCATTATATGATACTGAAGACTTTGAAAGTGCTTGTAAATCATTGGAAAAGTCTCGAGATTTAGGTTTCAATGTTAAAGATTATTTGACTAGAAAAATTGATAAAATGTGTAAATAAGTACTGGCACTAACAATGTACAAAAATAATAGCCGAGGCAGCTGTAAATGCAGGGGGGTGTAGCCCGCTTCTGCTTTTCTGCAGCTTGAAAGGTTTGAAGTTCGCAATCGGCTACTATTCTTGTACCAACCGTTATAGGGCATTTAAAAAAAACGGCCGTGAGGCAATTGACAATTATATTGTTCGGACTGACTTTGCTTCTTTTCACATCTTGTGAACAAGGACAAATAAAAACACCTGAAAACGCAATGACAAAATTTGAAGAGTTTAAAAACAAAGAAAAATTCCTAATAGACGATAAATTATTTTATCCAGGAATTAGCGACCCGACACTAAAACCAATATTGACAGAGAAAATTAACTTTGTAGCTGACGACTTCAGAAAACTTGCTGATAAAGGAATTGCAACAGAAAAAGAATATCAAGACGTTATAAAGAATGGACTTGACAGTTTTGCCGAAATTTACCTTCAACTTGATACGGAAGACAGAGAAAGAGTGTGCTCATACTTTGAAGAGCTAATGGACATTGTTGGACTTGAAAGTTCGGATGGACATTTGAATAACTTTATGTATGGATTTGACCCTTCAAAATAGCAGCCAGTTGAAAAGGACTTATAAAATAATTGGCTTTTACATAATTGGACTGCTATGTTTAGGACTGTTCATTTATATGGATAATTCTCAAGAGTTGGATGACTTTTTGAAAAAGGCTGACAGAGTAAGAACAGATTGGGGGTTCGGATTTTATTCAATTGTTGGACTGATAAAAATGGCTTCATTAATTTCAGGTGTGGCAATTCCACTGATACTGACAATAATGCTAATAAGACAAAAATTAAAGAAAAACGCCCTATAACAATGTACAAAAATAATAGCCAAAACAGCAGTAAATTCAAGGGTTGTAGTCCGCTTCAACTTTCTTGCAGCTTGAAAAGTTTGCGGTCCGCAGTCGGCTACTATTCTTGTACCAAACGTTGTAAGCCATTTAGCAACGCTAGTATTGTGTTCCTATAGTTTGCAAAAGCTTTAAAAGTATGTAAATAATTTCATTCGACTATTCGGACTTCGAAATATAATAATCTTTGGAAATGAGTGTTGATAATCCATTACTATTTAAAATAAGAATACTGGTATTAATTGTTAGTGAATTATTTATTTTTATTATTCCGATTCATTTTCTTTACAAATATCAATTTTGGATTATAATACCTCTAATTTTCATACAAATCTGGAGTTTAAATATAAATTATGGGAAAGGGAATAACCCATTACTTTTATTACTGAAAGTACCATTGATTATAGCATTATTGATGTTTAACAAAGAATACATTAATAACGAAAAGGCTAGCTTTCTTGTGGTCGGTATGACTGAAAGTACGAATGGGATAATAATTGGAAAGAATATTATTCCAGGGAGAATCTCAAATGTATATCGTTTAGAATTTGAATATCAAGTAAATGGGATAGAATATTTTAATAATCAAATTGTAAGTGATAATGTGTTCTCAAATATAGGAATTCAAAATATCCTTGTTGAATATAATGTTCAAGACCCAAGAATATCAGAGATTAATAAAGAGTATCTGAAATATCTTCCACGTGTAAAAATAAACATAGAGGAAATTAGGAAAAGAAATAAAGAACCAGAGTAGTAAAACTAATAAAGAATAGGAACAACGGCTTACAACAATGTACAAAAATAATAGCCGAAACAGTAGTAAATTCAAGGGTTGTAGCCCATTTTGGCATTTCCGTATATTGAAAAGTCCGCTGCCCGCAGTCGGCTACTATTCTTGTACCAACCGTTACCACCCATGCTGGAAAAGAAAGAAGTTCAAATTCAACTCAAAATTTATTAAATTTGAAATATGAAATCAAGTATAGAAATAGAAAATAAAATCAAAGAACTCAAACCTATTCTTTCACGAAAATATTTTGTTGATAAAATTGGATATTTTGGTTCTTTTTCGCGAAATGAACAGAGAAAAGACTCTGATATAGATATTTTGGTATCGTTCAGAAAACCATTGGGCTGGGAATTCTTTGACCTTCAGGAGCTTCTGGAGAATGAATTAAAGATAAAGGTTGATTTGGTGTCTGATAAAGCCCTTAAAGAGCAATTAAAAGAAGTAATTTTAAATAATGTTAAGTACGTATGAGCCCAATTAAAAGAGAATTTATCCTTTACCTTGAAGATATGTTTCAATCAATGCAAAGGATTGAAGAATATATTGGCGACCTTGACTTCAAAAAATTTAAAATGACCTACATGGTTGTAGATGCTATTATCAGGAATTTTGAAATTATCGGAGAAGCATCAAAAAATATTCCAACTGAAATAAAGAAAAAATATCCTGAAATTCCATGGAGAAAAATGTATGGACTAAGAAATTTAATTGCCCATGAATACTTTGGAGTTGACTACGAAATGATTTGGGAAATTGCAAAAAATAATCTACCGCAGAACCGAACTGACTTATTGAAAATTATCAAAAAAGAAAAAGCACAGGGTGGTAACAATGTGCAAAAATAATAACCGGAACAGTAGTGGATTCAAGGCTTGTAGCACGCATCACCTTTCGTGTAACTTGAAAGTGAATTGCCCCGCAATCGGCTACTATTCTTGCACTCACCGTTACCTGCCATTTCCAAGAGAGTCAACACTCTATTTAACAATTAAGAGATTTGAATTAATTTTATCAGAATCATAATGAAACAATACATATATAATTTAATCCCAAGGTTAAAACAGTACAGCGCTAACCTCGACAAAAAAGAAGTCTTTATTGAAATTCCTTGGGTTATTGTTGATGATGATTTAAACGTACAAAAATATATCTTTAGAAGAGATGGAGATTTGATTATGTCAAATAACGGACAGGTCAAAATGGGAAAATGGGAGTATTTATCATCCGCAAAGAGTATTCTGATTGATAGAATTCAAGATAAAATTTTATTAAACCAAAATTTTGTTGACCCAGCAGTAATGATTTTAAAGAAAGATGGCTTCAAAGATGAAAATTTATTTCTGGCTAATGAAGTATTATTACCAGACTTGAATATCGGTGATTATCTTAAAAAATTATATTATCAAAAAAATAAAATTAGTGAAAAGCTGTTAAAAAGTGGCAAGTATTTTGAGCTTTACGATTATAACGGTTACATGTCAAACAATAAAGTTACCATTGAAGGTGAGTTTGTTGCAGATGGCAAATATGAACTATCTGAATCAGGTAGAAAATACTTAATAAAAGATAGTAGAGTTATAAAAGTTCTTGTGGAAAAACCCTATAAAACGGATAAAGGGATAATTATTATTGAAATAGAAGAATACTCATTACACTCAAAAGGAGACTTGGTAATGCAAAATGGTTCTTTTGCACCAGACGGTAGATATCGTCTTGGGTTTATGAGCCATATTACTGTCAAAGATGGAAGAATTATTAAATTTTAACAAAACGATAGGTAACATTTGATAATCTTCTTGGGAGGTTTGTAACGTATTGGCGTTGATATCCCACATCTAGCTCGGCTTAGACTGAAAAGGATTCATACGACTTCATCGTCAGACTATTTACTGTTTACCGTAGCTTGATATTTTTAATCAAGATAAATGAATAGAGATGTGCGAATGGGAAATAAAAACGGCAGGTAACAATGTACAAAAATAATAGCCGAGGCAGCAGTAATTTAGCGGGTTGTAGGCCGCTTCGGCTTTTTCTGTAGCTTGAAAAGTTTGCGGTCCGCAGTCGGCTACTATTCTTGTACTGAACGTTAGGTTTCATGCAAAGACGACCGAAATACATAGATTTATCCGATGAATAGCAAACGCACAAATAGCACATTTGCAAGCTCCAACGCACTAGCCGATGCTTCAGCTTACAAAAGAGCTATTGTTACCAGACGCTCAAGTTACATGATAATACGATTATGGAATTAAAAGATATATTGAAAACCGAAGTAACCTACTTTGATAAATTGTGGACTTCTCCAAAGTCAACAAGTTTAGATTCAGTATTTAGCGAAATTAGGAGTGACAAACATGGCAGAATAGCAAGTTATCTTAGTGCATTATATTCTAAAGGAGATAAAGACAACTACAAAACACACAAAGGACGATTACCAGTTGTGACATTTTGTGCCACATTTGAAGGTGGACGAAAAAAAGAACATCTAAAAAACTATAATTGCATTACGGTATTAGATATTGATAAACTTGGCGGCGATGAATTGCAAAAAACTAAAGAATCACTGCTTAAGGATGAGTATGTTTTTACCTATTGGGAATCTCCTTCGAGAGATGGAGTTAAAGGGTTAGTTCACCTAAATTATGAATTTAACATTGAAGATATTGGCATAGATGAATCGCACAAAATTGCCTTTACTCAGCTTGTTGAGCATTTCGCGGAAAAGCATAATATTGAATTAGACAAAAGTGGAAGTGATTTTACAAGATTATGTTTTATTTGTCAGGATACTCAATTGGTATTGAAAGAAAAAGTCGAATCTTTTACCATAGAATATAAACCAATTCATACATCAAAAGGAAAATCAAAAGTCAACATACCTAAGTCTACAAAAAGTATTAGTTCTAAAGATGCATTGTATAATCCAATTGGTAAAAACAATGCTTATCATCGAAAAACACTTAAGAATATCATAAAATATTTAACTAAGAATTCTTTGTCTATTACAGATTCTTATGAGAATTGGCTAAGAGTTGCTTTTGCCATATCTAACTCATTTACTTTTGATATTGGAGTTAAATATTTTAATGAATTGTGCATTCTTGATACTGACAAATACGTAGAAACAGAGTGTAAGAATTTACTTATAAACTGTTATGAAAATACAAGAGGGGAAATTGGCTTTAATACAATAATCCACATGGCAGTAGAAACAGGTTATAATTATAAAAATATAAATGCGAAGAGTACCTAAACGGCATAAGAGACTATTGTCTTTTAGGGTCGTTCGTGTCACTTGTTAGACGGGGGCTCCCAATAGTTTGAGAAGCCAATGACATTGTCAGAATTATGGTTTAACCTATCAGGGACTCTTCGCGTTTTTTACTTATGCAAAAACTAGATGATTATATTACAGAGGAAAGGATAATATTCTATTTATGTAGAATAAGGGCGAAGCATGCAAAACAACGAAGTAAAAAGCATCTAGTACATTTGTTATCAAGTAATAAAGAATTTAATTATCATTTGAATACAGCAAAGCAGAAAGAAAGAATCGATGATGATTTAGCCCTACTTAATGGAATGCTACCAAGCAGGAGAAAATGGAAGAAGTTAAATAAATCAAAGAGATATCAAAAGAACAATCAAAGAATCAATTCAGTTGATTATAATGTAAATTCACTTTTGTTGACCATTGAATTTTATAGAAAAAATCATCCCGAGGAACCATTTTTAAAAAATCTTGATTCTTTCATCTCAGATTTAAAAGCTTCAATAAATAATCCTGATTATAAAATTGAATCTCCAACGGTAATTCCAAAATTAAAGGGAGACAAACATCCTATTAAAAATAAATGTCGTCCTATATCGCTTTTTACATTAAAAGACAGGTTGATAATTAGTTTTACAAATAAGTATTTTACCGAAATATTTGATAGTTACTTTTATAAACATTCGTATGCATTTAGAGCAATTCAAGTAAAAGATGGCAAAAAATATACTTTAACACATCATGATTCTATTCAAGCTATATTAGATTACAAAGAGAAATATAAAGGCAAAAGGCTTTGGGTTGCAGAATGTGATATAAGTAAATTCTATGACACAGTCCATCATTCAATAGTAAAAAAGCAATTCAAAAAGCTTATTAATAGGGTAAAGAAAGATAAGCCAGAACTGTATGATGAAAGAGCAGAAAATATATTCTATAAGTATTTAGACTCATATTCATTTGTTAAAAATGTACTACCATACAATAAGGATATTAACAAAGCTTATTGGTCTGAAAAATTTAAAATACCAGGTGGCTATTTTGGTTGGGTTGAAAAGGATTTAATTGATTTGGGGTATTTTAAGGATATCCGAAATGCAAAAATTGGAGTTCCGCAAGGAGGTGCTATTTCAGGTTTAATTGCAAACTTAGTTTTAGATTATGCAGATACGGAAATTTTAAAATTAAAGTCAACGAAATTATTCTATGTTAGATTCTGTGATGATATGGTTATTATGCATCCTTCTAAGAAAGAATGTGAAAGAGCATCAACTGTATATTCTGAATCATTAAAGAAAATGCATTTAATTCCTCATGATTTTGAAAAGAACATGACAAACACATCTAGTTCATTTTGGAGTGATAAAATAAAGTCAAAACATCCTTATAAATGGTCATCTAGTTATACAAATTCTTTCCCATGGTTTGGTTTTGTCGGTTATGAGATACATTATTCAGGAAGCCTTAGAGTTCGAAAAAGTTCTTTAGCAAAAGAAAAGAAGAAACAAAAAGAAGTTGTTACTCAAATATTAAATGCAGTTAAATCTGGGAAAAGAAAAAATGATGGTACGATATGTGAATCTGCAGCTAACCGCTTAATAGGCATGTCAGTTGGCAGAGTTACTATGAAAAATTTTGAGATTATGGAAAATGATATGTGTTGGGCAAATGGTTTTATTAAACTCAAAGACAACAGGCACTTAAGAGCACAGCTTAAAGACTTGGACAGGTACAGAGCTAAACAAATGTCGAAACTTATTAATACTGTTAAAGAAATAGAGCTAGATGAACTGAAGAATCATCCAATTAGGATTGGGAAATTGGCATTTTGTACGATAAGTGGTATTTCGGAAAAATATTCTGAGGAAATAAGGAATCAATTAGTTAAAAGTAGGATTCTGAATTCCAAATTTGAATTAAATAAGAAAGTTGACTTTGAAAGCTCTGAATTAGATTTGGGTTTATCTGCCGATTTTCTGCCTTACAAAAATGATATCATTTATGTATTATTAAATCCTGTTGACAAAAGGGAGTTGTCGTATTATGGAAAGCCTTTTAGTTACTATTATAATGTAATCGAGAAGAAAAAATGATACGCTACCTCCAAGCAACCATACACATTGCCAAGTCGCTCAAAAAAGCCGCCACACATTCCAAAACTTGTCAAAGAGTATGGCTGCCCCAACGCACGGATAAACTACGGAGAATAAAGCACGAAAACCTAACAATAAATATAGGTCATTTGGCGGATAATGGTATATTTGAAATGAGTACTATTAATAAAATATATAGCGGTTTGATAGTTTGGAGCTTTGAAATGCCAAACGCCCCATATTCGAGCCGTTGTGCTTCATGCAAAAAAAGTCCAACGCACAAATAGGCACATTTGGTTTTTGCCGACCCACAAGCCAAACCCAAAAACCAAAAGAGCCTATTTTTTTTGCCCACGCTCGACAGACCAACAAGGAAACGAACGAAAAGTATATTGAAATATGAGATAATTGGAAATTTTGGGCTATTTTGGTTGAATAAATTAAATCGGACATGAACCGAATTAAAGAAGTGCTTGAAGAGAAGGGAATTAAGCAAACTTGGTTGGCAGACAAGCTTGGGAAAAGCTATAACATGGTGAACGGGTACGTCCAAAACCGACAACAGCCAAGACTTGAAGTACTTTATTCAATTGCCGACATCTTAGAAGTTGATGTAAAGGAACTTTTAAAGTCTAACAAAGAAAAATAAAGAGTGAGAACAGGAATAGACATACTCGAAAATGAAATTGTACAGCAATATCCTGATGTACTCGATATTCTTATTCGTGACCATACCACTCAGAAAAACATCTTTTGGGCAACTGACAATTATGAACATCTCGGAGAAGCATACGCTTACAAGGCACCTATAACACCTGATTTAATTACAGGAGAGAATGGCGATATAATCATGCCAAGAGTACACAAAGACCAAGTTTTGCAAAAATCAAGGTCAAAGGAAATGGCTGAAGTTTTCACCCCTTCTTGGGTGTGTAATGCCCAGAACAATTTGATTGATGACGCTTGGTTCGGACAGAAAGAAGTATTTAATCGAGAGATTACTAATTCTGATGGCTCAAAAAGTTGGGAAACCAAACACGACAAAATCAAATATCCTAAAGGGAAAACGTGGAAACACTATATCCGAGATACTCGGCTTGAAGTAGCTTGCGGAGAAGCACCCTACATCACCAGTCGTTACGATAGCACAACAGGTGATTTTATACCAGTTGAAGAGAGAATCGGAATTCTTGACCGAAAGTTAAGGGTGGTCAACGAGAATGTTGACTCAACAGGTGAATGGTTAAAAGCCGCACAGACCGCATTCAAAAATACATACGCCTTTGAATGGCAGGGTGATAGTTTATTATTAGCAAGAGAAGCAATGCTAGCATCTTTCATTGAAAACTACACCCATAAATTTGGGAAAGAACCGCTTCTAAAATCCATTCAGTTTATCGCCTACATCATTTCATGGAACGTTTGGCAAATGGATGGGCTCAAAGGAGTTATCCCAAATTCATGCGGACACAAAACAGAAGTCTCAGTAAATCTTTTTGGTGAAACTGAAACCAAACACACTTTCTGTGAAGGTTGTGAAAAAGGAAATATCAAAACACACAATGGGATTTATTGCTTAGTAAAGGATTGGTCGAATAAAGATTTGAAAACAGGAAAAACGGGTAGGAAAATCAGGTTCGTTGACCTTTTAAATGGAAAAGGAAAATGAAATTTACATCATCATTAAAACTAAAGCTGATCTATGTTTTTCGTATCAACGATGATGGGCATAGAGGCTGTTTAAAAATTGGAGAAGCCACTTCCGACAATGAGAATATTTGGGGACTAGAACCGAATAGTAAAGCACTTAATAAAGCGGCTAAAAAGCGGATTGACCAATACACGCAAACCGCAGGTATCGCCTATGACTTGCTTTACACCGAACTAACCATTTATAATGACAAAAATGGACTCAAAGCCTTTTCAGACCATGAGGTTCACAATGTGCTTACTCGTTCAGGAGTAAAAAAGAAAATCTTCGACTCAAAGAATAAGGCCAACGAATGGTACATAACCGACCTTGAAACGGTCAAGAAAGCCATAAGCGCTGTAAAAGAAGGCAGAGATTCACTTCATGCGAGTGAAGTAACAGAAACGCAATCACCCATTGTATTTAGACCTGAACAAAAGGAAGCCATTGAAAAAACGGCCAAGCAATTCAAAAAAGGAAATGAGATGCTTTGGTTCGCCAAAATGCGCTTTGGGAAGACTCTTTCAGCCTTACAAGTAGTCAAAGACCACGATTTTACCAGAACCCTGATTTTAACGCATCGCCCAGTGGTGGATAAAGGTTGGTTCGAGGACTTCGGAAAAATTTTTTATGATGCTCCCAACTTCTCTTATGGTTCCAAAAATCAAGGGGATCAATTTGCTACTCTTGAACGTGAATGCAAAAAAGGGAAATCCAAATATATCTATTTTGCTTCAATGCAGGACTTACGCGGTTCTGAGTTGGTAGGTGGCAATTTTGATAAGAACGATGAGCTATTCAGCACCGCTTGGGACTTTATCATTATTGATGAAGCACATGAAGGAACGCAAACAGAATTAGGGAAAAACGTTCTTGAAGAACTAAGAAAAGACGAAACAAAAATACTTCATTTATCAGGTACACCTTTCAACTTGTTGGATAATTACAAGGAAGATGAAATTTTCACTTGGGATTATGTAATGGAGCAAAAAGCCAAAGCCCAATGGGATAAAATTCACTTTGGCGATCCCAACCCTTATGCGTCACTTCCAAAACTTAATATCTTCACCTACGATTTAGGAAAACTCCTGCATGGTTATATTGATGAAGAAGTCGCTTTCAATTTCCGTGAGTTTTTCCGAGTGAACGATTCAGGAGATTTTCTACACAAAAAGGATGTGCTTTCATTCCTAAACTTAATCTGTAAATCGGACGCTGAAAGCAATTATCCTTATTCAACAGAAGAATATCGAGATAATTTTCGTCGCTCGCTTTGGATGGTGCCAGGCGTAAAAGAAGCTCGTGCGTTAAGTACTTTACTTCAATCGCATCCTGTTTTCAGTCAGTTTAAAATTGTAAATGTTGCGGGTGATGGAGACGAAGAAGAAGCCAATGAAGAAGCCCTTAAAAAAGTAGAGAAAGCGATAAGCGACAAACCCCATGAAACCTATACCATAACGCTTTCCTGTGGTCGTTTGACGACAGGAGTTTCGGTAAAAGCTTGGACAGCCGTTTTCATGCTTTCAGGTTCGCACAATACTTCTGCTTCCGCTTACATGCAAACCATTTTCAGGGTGCAGACCCCAGCAACTATAAATGGGAAAGTGAAAGAAGAATGCTTTGTATTTGACTTTGCTCCTGACCGCACCTTGAAGGTTATAGCCGAAACAGCCAAGGTTTCTGCTAAGGCAGGCAAAACAAGTTACTCTGACCGAAATGTAATGGGCGAATTCCTGAACTTCTGCCCCATCATTGCCTTTGACGGTTCACGCATGAAAGACTATGACGTGAATGGTATGCTCGAACAGCTCAAAAAGGTTTATGTTGAAAGAGTGGTTAGAAATGGGTTTGAGGATAATCATCTTTATAACGATAATGAGTTAATGACCTTAGATGATGTTGACCTTGAAGAGTTTAATAACCTAAAAAAAATTATCGGAAGTACCAAGGCAATGCCAAAATCAAAAGACCTTGATATAAACAAACAAGGCTTTACTGATGAAGAATATGAAAAGCTAGATAAAGCTGAGAAGAAACCGAAACGCCAACTTTCCGAAGAAGAAAAAGAACTTTTAGAGCGGAAAAAGCAGAAAAAGAAACAAAAAGAAAGTGCCATTTCTATTCTTCGGGGTATTTCTATTCGAATGCCGTTAATGATATATGGTGCAGAATTACAGAATGAGGATGAAGAGCTTTCGATTGACAACTTTGCCACATTAGTCGATCAACAATCGTGGTTAGAGTTTATGCCAAAAGGGGTTACTAAACAAAAGTTTAATGCGTTTAAAAAATATTACGACCCTGACGTCTTTAGAGCAGCAGGCAAACGCATTCGTGCACTAGCAAGAGCTGCCGACCATCAAACGATTGAAGAACGCATTGAACGCATCACGCACATCTTTGGTACGTTTAGAAACCCCGACAAAGAAACCGTTTTGACTCCATGGCGTGTGGTGAATATGCACTTAGGCGATTGCTTGGGCGGTTATAGTTTCTTAAGTGAAAACAGAGAAAAGACGATTTCAGAGCCTCATTTTGTTTCACAAGGAAAGGTTACCGATGAAGTTTTTTCGCCTGATACTCACATCTTAGAAATTAACTCTAAATCAGGTTTATATCCACTCTATGTTGCTTATTCCATTTTCCGTAACCGCATAAAGGAACAATATCCAACAGCAGGACCCAATGAATTGACCATTGAACAACAGCAAAAACTGTGGGATAAAACGGTAGCAGAAAACGTATTTGTGCTGTGTAAAACGCCTATGGCGAAAAGCATTACCAAGCGAACATTAGTGGGGTTTAGAGAAAGAGAAGTAAATACACGTTATTTTGAGGACATGGTACGCCAAATCACGCAACGTCCCGAAAAGTTTATCACAAAAATTAGAAAAGGACAGTCTTATTGGAAGGCTAATAAAAAGAACGATATGAAATTCAACGCAATCGTAGGAAATCCGCCTTATCAGGTAACTGCTGAAAGTGGAAATAGAAGTTTGCCAGTTTATAATCACTTTGTACAGATTTCTAAGGACATAAAACCTGATTTTCTTAGTTTAATAGTCCCTTCACGTTGGATGTCAGGAGGATTGGGATTAACTGAGTTCAGGCAATCAATGCTTGAGGATAAGAGATTACATCGAATGACTGACTACCCTGACTCTAATCAAATATTCCCTGGTGTTGAAGTGAAAGGTGGTATTTGTTATTTCTTGTGGAACAGCAATCATAACGACAAATGTGAGGTGACAACAATACGTGGTGAAAGTATTTATGGGCCAGTGAAAAGACAACTTGATAAATTCGACATTCTTGTAAGAGATAGCCTTTCGGTCGTCATTTTAGATAAAGTACTTGAAAAAGATGAAGAATCGATCACTTCTATCCTTTCTGTAGATAAGGAATTTGGATGGACTTCAAATTTTAATGCATTTGAAAAAAATAAAGTAGATGGTTTTGTGCCTCTTCATTACATAACTAAAGGGAAAAGACAGGTTGGTTGGATAAATCGCGATGATATTACTAAGAGTGTTCACCTAATAGACACTTACAAGGTATTAATCCCAAAAGCAGGTTCGGATGGTGGTAAAAGAATACCTGATATAGTTCTAGGCAAACCCTTAATCGCGGATAATCCTTCTGTTTGCACACAATCATACCTATTTTTTTATGTGGATTCCAAAGAAGAATCAATCAATATTGAAAGATTCCTAAAATCTAAATTCTTAAGATTTCTAGTTTCATTAAGAAAAATGACACAGGACGCAACTAAATCCACTTACACGTGGGTACCTATTCAAGACTTCACAGATAATTCAGATATAGATTGGAGCAAACCAATTCCAGAGATTGACCAGCAGCTTTACAAAAAGTATAAACTGAGTGAAGAAGAGATTGCGTTTGTTGAAAGGATGATTAAGCCGATGGCTGAATAAAAAACAATTATGTCTCGAAAAGCCAGATGTCAACACCTACTTGAGAAATCCGTTCATGCGGCTTTATCGGCAATTGAGATATACAACAAACCTGATTTCAAATACCGTGAAGAGAGTTTCTCAATTCTCATGGTTAATGCTTGGGAACTGTTATTGAAAGCCCGAATTCTTCAACTCAACAAGAACAAGCTAGAAAGCATCTACATCATTGACCCAAACAAAAAGAGAAAAGACGGCAAAAAATTCAAAAAGCCAAAGTATAAAACAAGTCGCTCGGGAAACTATTTGACCATTGATGTGACCAATGCCATGAAGCAATTGGATTTACCAGACCGGCTTCAAGAAAACTTAGGGTTGCTCATTGAAATTCGCGACAATGCTATCCACTTCATGAATGATAGTAAGCTTTTTGAAAAGAAAGTGTTAGAAATTGGAACAGCTTCTTTAAAGAGCTACGTCAATGTGGCCAACACTTGGTTTGACCATGATTTAAGCCAATATAATTTTTACCTGATGCCCATTTCGTTTTTCCACAATCACGAAATGCAGAGCTTTTCAATTAATAAAGAAGACAAACAGCATCAGAATCTACTGAAATTTATAGCAGCCAAAGAAAAGTCATTCCCATCTGACGAAACCCAAGAACACAACATATCGCTGATACTTGAAACCAAGTGGGTAAAATCAAAATCAGTTGATACACTAACAACTTTCAAATACGACCCAGACGATCCAAATGCAATTTCTTACAAGGTTGACTCAGAAGCCGAATTCCAAAAGAAGTATCCTTGGAGTTGGACAAATGATTTAAAGCCCAAACTTCAAAGCAGATACAAGACATTTAAAATGAACAATGCCTTTTGGGATTTAAAACGAGAATTAGAAAAGGATGAGCAATTATGTTCGATAAGACGGCTTGATTGGAATAACCCGAAAAGTCCTAAGATGAAATTTTATAGTACGAACATCATAAAAGAGTTTGACAAGCACTATGAGAAAAAATAGCCCAAAATTTCCATCGCTCAGTTCAAGCACATTGCAATCCTCGTTCCTGCGGTTGCAAAGAGCTTTAACGCCAACGCAAGGACGAAGAAAAATAAAGCACGAAAGCACAACAATGGCTATACGTAATGCGGGCGAAAGTGCTGATATGAAAGTAATTACATTAAACAAACTTTTCGGCAAGCGGACAGTGAAGTACCTTGAAATCCCGCACTACGCATAGCCGAGACCGTTATGCGTCAGCTTAAAAAAGCAACTCGTAAATTATTGCACCAATTTAGTATCCATATTTAGAAACTTTATTATCTTTGTTACGTTACACAAGGATTTAAAGCTATGAGATTTTTTGAAACGCGATTTTTAGAAGATGCAAACGAGTTTATAGCAGGACTTGATTTGAAAACGGCAAAAAAACTCTTCTACAATATTGACCTTTCAGAGCAAACAAATGACCCAAAACTTTTCAAGAAACTGAAAAATGATATTTGGGAGTTTCGCACAAAATATGCGGGACTTCAAATTCGACTTCTTGCATTTTGGGACAAATCGGACAATAAAGAAACTTTGGTGTTTGCAACCCACGGTTTCATAAAAAAGGTTGACAAAGTCCCGGAAAAGGAAATTGACAGAGCGGTAAGAATTAGAAAGAAATATTTTGAAAACAAACAAAAAAAATAATTATATGGCAACTGAAGAAATGAAAATTTACACGCTTGCCGAAATGAAAGATAAGTATATCGGCAAAATCGGGAATCCTGAGAGAGACGAATATGAATACGAACTCCGAATGGATGTTTTGGGCAAAATGATAAAATCTGCACGACAGGAACGTAAGTTGACCCAAGAGCAATTAGGAAAACTTGTAGGGGTTCAAAAGGCACAAATCTCAAAACTCGAAAGAAGTGCAAACAGTGCGACCATTGACACGATAATTAAGGTTTTTAGAGCGTTGAAAGCTGAAATTAACTTCAATGTGAAACTTGAAGACAACTTTTTGAAATTGGCTTAGGAATAAAAGCCGACCGCATAACAATGTACAAAAATAATAGCCGAAATAGCAGCAATATCAAGGGTTTCAGTCCGCTTTAGCTTTTCTGTAGCTTGAAAAGTTTGTAGCCCGCAGTCGGCTACTATTCTTGTACCGAACGTTACCATGCATTTAATAAAGATACCCTCAAAAAATAGAACTATGACTAGAATATTACAGGTTTTAACTCTACTATTATTTTCAGTTTCAATTATTAGTTGTCATCAGACATCCATTGAAAAATTAAAATCTGAATTGGACGAAAATACCTTGTTTGTTCTAAATGATAAGTTTGTTATTCTCAATGCGCAAGACTTTCTGAATCAGATTAAAAATCCATCAATTTTGAAATTCGAGATTTCAGACTCACTTGCAGTTGAATATAAAAGTCCGTATTCTGCAGTAGTACATGTTCTTACAGACTCGACATCGCAAATAGCGTTCAATAAGTCAAAATGGTTGGAATATAGGTTCGTTAAAAAAGTTAATCCTAATATAAAAATGTTTTACATGCTGGACGGAATGCCAATTCACGATTATTCTAGCGTTAAAAACTACCTGACAAATAGAATTATTACGAAACTGAATTTTATACCACCTAATCAAGCTGTTGCAATTTGGGGAAATAGGGAAGGTAAAAATGGAGCAACGCAAATTTGGACTGAGACAAATGAAGATGAATTAATTATACCTGTAATAGTAAAAAAAACGCATGGTAACAATAAATAAAGGGCATGGGCTGGCAGCATAAATTTGGAGTATTTGCTCTTTTTATAAGTTCGCCGAAACTTTTGTTTCGGCTAGTGAAAAGAATAAATTTATAGTCAAAACAAAAGCTTCGGCTAAGTTTGGTTTTGGAAGTTTGGTTTTTCAAATTAGCCCACGACCCCTTATTCGAGACGTTGGGCACAATTAAACCGCAGGAAATGAACAGCAGAAAAATCCAAGATGAGATAATAAAGAAAGCTACTGAATATGGATTAAACCCTAACCAGAAAGGATATGTTTCGTCAAACTCTGCAAATCTCATTGGTACTGTTACTTCATGGAATGAAATTGAAAGGGAATTAGATAACGGTCAAGGAAGCGAGTTAAGACCTGACAGGAATGGCATTACAAAGTTTAATGCGATTCATTCATCTTCTGCATTGTGTGTGAATAATTTCGCATTGTTAAAATATAGCTTGAATGAATTCACTTTTTTGAATTACACGGATTTTGAAGAAGCATCATTTGAAAAAAAATTACCAACTGGAATTAGCATACCAAACCTTGACTTCTATTTGGAAAATAAAAAAGTAATAATCGGAATTGAATCAAAATTCACAGAAATTTTCACAGAAAAATTACCAAACAAGGGGAATAATCTTGAGAAATACTTGAATCGGAAAGAACTAAAGTATTTACCAGCCTCATTTATGAATGTCATTAACCATTATGTATCAAATACAGAAAAGAAACATCTTGATTTTGCGCAATTAATCAAACACACAATTGGCTTAATAAATGCTGGACAAAAATGTGAAAAGAAACCTGTTTTGGTCTATATCTATTGGCTTCCGAAGAATTGGTTTGAATTTAATATGTTTAAAAAACATAATGACCAAATTGACGAGTTTAAAATTGCGATAAGTGATTTTATTGATTTTGTACCAATGTCATATTTAGATTTTTGGAATTATTACGGAATTGAAGAAACATTTAAAGAAACAGTTTCTGAAATGAGGAGAAGATACGAGCTGAACATATAACAAGAGAATAACTGTGCCCAACAATGTACAAAAATAATAGCCAAAGCAGTAGTAAATTCAAGGGTTGTAGCCCGCTTTGGCTTTTCTGTAGCTTGAAAAGTTTGTAGCCCGCAGTCGGCTACTATTCTTGTACCGAACGTTGGCGTGCATTGTGAAAAAAAGCTTCTGAGAAAAGGCCTTTGTATTTACAACTTGTGTAAAATTTCGATTTAAATTTTTGTCAAGTTATTTAATAGCTTGAAAACGCTGCATTTCAACCGAAAAAAATAGCTAATATGAAAGATGGGTTTGAGATTTACGGCTCGTGGAAAATTTATTTACTGCCATGGAGATAGGGTTTTATAGTCTGAAAACCAAGTGTTTTAGTTGAAATAATCGACAAGCTTGAAATAGATTTACAGCACGCAAAGAATTTTATTTGTAGC
>NZ_FXTB01000018.1 GCF_900182605.1 Saccharicrinis carchari
ATAACACCTCTAATTGTACAAAAGTTACCACACAAAAAAAGAGACCGGACAAAAATCCAATCTCTTTTTTATGGCTCCTCTTCCAGGACTTGAACTCAGGAACCTCCCGTGATGAAAAATCACGGGATGCCCTATGCTAAAGAGCCAAGCCCTTGCAGAAAACCCGATAACGCATCTATGTGTCAAAAGCTAACCCACAAAAAAAAGAGACCGGACAAAAATCCAATCTCTTCTTTATGGCTCCTCTTCCAGGACTTGAACCTGGGAACCTCCCGTGATGAAAAATCACGGGATGCTCTATGCAAAAGAGCCAAGCCCATGTAAAAAAACTCGATAACACCTCTAATTGTACAAAAGTTACCACACAAAAAAAGAGACCGGACAAAAATCCAATCTCTTTTTTATGGCTCCTCTTCCAGGACTTGAACCCAGGAACCTCCCGTGATGAAAAATCACGGGATGCTCTATGCAAAAGAGCCAAGCCCATGTAAAAAAACTCGATAACACCTCTATTTGTACAAAAGTTACCACACAAAAAAAGAGACCGGACAAAAATCCAATCTCTTTTTTATGGCTCCTCCTCTAGGACTTGAACCTGGGAACCTCCCGTGATGAAAAATCACGGGATGCTCTATGCGAAAGAGCCAAGCCCTTGCAGAAAAACCGATAACGCATCTATGTGTCAAAAGCTAACGCACAAAAAAAAAGAGACCGGACAAAAATCCAATCTCTTTTTTATGGCTCCTCTTCCAGGACTTGAACCTGGGAACCTCCCGTGATGAATAATCACGGGATGCTCTATGCAAAAGAGCCAAGCCCATGTAAAAAAACTCGATAACACCTCTATTTGTACAAAAGTTACCACACAAAAAAAGAGACCGGACAAAAATCCAATCTCTTCTTTATGGCTCCTCCTCTAGGACTTGAACCTAGGACCCCCTGATTAACAGTCAGGTGCTCTAACCAGCTGAGCTAAGGAGGAGTGTAAACTTTGGCAATTCCAAAGGGATAATATATATGTTTGTTATGGCTCCTCCTCTAGGACTTGAACCTAGGACCCCCTGATTAACAGTCAGGTGCTCTAACCAGCTGAGCTAAGGAGGAGTATAATTACACTCTAATTGATTATATGCATATGAAACGGTTGGCCGTTTGCCTTCGTGTTTTTGTCAAATGCGCAGCAAAAGTAATAGGATTATTGAAAGTATGCAATATCTTTGTGGAAATATTTTCACAAAAACATCATTTAAGAAATAAGTATCTGATTATGAGCAAGGTTTTAGGCATGGGAAATGCGCTGGTTGATATTTTGGCAAGAATGGACAATGATGATCTATTGACAAAATTGAATTTCCCAAAGGGAAGTATGCAATTGGTTAATGCCGAAACATCGGCAATAGTATTGCTGGAGATAGCCAACCATGCCAAAGAAATGGCATCGGGAGGTTCCGCTGCCAATACAATACACGGCTTGTCTTGTCTGGGAGTTGCCACCGGATTTTTTGGTAAAGTAGGAAAAGACGAATTAGGGGCATTCTTTAAAAAGGATATGACTGCAAACAACATAGAAGCTAAATTGCTGGAAAGCCATAACGATTCGGGGAAAGCAGTAGCTTTAATAAGTCCCGATTCGGAGCGTACCTTTGCCACCTATCTGGGTGCTGCTGTGGAGCTATGTGCTGATGATGTGATGCGAGATCTTTTTCATGGTTATACCCACTTTCATATCGAAGGATATTTGGTGTACAATCAACCATTAATTGAAAAGGCACTTAAATATGCCAAAGAAGCCAATTTAATTGTTTCGCTCGATTTGGCCAGCTATAACGTGGTGGAAGATAACCATGCCTTTTTAAAAGATATGGTAGGCAAATATGTAGATATACTTTTTGCCAACGAAGAGGAAGCCAAAGCCTTTACCCAAAAAGAACACAAAGAAGCCTTGGACGAAATGGCCAAAGACTGTAATATTGCTGTTTTAAAGTTGGGCAGTGAAGGCTCCTTGATAAAGCATTTTGAAACAACTTTTGAAGTAGGTATCATACCCGCAAACAGTGTAGATACCACAGGAGCCGGTGATTTATATGCAGCCGGATTTTTATATGGCCTCATCAACCTGCTTCCTATCGATAAGTGTGGCGAAATAGCTGCATTACTCTCGGGCAATGTGATTGAGGTAATCGGTCCAAAAATGGAAAACCACCGCTGGGACAAGATTCATGAGGAATTAAAAAAAATGAGAAATTAACACAAACAAGAGGAAAGCATTGAAAAATTCAACTAACGCTAACCCGATAACGTTAGTTGATTTTTTACCTTCTACCAACCTATGCCCCTGTCCTCTTCTTTTTAAATGGCCTGATAAGCACTCTTAGCGACTGGTCGCGTGAAAAATAGCTTTGTGCCCAATTAATAATGATAAACAATCTATTTTTAACACCTACGATGGCCATCAGGTGCACCAGCAGCCATAAAAACCAGGCTAAGCTTCCCGAAAAACTAAATTTGGGTAAATCCACCACGGCCATATTTCGGCCTATGGTAGCCATTGATCCCTTGTCTTTGTATTCAAATGGCTCTTCGGTATTATTAAGCAGGTTTTTAGCCAATTGCACGGCTTGCTGAATGGCAACTTGTGCCACCTGAGGGTGTCCGTTTTTATATTTTTCGGTTTCCATGTAAGCTATATCGCCTAAGGCATAAATATCATTTAAGCCTTTAACCCGGTTAGTTCTGTCGACTGCTAATCGATTGGCGTGTGCGTAATACTCATCAGCAATACCTTTGATTCTTTTACCACCCACACCAGCAGTCCAAACCAGGTTTTGTACTTTATGCACTTTACCGTTACCCAAGGTCATATTCTCGCCGTCGTAATCCGAGATCATGGTGTTTAAATGCACCTCTACACCCAGTTTAGTCAGGAATTTAAGCGCATCCTGGCTGGCTTTTTCGCTCATTACGCTCAATAATTTGGGTGCTGCTTCGTATAAACGGATTTTCATACGGTGAAAATCCAGCTCTGGGTAATCCTTGGGCAATACATAGCGTTTTAGTTCGGCAATAGCTCCTGACAGTTCCACACCCGTGGGTCCTCCGCCTACGATAACCACCGACAAGAGTTTAGACTGTTCTTTTCTGTCATCCGTTAAAATAGCGGCTTCAAAACTCTCCAATATGCGGTTACGTAAATTAATAGCCTGGGCTGTCGATTTCATGGGGATACTGTACTTTTCTATATTCCGGTTGCCAAAATAGTTGGTATCCACCCCGGTGGCTATAATTAGTTTATCGTAGCTCAGCTCGCCGGCAGCAGTAACAACTGTTTTGGCATCCGCTCGCACTTCATACAATTCTGTATTTCGGAAATGTAAATTTCTGTGTTGTTGAAAAACCTTGCGTATGGGAAAGGAAATATTGCTGGGTTCCAATCCTGAGGTGGCCACTTGATAGAACAATGGTTGAAACTGATGAAAGTTTCTTTTGTCTATCATTACCACCTGATAACCCGAACTACCGAGCTTACGTGCCAACTTTAAGCCGGCAAATCCGGCTCCGATAATTATCACTCTTTTTTTGCCATTAACGGGCAAATTAAAACTGTTGCTCATGACTATTTTATTGTGCAAATTACACCTAAGCTAAAAAATATATACATTCATCACTTTCAGCTATTCTAGGCATAAAGTCGCTTAAGTTGAAGTAAATTTTTTATAGGCTTAGCCCACGATTCTGCCAATGCTGAATCGGCCTTCACTGTTCGATTCAGAATAAAGTGTATAGGGCGGGCTAAAGATATTGAACCCACAATTAAAGAAATTGTTCGTTAATTAAAGTGATAAGAAAACCTCGTTTTAGCTTTACCCTAAACTATTCGCGAATTATCGATTGGAAAAATAATACTTAGAGCAAAAGCAAAAGCCACAAGGGAATAGTAATTAATGATAGCGCGTGGGTTATCAATATGGTACCGCTAATCAGTTTTTGATCGGCACCATACAATTCGCCCAACACCAGACTGGCCATAGCTGAGGGCATAACCGCCACAATGAGCATGACATTAAGATAAAGATGATGGGGGAATAGAAATTTGAGCATTAGTACGCCCGCAACAGGTATGAGTATAAGCCTGAACAAGGCTACCGCCCACAGGTCTCTTTGTTTTAAATCGCCAAGTTTTATTTTTCCCATTCTTCCCCCCACCATTATCAAGGACATCGGAATAGTAGCCTGCCCCAATTCGTATATGGTTTTTTGGGTATAATCTATAATCAAGCTGCTATCGAATAATCTTTGTATAGGCATGTTTACTATGTGCAATGCCAGCAAAAGCCCCGCCGAAAAGTATATACTGATTAAAGGCGGCGACAATAGATGCTTAAGGTTGCGTAAGGTAAAACCCCCTTTATTTAAGTTCAGAATAGACATGCCAAGTGTCCATACCGCCAGCTCGGCACCCAGGGTGGATAGTATTAGTGCGGCCATATGCTGTTCGCCGTAGAGTTTGGATATAATGGCAAGGGGCAAAAAGGAGTAATTGTTGATGGTCATCTGAAACAAAATACTCTTGCGCCTTTTAGGATTGCTACTTTTAAAAAAACCCGCATACAACAGGCCAATGGCATACCCCAGTACACAAAACATGAAAATGGAAACGGGAAGTTGCCACGACTCAAGCACTTTGGTAAGCGTAAAGTTTGTTGTTACAGAACTAAAAATCAAGGACGGATAAAGTACCTTGATGATGATATGGCTAAAATCTTTAAGTGCTTTTTCGGATATGATATTTCGCCGGATGATAACGTATCCGGGTACCATCATTAAAAAAACCGATAGTACATTTATAAATAATGCTGAAAACATGAATTACCTTTTATGCTGGCAAAGGTAAACTAATTTAGCTCAATAACCCGAAACGTCGCCACCGCCCGACTCGTTAATTTGTTTCATTTTTGGCGAACCTGAATAGTTTACATCGCCACCTCCACTGGCATTGGCAGTGAGCGATTCGGAAGCAAATACTTCCACGTCACCACCCCCACTTGCCGATACTGTTGCATGCTTCGCTTTTAGCTTTTTAGCGTTGATATCGGCACCACCCGATGCCGACGCGGTGAGCTTTTCCGTAGTACCTTCGATAAGCATATCTGCACCCCCTGTACAATTTAAATTCAAATTATTGGTGTACACCGATAAATAAATATCAGCACCTCCGTTGCATTCTAAATTTAGGTTTTCTGCTTTTATGGCCGTTGTTCCATGTATATCTGCACCTCCATTGGCTGTAATATTTTTAAATATTGGAGAAGAGATGTAAACCTTTCGCGTATCTTTTAAATTCCATTTAAAACTGCCTTTTACATAAACATGCAGGGTTTCGCCTTTAACCTCCGTAATAATTCTATGTATTTGACCTTTGGATGCTTCTATCTCAACACCCCGTTCGTTTTGTTGCGTTATATACACATCCAATCCGTTGGCCACCTTGATAGAATTAAAGTTCCCTACTTGTCGAATTTCTCGTTGGGCAGAACTAATTTGAACAAATATTAATAAGCCGATTAATACAGCTATTGATGCGAATACCAGTTTTTTAATTGTCATGTCAAGTGATTTTAATGGATGAGAAATATAGCATATAAGAATGACGCACAAAACAGGTGTTTTGTTACAACAAGGGCACTGTTAATTCTGTTGAGTAAAAGTATTTGGTTTTATAAATTTACACACTACAAGAACAAACAACAAATCGGTTTTTTTTTATTTCCTCCGTTTTTTTATGCTCTGCGTTCTTCGCTTTACGCTCCTTGTTTTACACTTTACGTTGCGTGCTATACGCCCTCCACTTTACACTGCGTCCTCACTCCACCTCCCACACATCGCCGGAGTTCACCATCTCTTCAAAAGTAGTTATGCTTGTTTTGGCTTGCACTTCTTTTAGCTGTTGTTCCACCGATTCGTCATAGCAATCATCTTTAACCGATCGAATAACTCCCAGTGCCACCGGCAATTCCGGAAAATCCATATTCGAGAGTTTACGGTGTATTGCAGCATGCGGACTATACGCATCGTGCACCAAAACGTCATCTAAGGTATAGCCATCCTCACCTATGGTAATGGCTTTAATATCCATACCGTCCATCACCAAGCCCTTGTTGTTATCCACACCAAAAATCATTTTTTCGCCATGTCGCAGTATGATGGTTCTATCAGCCTTAAACTTTTTATCGGTAATGGCTTCATGTGTTTTATCGTTATAGATAACGCAGTTTTGCAACACCTCCACAATGGAAGTACCTTTGTGCCTGGCCGCCTCTTCCATTACCTCAATAGAAAGTTTTATTTCTTTGTCGATGGTGCGGGCAAAAAACTGACCACGAGCCCCCAGTGTCAATTCACCCGGCCTAAAAGGATCTTCAACTGTTCCGTAGGGCGATGTTTTGGATATAAAGCCCCGCTTTGATGTGGGCGAATATTGCCCTTTGGTAAGGCCATAGATTTGGTTGTTAAACAGGATAACATTGATATCTATATTCCGGCGAATAAGATGAATAAAATGATTTCCGCCAATGGCCAGTGCATCGCCATCGCCCGTAATTTGCCACACTTTTAAATCCGGATTGGCCACCATTACACCTGAAGCCACTGCCGAAGCGCGCCCATGTATGGTATGGAACCCATAGGTGTTCATGTAATAGGGGAAGCGCGACGAGCAACCTATTCCAGATATAACCGCCACGTTGTGCGGCTCCACCTGTAAATTGGCCATGGCTTTCTGCACCGCGTTTAGTATGGCGTGGTCGCCACAGCCAGGGCACCAGCGCACACTTAAATTACTTTTAAAATCGGTATATTTTAGTTCGCTTTTTTGGCTCATAACACTAGTCCTCCAATATTTTTTTAAATTGCTCTTTAAGTTCTACCACGGTAAATGGCAAGCCTTGCATTTTATTGAACTGACGGTATTGAATATCAGGAAAGTTCATACGTAAATAATTGGCAAACTGACCCAGATTGAGTTCGCATACCAAAATCTTGTTATACTGCTTGAGTACCTCATGGGTATTTTTGGGCAGGGGCTGGATGTAATTGAAATGCGCTAAGGCCACTTTTACGCCCTCCTCGGCAAGTTCCTCGACGGCAGTATAAAGGTGCCCAAACGTACCACCCCATCCCACCACCAGCAAATCGCTGTCGGGCTGTCCCAGGATATCCTGTTCGGGAATATTGTTTTCGATATACTTAATTTTAGCCGCGCGATATTTCACCATTCTTTCATGGTTCTCGGCATCGTAGGATACTCCGCCTGTCTTTTCGTCTTTCTCTAGACCACCCAAACGGTGCATCAAACCCGGGGTGCCAACTTTTACCCAACTACGCACATAGGTTTCCGGGTCGCGCTGATAGGGCATCCACGTTGCCTCATCTTCGGGTGCCACCCGTTTAGCTTTAATTTCGGGATAATCCGCCAGGTCGGGTATTTTCCATGTTTGCGTTCCATTGGCCAAAAAACCGTCAGTCAGCAATATTACGGGTGTCATATGCTCAACGGCTATCTTTGCGGCATAAAAGGCATACTCAAAACAGTTAATTGGCGATGAGGCCGCCATCACCACACAAGGACTTTCACCGTTACGCCCGTACAGTGCCTGCATCAAATCGCTCTGCTCTGTTTTGGTGGGCAATCCGGTACTTGGTCCACCACGCTGTACGTTAACAATAACCAGTGGAAGTTCTGCAATAATTGCCAGGCCAATGGCCTCGCCCTTTAAAGCCAATCCGGGACCGGAGGTGCTTGTAACAGCTAAATCACCGGCAAAGCTGGCACCAATAGCAGTACATATACCGGCTATCTCGTCCTCGGCCTGAAAAACCTTTACGCCCATGTCCTTGCGAAGGGATAGTTCCTGAAGAATCTCCGTGGCCGGGGTGATAGGGTACGAACCTAAAAAAAGCTCTAAATTGGCTTTTTTTGCGGCGGCAATCAACCCCCATGCTGTAGCCACATTTCCATTAAGGTTACGGTACTTTCCTTTTGCAACGGCAGCAGGGTTTATATGATACGAAGGGGTTACGGCCTGAATAATTACACCATAGTTATACCCTTCGCGCAGCACTTTAAGATTAGCTTCGACCACCAGTGGGTTTTTGGCAAATTTTTTCTTTATATAATTGGTGGTATGCTCCATGGGGCGGTTAAATAACCAATATACAACGCCCAGCGCATACATATTTTTACTACGTAAAATACTTTTATTATCGAGCCCCATATCTTTTAAGCTCTCCTTGGTGAGGGTAGTGATAGGGGCTTTAATAATATGATAATCGCCTAATTTATCTTCGGTTATGGGGTCATCGGTTTTGTATCCGGCTTTTTCCAGATTTCTGGCATCAAAACTGTCTACATCCATAATAATGGTACCTCCGTGTTTTATCCATTTGGCATTGGCTTTTAGGGCTGCAGGATTCATAGCCACCAGTACATCGGCATAGTCGCCGGGCGTAAACACTTCACTGTGACCAAAATGAACCTGAAAACCTGACACCCCACCTATTGTACCCTGGGGGGCTCTTATCTCCGCCGGATAATCCGGGAACGTAGAAATATCATTACCAAATACTGCCGAAGTATTTGAAAATAAGGTTCCCGTCAATTGCATGCCATCGCCTGAGTCACCCGAAAAACGGACTACTACCTCGTCTCGCTCTATCACTTTTGAACTTCTACCCATAACTATTTATAGCTTTTAAATGTTCTGTTCGCAATAATTGACCAGTAAAGGTAAGCGGTATAAATGAACAAAAGCTTGACAGACGTCATTATTTTAAATACAAAACCATGTTTCCCAAAAGCTTTTCGCTATTATCCGGCAAAAATGAGACCTTCGGGGTTTGTTAAAAAAAAAGCCCGTTCGCATAAGGAACGGGCTTTATATGTTTATAAATTGTGCTTATAATTTATTTTTTCAAAACATATCCTTCACTTTACTAAAGAAATTCTTCTCTTGCGATGATGGTTTAGGGTTAAAGGATTCGGATTCGATCATTTTTTCCATTACTTTTTTCTCCTCACGTGTTAAACTTTTGGGTATCCAAACCTGTATTTTCACCAGAATATCTCCCCTGCCGTAACCATTAACTTCGGGTAGACCTTTACCCCGCAGCCTCAAAATTTTACCTGGTTGTGTGCCGGCTTCAACTTTCACTTTTACACGTCCTTCGAGGGTCGGTATCTCCACCGGCGCGCCTAAGGTAGCCTGTGGTATGCTCACAAACAGATTGTACAGCAAATCTCTTCCGTCTCGCACTAACTCAGGATGCTCGGCTTCTTGTATTAATACCAGTAAATCGCCGTTTATGCCACCTCTGCGTGCGGCGTTCCCTTTTCCGGATACCGAAAGCTGCATACCTTCTTCAACACCGGCTGGTATGTTTATCGAAATTACTTCCTCATTTTTCTCTATCCCCTCGCCGGCGCAGTGCTTACATTTGTTGGTAATTATTTTACCTTCGCCACCACAGGTAGGGCAGGTAGATGCCGTTTGCATCTGACCCAAGATAGTATTGGATATGCGGGTTACCTGACCCGAACCTTGACAGCTTGTACAGGTGCTGTGGGAAGCCCCCCCTTCGGCGCCTGAGCCGGTACAATGACTGCAGGGCACATATTTTTTTACTTTTATCTTTTTTTCTACACCTTTCAACACCTCATCCAGCGTAAGGGTAACTTTTACACGCAGATTTGAGCCTTTATTTACGCGCTGACGGCCGCCACCGCCAAATCCTCCGAACCCACTAAAACCACCAAAGTTTCCACCGCCACCAAAAATATCGCCGAAGTGCGAAAAAATGTCATCCATAGACATTCCACCGCCACCAAATCCGCCACCTGCGGCTCCGCCTACACCGGCATGACCATATTGATCGTAACGCGATTTTTTTTGTGGATTACTAAGTACCTCATAAGCTTCTGCGGCTTCTTTAAATTTTTCCTCAGCAACCTTATCACCCGGATTCTTATCAGGATGGTGCTGCACTGCCTTTTTCCGATAGGCTTTTTTGATTTCCTCGGCGGAGGCACTTTTATTTACCTCTAAAACTTCGTAATAATCTCTTTTCGACATAATGTGTATCTTCCGTGCTTAACTATTCTCCAACAACAACTTTTGCAAAACGCATTACTTTATCGTTCAGCATATAACCTTTTTCGATACAGTCTATTACTTTACCTTTCATTTTATTTGTTGGTGCAGGAATTTTTGTAACTGCTTCATGCAGGTCGGTATCAAAATCTTTATCTATCGACTCAATTTCTACCACCCCGTTGCGCTTAAGGAATTCTTGAAATTTATTATAAATCAAATCAATCCCCTCTTTTACCGCTGAAATATCGGAAGCATCATCCAAATGTGCAATTGCCCTTTCAAAATCATCCACCACGGGCAATATCCCACTGAGCAATCCCTCACCGGCATTCTTCAATAGTTCCATGCGTTCTTTTAAAGTGCGCTTACGGTAATTATCGTACTCGGCTGACAAACGCAAGTATCTGTCGTTAAGTTCTGATACTTTTGCCGTCAACTCTTCAATCTGAATTTCCTCCGGGCTTAGGTCAGTCATCTCCTCCGTTTGATCCTCATTTTCCATAGCGCTTTCTTCCTGCCCCGGGGCTGCATCGGTTTGGTTTGCGCTGATGTTATCTTCCATCACGCTCTCCTCTTTTTCCTTATTAGATTCTTTTGTTGTCATTATATATTTTAGTTTTTTATTTTCGAACGAACAGCCTTGGCATAACAATTAATTTGCCAAGACCGTAGCTTGGGACATATTGACAGCTTTTTACATCCTGTAATAACATCCTGTCAGGTAGATAAACAAACAATGGCAGTACATGTTTGTACTGCCATTGTTTGTATAGCTTCATATAATTATCTTATTACGCCATCAATCCAAATGGCACAAATTTATTTTACCAATTGCTTAAGTGTTGCCTGCAAATGTGCCCCCCTCAAACGTTTGGCTACAATAATACCGTCGCCATCAATCAAAAAGTTATCCGGTATTCCTCTAACACCATAGGCTTGGGCCGCTTTAGAATTCCAACCCAGCAGGTCGCTTACATGATATGGCCACGAAAGATTATCCTGGGTAATTGCATTTGTCCATTTATCTTTACTTTTATCCAATGAAACACTATATACTGTGAATCCTTTGCCATTAACAAAATGCTTGTCCTTATAATTTTGATAGGCCTCTACCACATGCGGATTTTCGCGTCGACACGGGCCGCACCATGACGCCCAAAAATCGATCAACACCATTTTTCCTTTTAATGAAGAAAGAGCGATGACTTCTCCTTGTGGTGACAACAATTTTATTTCTGGCGCTTTATTACCGATTTCAAGCCCTATTTTAGCCTTGTCATTATTTGAGGCTGATACGACTCCAACAATAAGCGTAAGCATCAGAAGGGCAATTATTTTTAATCTATTCTTCATCATATAAGAATTAATTTCTAGAAAGATATTCCAGTGACTCCGTCACCTTGTCAATACTTGAGCTTCGTGCCACTAAGCGGCCGTCGCCATCAATTAGTAGGTTAATAGGTCGTGTTACCTCAAATGTTTTGGAGATAGATGATTCCGCACCTTTGTAATCGCATATGTGCAGGGCATTTGTAAAACCATCCTGCTTGATGGCATTTTTTAGCGGTGATTTAAACCTGTCGAGAGAAATAGATACGATTACAAATCCTTCGCCTTTGTAAAACTTACTATTTGCAAATTTTTTTTGAAGCATCATTTTTTGGTGATTTTCCATACGGGACTCCCCGTCGTAAGACGCCCAAAAATCTATTAAAACCATTTTTCCTTGCAATGTTTCCAAATCAAATTCGGAGCCATTAAGTAAGGTTGTTTGTAATTCAGGAACTCTATCTCCAATGGCTAAGCCTACTTTTGGTTCGGGGATGCCGTTGATAAACGATAAAAAACCTGGCCCTACTAATACAACGAATAACAATAGTTTTAGCTTTCTCATACACAATAATTTTGGTTAATACTCATACTGCAAAGGTTATAATTTTTACAGTACCGTTAATCTAATATTAGATTAACACAATTGTTTTCGTGACAAGTGTTACAAAAACAGTTGGCAAAAGTATGTTGAATAACAACAATAACCAAAAATAAATGTTTGGAAATGCGGATTAAAGAACTTATCTTAGTCGGTTTTTCATGCCATACGCTTATAGCCTCCTTTATAGTGCACACCACAACAATCTGCAGACTAAACACTTACGCATCTTTTTCGGCAATATTTTAAATCAAGCCAAACGGCATGGTTAAACATTGTTAATAAAAACTACGATTTTGTTAAACTCTTTTAATCCGGGCTCCCAGCTTTTGTAATCGCACATCAATACCTTGGTAGCCTCTATCTATCTGATTGATATTCTGAATAGTACTTGTCCCTTTTGCCGAAAGTGCAGCAATCAACAGGGCTACTCCGGCACGAATATCCGGCGAGGTTAATGTAGTACCCCGGAGTGGCGTTTCTTTATTTAATCCGATAACCGTTGCCCGATGCGGATCGCAAAGGATAATACGAGCCCCCATATCTATCAGTTTATCAACAAAGAAAAGACGACTCTCAAACATTTTCTGATGTATAAGAACACTTCCTTTGGCTTGCGTAGCTATTACCAAAAAAACACTCAACAAGTCGGGTGTCAGGCCGGGCCACGGAGCATCGGCAATGGTCATAATGGAGCCATCAATAAAGGTTTCTATCTCGTATTCATCTTGCTGAGGGATAAAAATATCGTCTCCTCTGCGTTGTAATTTGACACCCATTTTTTTAAAGGCCTCCGGTATAATCCCGAGTTGGTCGTAAGCCGTGTCTTTAATGGTTATTTCCGATCCCGTCATAGCGGCCATGCCAATAAAACTGCCTATCTCAATCATGTCGGGCAGCAAGCGGTGCTTACATCCCGATAAGCCAGGTACACCCTGTATGCTTAAAAGATTGGACCCAATACCACTTATCTCGGCACCCATGCTCACCAGCATTTTGCAGAGTTGTTGCAAATAAGGTTCACAAGCCGCATTGTATATTGTAGTTTTTCCTTCTGCCAAAACAGCGGCCAGTACGATATTGGCCGTACCCGTTACCGATGCTTCGTCTAAAAGCATGTAGCTACCTTTAAGCCCATCGGTTTCGAGGCTATAAAATATTTCGTTGGCATTATAATGGAAGCGGGCACCCAGTTTTTCGAAGCCTACAAAGTGCGTATCTAATCTACGACGCCCAATTTTATCGCCACCCGGTTTTGGAAAATATGCTTTCCCATAGCGGGCGAGCAATGGACCCATAATCATGATTGAGCCACGAAGCGAGGATGCTTTATTTCTGAACTCCTTACCTTGCAGATATCCAAGATCTATATTTTCGGCCTTAAAGGAATAGGTATGGGAATTTTTTTTAACAATTTGCACACCTAAATGATCCAGTAGATCGATAAGATTGTTCACATCAACAATATCCGGAATATTACTTATTTCAACCTCTTGGTTAGTTAGCAGGGTGGCACATATTATTTGTAGTGCTTCGTTTTTTGCGCCTTGCGGTGTAATTTCGCCGGAAAGCTTATGACCCCCTTCAATTTCGAAAGAATGCATTATACGTAGGTTATAGCCCGTGAAGATTTAGTTTTTATGATCGTCGTGACGTTTGTAGTTGCGTTTTTTTTTGCCACGGTTTTGGTTGTAGCCACTTTGGTTTGAGGCATTTTGGTTGGCGGTGTTATGATTTGGATAGTTACTTTCGCGCTGAACCGGTATTTTAATGTCTTCGTTAATCACCAATCTATTACCCGACATTTCAATCATATCTGAAAAAACCCGTTCGTCTCCGGGAAAATCTTTATTCCAGGTAAGTAAAGATTTTTTCATATTATTAGCGATGAGCATAATTAGATGCTGTTTTAATTCGCCTTCTTCCATTTCAGCAGCCTTATCTATCATTTTCTCTATCGTACGTCCGTAATGGCGATACTTAATGCGCTGATTATTATAGGCTAATTTTTTGGGTCTTTCGTTTAAGCTTTTAGCTTCAGGCATTTCAAATGGCGTGTCAATATCCAATTTAAAATCGGACATAATGGCCAAATGATCCCACAGCTTATGCTTAAAATCGTTTACATCGCGCAAATGCGGGAACATATTGCCCATATTGCCGATGATGGAATGTGCACAACGTGTCCGTTCCTCTTTGTCTTCGATGGAAACGCAGTGGTCAACCATCATTTGGATATGTCGGCCGTACTCGGGCAGACGCAACTTTTTCCTCTTTGAATTATAATCCATACTCAATGAAAATCTCTTCTATATCAATATTTTTTGAAGTAATGTTAAACCCGTGCTAACTAAAAGAAAGTTCTTTTAAAACACTATAAATTGGATTTTGGGGATGATAATGGTGATTAGTGAAGCAAACATGCTTACAACATGCATGTACTATTTTGCAAATTTAACCCAAAATTTTAAGTTTGGCAAATTTTAAAAGCAATTGTTTTAAACCTGCATTTTCAAAGTCAACCGTAGCCTTAGCATTGGGCATTTCTCCGTCGAGGCTAATAATACGACCTTTACCAAAACGAATATGTTCTACGAGTAATCCTGCCTTAAGGTTACCAACAGCACTACCGGAAAATGAAGCCCCTTTTTTACCGCCCTGCCTGTTTTCTACTTTTTTAAAATTATATCCCGGTTTTGCCGTTGTGGATGTATTTGAAAATGAGCGTCGTTCTGCCTGTTTTGGCGTAAATTTACCCGGCTTATCAGCTATTTTTATTTTATCGCCGGAAAACTCAACAAAATCGCTATGGATTTCGCCAATAAACCTGCTGGGTCGACAAAAAGCCGATTCGCCATACTTATAACGGGTACGAGCAAAGGAAATGGTAGCATAGTCTTCGGCTCTGGTTACGGCCACATAAAATAACCTGCGCTCTTCTTCAATACCCTGTTCGCTTTCCAAAGTCATCGACGAAGGGAACAGCCCCTCCTCAACACCAACTATATATACGTTTTTAAACTCCAATCCTTTACTCGAATGGATGGTCATCAGCGTTACCTTATTGATATCGTCATCCGACTCGTTGTCCTGATCGGTAAGTAAGGATACTTCTTCCAAAAAGTGAATGAGACCTGTTTCCCCTCCTTCCTCCATGCGGTTATTGCTAAACTCCTGGATTCCATTCATCAATTCCTGAATATTCTCCTGACGGGCAATCGCTTCGGGCGTTCTATCGTGATATAAATCTTTCATCATACCACTTTGAGTAGCAATTTCCATCACCAGATCGTAAGCAGACTGCTGTTTTAAACTTGCTGCAAAGCCGTTTATCAGGCCTACAAAAGAATTTAGCTTACGTTGTGTTCCGGCATTAAATAATCGGGAAGTATCTTCCAGCGATATCAATATCTCCCACATCGCTTTACCCGAAGCCACAGCTGCTGCCTCAATTTTATCGAGTGTGGTTTTTCCTATTCCTCGTGTTGGGTAGTTAATAATACGTTTGAGTGCTTCCTGGTCGGCCGGGTTAACCGTAACACGACAGTAAGCCAATAAGTCCTTTATCTCCTTGCGCTGATAAAAACTTAATCCACCATAAATTTTATAAGGCATATTGCTTTTACGCAGGGCCTCTTCAAAGATACGCGACTGTGCATTGGTGCGATAAAGGATGGCAAAATCCTGATAATCGTAGTTATGCTTCAGTTTTTTATCCTTAATATCATTAATTACAATGTATCCTTCTTCAATATCGGAATAAGCATTGTGTATTTTTATCCTACTCCCCTGGTCTTTTTCGGAAAAAACAGCTTTTTTAATTTGCTTTTGGTTTTTGGCAATAATACTGTTGGCTGCATTTACGATATTTTGCGTAGAACGATAGTTTTGTTCCAACTTAAACAATTGGTAATCGGGATAGTCATTTCTGAAATTTAAGATATTCTCGATTTTAGCACCCCTAAAGCTATAAATACTTTGTGCATCATCACCCACCACACAAATGTTACCATGCTTTTGGGCCAGTTTTTTAATGATGATGTATTGCGAATAGTTGGTATCCTGGTACTCATCAACCAAAATATATTGGATCCAGTTTTGGTATTTTTGCAGTATTTCGGGATGGTCGCGAAACAAGATATTGGTATTGAGCAATAAATCGTCGAAATCCATGGCTCCAAATTTATAGCATTGCCGCATATAACGGGTGTAAATTTCGTACACCATACCTTTGCGCGAAGCCTGATCCTCCATCATACGATGCTGATCGCGCGCATAAGCCGCCGGGGTAACCAAATCATTTTTGGCCGAAGAAATTCTTCCCAGCACCTGGCCGGGCTTGTATTCCTTATCGCTGAGCTTCATTTGCTTGATGATGGATTTTATAAGGCTTTTGGAATCGGCAGTATCATAAATGGTAAAAGAAGAAGGATAGCCCAGTTTATCGGCCTCACTCCTCAGAATACGAGCAAATACCGAATGAAAGGTACCCATCCATAACTTTTGAGCAATATCGTTACCTACCATGGTGGCAATACGCAGCTTCATTTCCCTGGCTGCTTTGTTGGTAAATGTTAAGGCCAAAATACGATGCGGAGGAACACCCTGCATAAGCAGGTGCGCTATTCTAAACGTTAACACACGCGTTTTGCCCGATCCCGCACCCGCAATAACCAGAGATGCTCCCTCGGTTGTAATTACAGCCTGTTGTTGTGCCGGATTTAATTGCTCCAGATAATTTTGCACCTATATTTATTTTTTGGATAATAGGCAAAGATAGAGAAAATGATAAGGGTACGAAACGCACTGTGATGAATATTTATCAGTTCGTTTAATGATAATGGTGTTTATTGAAATTGATGGAAAGTTTGTGCAAAACTTATAATCCACATGATAAAATTTGCTGTAAAAAAAGCAGTAGTATCCCAAAAAAAACATAACCTTGTATCCCTGGAAATGAATGCACCCATTTCCAGAGCTAAATTTGCCCAACTTTTAAATCCGCTTCTCCATCCTTTCGTATAAAGACAGGCAGATTATGTTGGTAATTTTATGGACGGTTTAATAGAGATTGAATCAATAACTAAACGAGTATGAGGCCTTATATTATTTATATTTTGATAGCGATAATGTCCTTGCCCCTGTCATCCCAAAAAAAATGGCAGCACATACCTGCCAATCATCCTGCCATCCATTACACCGGACGGTTTGACGACTCCAAACCTAAAGAAATCCGTTACGATTGGCCAGGCACAACAATTCAATTTCAATTTACCGGAAATGAATTACAATTGTTGTTGAACGGAGGAGAACGTAATTATTTTAACCTTTTTATTGATAACACATTGCATGAAGTATTGCATCTGCCTACAGATACCATCTATAACGTCAGCGATATTAAGGGGAGAGGCTCTCATTGGGTAAGGCTGCA
>NZ_FXTB01000019.1 GCF_900182605.1 Saccharicrinis carchari
GTAGGAGGCTTCGTATTCCTGCTCAGTTACACCCCTCACCGGATGCGACATATACCACTCCAAAGATTTAGGAATGCTCCACTCGTAATTAGTTTGCCCACTAACCGTTCCGTTAACTATTAGAGAAACAGGCTGAGCCGGGGTATTCTGGATAATTAATCCATCATTCGTTGTCAAATCACCATTAATGGTAAGTCTTGCTCCCGGTTGAACCGTTACGGTGGCTCCTGCCTCAATGGTCAATGCATGCATCTCGAACAGTTGGCTATTATCTATAACAGGATGTTGTCCTATATTAGGAATAGTAATGTCCGAGGTGGATACGGGCAATTGATCGTCGAACCAGTTGCCGGGCGTAAGCCAGTTGCTATCCACATCACCTTCCCATGTATAAAGCTTTACAAAAGGCCAGCGTAACAAACCGGATGAAGGGCTGGGTACTGCTTCCTCGTCCCGCTCGTACAGATAATTACCCAACAAACCGCTGGCATCTTCGAAATGGAAGATGGTAGTACCTGCTGTGCGTGTTACACTATGGTTTGGCCCTGCATTAAAAATCAGGTTGCGCAAAGTAAAATCAGCTGTGGCCATATCGTGCATCAAGGTCATATAGCTTCCCGAGCCGGGGAAGCCGTTCGAGAACGTACCGTCGGACAGATTATAGGTAGCATCGATATGTGCACCGCTATGCATATGCAATCCGTCGGCATCGGTATAATCCACATTATAAAAACTGGCTTTGATGGCCCCACCGGAGTTCACATCGAAGGAATATCGCCCACCAGTACTACTGGTCAGTGTGGCCCGGTTATCCTTGTCGTCGCCCAAAAGTTCCATCGATCCGCCGGCATTAACATTAAGGCTGGCGTTATCGCCCATATCCAGAGTAGCACCTGCATTGACCAATAAGGTACCCGAAATAGAGACCCCATCGGTACCCCTGCCGTCACCAATACGCAAGGTATTGACTTTAACATCAACGATACCTTTTTGTATTTGCAGCATTTCATCTACGCCCATGTCGTCCAGAAGGTTATACCTTGTGCCGGGCGAATTGATCTGCAGGTTATAAAAAGCATATCCTCCGCCACGTATGCTCTGCGTACCCGGCAATGATTTTAACACCACGGTACCTTGCTGGGCGATGAATTTTCCGCTGTTCACCCAATCACCCCCAACAGTAATAGTACGATTAGAAGGACTCGCATCAAAAGCAGCCCCGGCATCGATAGTCAGGTCCATTTTTACTTTTATGTCCCTGGCAATCTGATATTGGGTGGTTCCGGAGATGGTTAAGGCATAAAAACCTGCACCACCATTATCTATCTGCTTAGCACCACCCACACCGTTGAAGGTAACTCTTCCGTTCAGTATTACCCTGGCACCCGAAGCTGCTGTCCAGTTCCCTTCTACCGATATTAAATCGTGTGCCGATGTAGTGTGCAGGGCACCCACAATAGTAAGGTCACCATCTACGTCCAGGTCGGGCTGAACATCTCCCGCAACCGTACTCATTCTTATTTTCCCACCCTGTTCAATGGTTAGGTTACCTGTTTCCTGCCCGCTTATGGTTAGCTCAGGGTAATTGACCAGCCCACCCGGAACAAACACATTATTATCAGAAGTAGGAACGATGGGTGAACCGGAACTGGCCGTCCAGTTGGCCGCCTTGTTCCAGTCGCTGTCGGTCAAACCGTTCCAGGTCAAGCTCACCGGCCCTGTCCAGTCTATCAGGTTTGATGGGTCGTTATCGAAGTTTTCGCCTGCAAACACACCTACCGAGTTATAAAACTCGAGCTCACCTGAAGTTGATTCATACTTGGCTACGTTAAAGGCACTACCTCCCGGATTGACTGGGAAAGACACCTTTTCGATACGGTTACCACCTGCCTCGGTAAAGCTTTGTGTGTTCTCTATCCTCAGCAACTGGCCCGTTGTTGCGCCATTTGAAAAAGTACCGTTACTAAAATGGTGGGTTGCATCAATAGTTGAGGTGCTGGTTAAATAGACACCCACATTCGACATATACTCGAACATATAGTATTCGGCCGCTATTTCGCCATGTACCACAAAACCATATCTTCCGCCCGAAGCATTGTTACTTACCTTAGCCAACCCGGCGGTACTGCCTACCACTTCTATTCTGCCCGTAGTGCCAACAGTACACGTTACACCGTTGCCCAAACCAAGTACACCGCCGGCCCCAACAATATAAGTACCGTCAATATTGACCACATCGCCGGAACCATTCCCCAGGTCGACCTTATGGCCGTTACCATTAAAGGTGCCGGAGCTAAGGGTAAAACTACCCACCAAGGCCAAATTGCCCTGTGCCGTATAGCTGGCGCCGCCGTTGATAACCAAATTCAGTAATGAGGAACCGTTAAAACCAATGTTTGCATTGCCCGCAGCTTTGTTTAGATAATAGGTTCCGGTGCTGTTATTAAAAGTACCTGCACCGGTAGCCATCAAATCGCCACCCACATATATGGTACGGCCATTGGCATTGAAAACTCCACTGGTAACGTTCAGGTTATTTTGAACTATAAAATCATTGTTGGTAGGATTGGCTGCTGATATTTGGGCACTTCCATTTACCAGTATATCGTAAAAAGTGTTTCCATTGTTATCGCCCATATAAATATTCCGGTCATCGGTTCCATTAAATATCACTTGACCCTGGCGACAGACAAAATTGCCTCCGTCGGTATTGTTGTTGTACCAATGACCACCAACGGTTAAGGCGAAATTATTAACACTTACATCCAAAGTAGATTGATAGAAATGTAAATTTCCTTTCACCTCTGTATCCCCCATCAATGTTTTGGTATTAGGATTATTGAGCCTTAGTATACCATACGAAACGCCTGCTATATTTTGATTAGAAGAACCGTAATATCGTGTATCACTAGTAACATCCATGTTGTATGTGGCGAATCCCTTTGGAAAGTTATCTGCACCGTAAACATAGGTGACAACGCCGCTTTCAACAGTAAAAGCACCCAAACCCTTGCCCGTAAAAGTGGAGGTTTGCAGGTTGATATGATTCACCCCGCTCTTGAATGTCAGATCGCCATTTATATCCACATCATCCTGGAGGTACAATACCCTACCCGTACAATCCACCACAAGATTGTTAAAGGTAGATTGATAAAGGTATTGATGACCAACCGTTCTGTTAAAGGTCATGGTTCCTGTTCCGGTATAAGTGCCATTACCGCGCCAGTTGGTGCCCCCAAACTCGTGCGATTGACCCCCATCGTTAAAAACACCCATGGCTTCGATAGTCATGTCGCCTTTAAATAAGATGGCACTTCCGGCTTGGGCAATCAGCGACGAACTGATTTCAGTTGTTCCTTCAACAGTATTGGTACCGGCAAAGTATTTATTGCCTGTTCCGGCCACCCTCAGGTTGTAGAAGGTAGCGTTGCTAACCGTTTGATCGCCATCAGCCATTAACACAATAGTACCACCACTAGCTCCTGCTGTATCGTATTTACCATTCGTAACTGTATAGTCACCATGCAGGTTATAGGTGTAATTATTGGTGGATGGAGAAACCGTACCGTTATAGATATCCAGGTCGCCCTCAATATTAAGTTCTGATGCAGAAATATTAAAAGTAGATATGGCATTATTGAATACCAGGTTATAGAAATTTGATGAACCCGGTGCAATGTTTACAAAACCATTAGGCGAACTGAAAGTAACCGTTCCATTACCATGTACAAAGTTACCTTGGGTGTTGATTGACCAGTCGCCGCGTACATCAATAGCGCTACCGGCTGCATTAACAAATAAAACCCCCTGATCGACACTTACATTATCATGAACCACAATATCCCTTTCATCCTCCAACCTTAATGTTCCATCTGTAATTATTAAGCCTTTACACACGGCATTGTCGGCAAATATTATAGGATCGTTGTCTTTATCGGCTATTATAGCGTCCATGGTGGAAGTTGGCACACCGTTGTCCCAGTTGCCTGCTTTGTGCCAATCAATATCTACAGCACCTGTCCATTGGGTTTCGGTTATTTGTGGCCAGCGTACAAGCCCATCATCAAAGGCAGGTATTGCATGGTCATCGTCTTCGTAACGATAGTTACCTATAGATCCTGTTACATTATCGAAAACAATTGCCGGGGCAGTCAGTTTTCGCTGTACATTAAAGTGACGCCCTTGCACCGGGATACCGTCATAGCTGAACGAAACATTGGAGATATTACCTCCGCTATAGTTACTTTCGAGCGTTAGGTAACGCGAACCGGCCACATCGCGCATGTTTAAGAAGGTACCGTCGGAGAAATTATTGACCGGATGTAAGGTAGAACCCGCCATGAGGTTAAGACCTGTATCGGAAATATATTCGATCAGATAATACCGGGCTGCCATAGTTGCCCCCGGATGTATGTTAACCTGTGTTTTATTGTAGCGGCTTGGCGTAGTTTGGCTGGTAAGCGTAGCCACATGACTCTCATCCGCTCCAACAATATTTAATGTACCGTACACATCGAGCACCGATTGCACATCATCATTATTTACACGCAAAAATGCCCCCTCGTCAATAGTTAATGTACCGTTAACTGTATGGCTGATGGATCCGGTATTGTCTCTCCCCAGATTTAATGTTTGACTATTTAAGTCCAACTCGGCATTGTCTCCAATGTGCATTTGATTATGGATGGTTGTAGAAGCACTCAAAAGGCTGTATTTTACAGCTGCCGTAGGTGCAAATTCCACATCGTAAAAATTAGAACCACCGCTGGTTATGGTAACAGGGCTCAGGTTGCCGTTAAATACCACCTTACCGGTATAATCGCGAAAGGTACCCTGGTTGTTCCAGTCACCACCTATATAAATATTATAATCTGCTGTTGTTCGGGTGCTTAAAGTAACACCGGACTCTATGGTCAGGTCTCTACCTATATTCCAATCCGAATAAAGGTACTTTGTGCCATTGCCGCTGCAAGTAATATTATCTGCCGCAAAATTTGGGGTGTTAACATTTTGATTACCTCCATCCAAAGTTATATTGGCATTGCCCGACAGAAGTATGCCCCCTAAAATATTCTCTATACGATTGGCAAAATAGTAATCATGGCTTCCTAAATCTACCGTTCCCTCGTTAATGGTAAAAGCATTATTGATATCTGCACCGTTGTTCACAAATGTTTTTGTACCGGCTCCATCAAACACCAAAATATTAAAGTAATTATCCGCATGAAGCATGCCCGGATCAATGGTTTGATCTATGGCTCCGTTAAATGTTAAGCCATTGCCCGTTTGCTGGTAAAACCCATTGTTTATCCAACTATTGCCATTGAAAGTAATATTGTAACGCGTGGTAAGGGTAACCCCTGCATCGACAAATAAATTGCCATTTATATTTGTATGGTCAACAATTGTTTTAACTCCTGTTCCTCTAAATTCAGTAGCAGGTAGTTCCAATAGAGGATCCAAACCATCCAACAACCGTTGATCGCGCAGGCCGTCCAGCACTAATTTTCTGTCGGATGACGAGGCCACATAGTTGTTAAAATATACATTGGCACCGGCAATGCGCATGTCTGTTCCCCCATCAAAATAGGTAGCGGTGTTCATGTTCCAATCGCCGTTCACATCCAGGTCGGCAATTCCGTCGCCTGTTACATTTTTTGTGCTGGAAAAGTTGAGATTGCCATAAGCGATAGCGTTACCGGTATATACCGTTTGATCCACTCCGTTGCTATAAAGGAAATACGTACTGCTCTCGTTAAAATCGTAGGTACCAAAGCCCTCTGCAATAGCCGGGCCACCATTTACAGGGTCAACGGCCAGGGACGGACGGGTATTTAATATGCGGGCACCTGTTTCCATGGAAATCGTTCCGGTGGGAGTACCTGTAACCTTTTTAAAATCATTGCGATTTGAAGAATGATACATTCTAAAATCCACACCACTCTTAATAGTAAGGTCTCCTGTAATGACTAAATCTCCCTGAGTATATTTAGCACCTGTACCGGACAATATCAGGTTATTGAATCCGGTAATATCCGCATCAATGCTCCATCCGCCACCTATATGTTCAAGGGTAGCATTGCCGGTGCCCCAGTTTATGGCACTAGCTCCCCTAAGGTCGATAGATCCGGTAAGTACCATATTGGCATCGTTTGTTTCCATATCCAAAATAGCCGGACGATTTATATCATTCAAATAAAGGCTTCCGGTGATTTCAATATTCCCTAATGCTGTTTTAACAGATGGTGCTGCACCGTTGGATAAACTTTCCAAATCAATTCCTCCATAAGTGGCAGGATAAATATTTTGATCGATATCGGCATAATATCTTACCAAACTGGCATCGGAAAATTCCATGGTCTCAAATCCCGACGGGAAGTTACTTGCTCCCTGAATTTGCAAATCTTCGTTACAGGTAAACTTATTGTCGGCTCCAACACCATTTAATACATAGGTATCCACATTAACCACTCCTGATGCATCGTTGATAAGCACATTTCCGTTTACCGAAACATCGTTACGGAATGTTTTATTGGCGCTATTGGAGAATGTAAGATGATTAAACGTAGTTCCATGGGTGCCGTTATCAACATACTGCGTACCACCGGTTTTATCAAATATTACAGTTCCCAGACCCGTTTGCTGGAAGGTTCCGTTATTGTTTTGCCAATGCCTTCTCACATAGATATTTCTGTCGTTGGCGTTTAATGTAGAGCCATCGCTAAGCGTTATATCATTTTCCACGGCAATATTTGAGCTAAGAGATGTAGTACTTGTTGGCCCGATAATCAGGTTGTAAAATGTACCATTTTTAATAGATTGCAATGTACCATTAAAGGTTACATCGGCCTTGTTGGATACAAAACGGCCACCGTTGCCCTGGTCGATATGCCAATTACCGCCTACGGTGATATCATTGTTGGGCGAGGCCAAATCAAAGGTACCACTGCTTACCGTCAAGTTGTTTTGTACATCTGTCGGCATGTCCAGCGTATATAAAGACGTACCTGCGTCAATCGTTAAATCATAAAATGATTTACCGGCACCAGTACCTCCACTTGAGATGATGTAATCCCCTGCTGTGGCATTAAATATCACCTTAGCATTATTATGCGTATAGGTACCCAGGTTGGTCCAGTTTTTTCCTACATTAATCACGGCTGTATTATCGGCTTGCGTTAAAGTGGTACCGGCACCGATGGCCACATGCTCCGTCACATCGAGTGTTCTTCCGGCACCCACGATAAGTCCCAGAGGACTTCCCCCCTGCGAATCCATAACAACCCGCATACAAGCGGCATCGGCAGTAGAAACCACGACCGTGTAATTACCGGATAATACGCTGTGGTCGAGATAAACAATGTCGTTTGCACCTGGAACCGTGTTACCTGACCAGTTCAGGGCGTCGTGCCAGTTCGTATTTGCTTCACTTCCGTTGCCATCCCAGAAAAAACCTGCCGGGAAGGTCCAGTCGATCAAGGTACCCGGGACACCGTTATCTTCTTCGTAGTAAGCACCAGCCATACTTCCGGAGGCATCCAGCACAGTAACCGTTCCGTTACCTGCGGTGCGCGATATATTTTTACTTGCCCCGCTGTTAAAAATCATATTCGACAAGGAAATGCCCGCACCCAAATCCACATCTGTCAATGTGATATAGGATGAACCGCCGGCTCCCTCAACAAAAGTACCGTTACTCAAATTTTTTGTAGCATCCAGGGTAGCGCCGTTGACCACAATACTTCCTTTTTGTATCCTGTAATGATCGGCAAAAATTGTTCCGCCCAAAGCGTTAACGGTAAAGCCCCTGCTGGCGTGCGTACTTTCCATATTGGCTGTAGTACCTTCCTCCCCTGCAATGTGCAACTCTCCGCTCGTAAGGTTAATACTTTGCGTATTGGTAAATAACACTTTGGAAGCAGGGCCCACAATCATCGACCCACCGGCAATATCTATTTTTCTGTTGTAATCGTTTAGTTGTATTTGGTTTTTATTTAAATCGAGTGTACCTGCCTTGATGGTCATATCCCCGTTATCGAGTATAAAATCGCCTTGCATTTGGTAGGTAGCACCGGGGGCATCTATCTCTAAGCCCCTCAATGTAGCCCCATTGGGCTGAAATACATGTGTCCCTCCGCTTGCGTTCAGCGTGAGCAAACTGGCATTGTTGTTACAGTTGTAGGTGCCGTTGACCACAAAATTGCCGCCAACCCAAACGTCGTTGCCATACGTATGCATTATTTGAGAGTTAATATTCAAATCGTTCTGAACGATTAAATCGCCCTGCAAGGACACATAACCTGAATTTGTTTTGTTAACGTCGATGGCATAAAAATCTTTCCCTGCCGCCGAACCCGCATGGGTACCGGTATAAACATTTGCACCGCTGGCTCCATTAAATACCACCTTACCGGTACCAGGCACATAGCCTGCCCCATCCACATTGTTATACCAGGTACGTCCTAAGGTTATATTGTTGCCGTCAGCATTTAAGGTTGCGGTACCATCGATATATACATCATACGAAACGGTAATATTACCTGTTAGCGTTTTGGTATCGCTACCCTGAAAACTGACATGGTGAAAGCCAGATGTACCTACAGTTTGGTCGGCGCCATCAAAATAAACCGTACGTCCATGATTAAAGGTTCCGTTGTTGGTCCAGTTACCGCGCACGTAAAGCGATATTGAATTTCCTTCTACTACCGAGCCATTGATGGTAAAGTTACCGTTCACCTCAAAGTTTTGCGCGGCCAGCAAGCCCCCGCCGGAATTACTGTATGACAGCGTTTTATCTCCACTCCCCTCGAATAATAGATTGTTGAATACAAGATTATCCTCATGATAACTTCTTACCTCTTGGGCCGTTGAACCGTTGAACACAACCGTACTACCTGTGGTAATAAAGTTTTGCACCCCGGTATTATGGCGAATCCACAAATCATCACCGATATATACGTGTCGGTTGGATATATCAAATATACCCGACATGGCTTCCACGGTTAAATCCAGGCCTATGTTGAGGTCGGTCAGCGCCGTTACCGTTTGCGTTACAGGGTTGGTTTTATTAATAGTAAGATTACCAAAGTTACTTGGAGCATTCATGGTAATCGATTGATTATCATCGCCGTTTAAGGTTGTGGTTCCCGTCGTCTGCGTGTATTTGCCGGCACCCAGAACCACCATGTCGCCCCCAATGTTCATGTTAAGGGTAGATGCTTCAAACGAACTCCCGTCGTTTACGGTAAGATTGCCAAACACATCCAGATTATTGAACAAGTTGGCTTTGCCTGAGTTGGCAATAGTTAGATTGTTAAAAATTCTGCCATCCACATCCTGATCCGTTCCATCAAAAACGATGGTACCTGTAGCTGATCGCTGAGTGTAATAATTAGTGCTATTCAGTTTCCAGTTTCCGGCAATGGTATGCACAAATCCGCCATCGTAGAACTCTGGGGCGCCTATATTAAACATATCCCCTTCGATATCTAGGTTTCCCTCAGCCAACTTATTACCTGTATACAGCCCCAGATTGCCATAGGTCACCCCATCGGCAATATTTTGAACACCGTTTAAACTATAGTAAACGGTACTGTTGACATCAAGAGATGTTGTAGTAAATTGATCGATGACATCCGAACCAAAATTAAGATGATCGACATATAACCAACAGTGGGCACCTAATGTTAAATTATTCGCCGGTCCGGCTATGGGGTTGTCATTAAGGTTGACCAGGAATTCGATAGCCTCTGTGCCGCCGACATTTTCAATGGTCAAATCGTCGGTAACCACCAACTTACATCCTGTGTTAAAAGTTGTGGTGCGCGTGGCGGTAGCCCCGTTTTGCGATAGAATCAGGTTTCTAAAAGTATAGGCTCCTGATCCCGACGCATCGATATTTTGATCTGCGTCGGAGCCGCTCATGGTTAAGGTAGCGTTTGATCCGTCGATTGAACCATTGTGCGCCGTTCCGTTGTAAATGTTTGATCCGGAAAAAAGGTGGGCAAAGTTTTGCAGGTCGAGCGTGGCACCATTCCTCAAATAAAGATGACCGGTAACGGTAATGGGACCGTCGACAGTTTTACTATGGGCATATCTCACATATAGCCTGCCATAGGTAAATCCACCCCTGATTATTTGAGCCATATCGGCATCGTACACCACATTGGCTGTGGGGTCGAAATTGTAGCTGCCAAATCCATCGGGGAAGTTGTCGGCACCCCTTACGTATAGGTTCCTACCGGCTTCAAGCGTTAAGCTATTTGCAGGTTGCCCAACCAGAACGGCATCATCGTTAATGACCAATGCCCCTGACCCATGCACCAGAACATCGTTTTGCATTGTAATGGTAACTGTGCCAGTTGACGCGTGCCTTAAATATACAGTGTTCTCAATATTTAACTTTGCAGTGCCCAGGGTAAAAGCCGTTACCGTTGGATCGTTGGTATCGATATAGCCTCCTTTCATTGTAATAGAGCCGGAGAAATTACAGGTACCATCCACTCTCAAACCTCTTTCTATCAGATGGTCTCCTGTACCATTCACTGTGGCCCCATTGTTAATCATCAACCAGTTGTTCACATGCATATCACCAACAATAGTTTTTGCATTTGCTCCGCCATTGGTAAAATAAACCCGGTTAAAGGAAGATGATCCTGCCAGCGTTATCGTTTGTGCATCGGTACCGTTAAAATAAGTATAGTTGGTCGCTTGAACATATTCGGAACCGGGTTCAACATTAAAGTTGCCATTTACGGTTACAGTTACATCATCAACCGAAATACGTGTATTGTTGTTGCTTATAGCATTACCATTTATCGTTACATCTTCTTTGATGGTAACCAATCCGCCACCATTAAAAGTAACATGGTTAAAAGTAGTTTCAGTTCCGGATGCCACAATAGACGAAGTACCGCCGTCAAAATCCAGACCTCCTGTAGCATTGTAGGTTCCGCCGTTGTTAATCCAATTGTATTCCACTTTGTGGTGGTGACCACCATCGTTAAAAGTTGCCCCGGCTTCCAGAATAAGATTCCAATTCACATCCAAGGCCACATTGGCCGTGGCATTGCTGCCCGCCTCAAAGGTAAGCTGACTTAACACCGGTATATTGGCTCCACCAAATACCATATTGCCATATACCCTGGTATTAACCAGTTGGGTAAAGGACTTACGTAAGTTTACCGTTCCGTTGTTAATCATATTACCGTACAGCTCCAGGTTATGTGCCGGTTCACCGGACGAACCGGGTTCCAAAATAGCACCTGCATTTACTTCTATAAGTTCCTGCACGGTAAGCGTTTGTTGAGTTGCATCGCCACCAATTAAAAATTGGCCTGAAGTCCCCTCGCCAACAATCAGTTTTCGAACATTAATATCACCATTACTGTCTAAAGTTACGGTATGTCCATCCTGTACTATCAAGGTTAAGGTACCATCGCTTAAACGGGCTAAATCCGGACTTCCGCCCGAACCGTCTTTACTGCTGTTCCAACTGGCGGCAGCGTGTGCCGATACGTTTCCTGTTGAATAAAAAATAGAACTCGGGTCGGTCCATTCAATCAAGGTACCCGGGTTGGCATTGTCATTGTCGTAATTTTCGCCCGCCAAAGCTCCTGTTGCCTGCACAAAGCTAAGGGCATGGGTTCCGGATGTTCGGGTTACGTTATTAGTAGGGCCTGACGTAAAGACGGCGTTTTGTATATCGGTGAAACCACCAATGGGATCGTAACCATTAAAATTCAGGTATTCGCTGCCCGTACCATTCGAAAAGGTACAATGGCTAAAGTTATTGGTGGCATCGATAGATCCATCCGTAACCGTAATTCCGCCTGTGGCATCGAACACTCCATACAAGGCATGGAACTGTGCTGCTGCATCGGATTGGTTGATAAGGTATCCACCGGAACCAGCGGTTGTGATGGTGGCCGGATTGCCGGGCGAACCCACCACCTGAAGTGTTCCGTTATTGGTGAGCGTGGCCACATCGGCCAATTCAAGACTGGCATTATCATCCACGTCTATGGTAGCACCTGTGCTTATGCTTACATTCCCTCCGGGAGTAATTGTGTGACCATTTAAATGGAGGGTGGCTCCGGTTATATTGATATCACCTGTTACCGCAGTTGCTCCGCTCAGACTTTTGACATCCGTACCATCAACAGCGAGGTTGCCGGCATAGGTCACATTGGAAGCGATGGACTGATCACCGAAGCCATTGTAAGTGACCGTATTTATACCTGTAAGGAATAAACCAGATGAAGTGTGATGAATGGCACCACCAATATTCAGGTTATGATTCTGGCATTCAAAGTCGGCCGTACCGGATGTGGTCAGGTCATTTAAAACAGTGGTTACGCCTTGCAGTTCTTTATCACTGTTGTTGGATGCAACCAGGTTGTAATAGGCACCTGCCTTTATGTATTGCCGCCCATTGCGATTGTACTCAAAGGTGTTTGGAAAGGTCGCACAATCCAGGATTCCGCTATTCATCGGCACTCTGTCATTATCGCCATATTTGATTAAACCCTCGTTAATAAGCTTTGCATTGGCTCCCTGGCCATCCAACTGATCAAGAACAGTTATACCTCCGGTATTTTGATTGGTTAGGGTAACATTATCGGCGATATACAGATCATCGGTAAACAAAAGCTCCGATGAACCGGTAACAATAAGATCGTTATTGAGCACATAGGACGAACTGACGGTAAAAGAACCATTGTTCTCCAAGCCATTTAAGAAGTTATTTTCTACATCGGCACTTGAAAAAGAACCACCCGGGTTAACCGTTAGCTTGCCTGCAAAAGTATTGCTGCCTTCGTTACGGGTATCACTCAAGATTCCGTTTACTGTAGTTGTTCCGTTTATAGTGTTGGTGCCATAGTCAAGATTGCATGTTCCGGATACACCTATCGTTAGGTTGCCATTAAACTGATTCGTCCCGTTAGCATGCGCATCTCTCAATATACCGTTGACGGTAACATCACCCGCCACGGTAAGCGGACTTCGTTCTATATTATATTCCCCGTTTTCGTTTACCGTTAACGTACCGCCAACGGAAACCGTACCGTCAGAATGTGAATCACGGACAGTACCTTCCACAACTAAGTCACCGGCCACTGTTACCTCCTGATCATATAGATTGACATAGGTATCCGGCCCAAAAGTTAAATTGTTTACGTTGATGTCGGCATTTAAGGTGTTTAAGTTATGATAAACCGTAACATTTTCGGTGCCATCCGCCTTAGGGACCACACCACCATTCCAGGTAGAAGCGGTATTCCAATTGCCATCTCTGACGGTAAACTTACCAGAGGGCAAAGCATCAAAGCAACCGGTGCTTTCTCCCAGTGTCCATTCGCCATACAAATTCGGAACTCCACTAAAGAGTATTTGGTTGGTGGCATGATTATGTGAAACCCCGCTTGCATTTTGTTGCCAATCACTTCCGTCAAAATATCCCACGGTAGTCAAATTGGACTCGTTGATGGGAGCCAACACATCGTTATCGGCATAGGTAAACGAACCTATAACCGATGTCAAGGTGGTATTGGTGGATCTAATATCCCAATAACGTGAAATTGCATTGTCTGACCCACCAGTTAAGCTATGCCGTTCCTCGAATAACCTGATATAAAGACGTCCATTTAAATCGCTTCCACTGACAGACGTCAATTCCATTGGGGTATAGTCCGTACCGATACCAATGGGGTATATCATTTCAAAATCAGCTGCCGATGAACCATCCCTTCGTATAGAGCCATTATTTGAGATGTTGATCATGGCAGAAGGCCCATAGCTGGTTTCAGGAACACAGATGGCAGAACCAATAAAGCCCAACTGACGATTTTCAATATCCAGCACTGTGCCAAGGGTCATGGCTCCATATACATAAGTTGTGTTACGCAATGTTTTGATGCCTCCGGTAAAATAAACGTTATGGTACGATGTATTACCCACCACCTGTGTGCCTGCGCTATTATAATAAACTGTTGAAGATCCCCGGGTAAAACCGTTTCCATTATAATCGCCACCTATATATAATTCACCTGTTGCCGCTCCCACAAAACGGATATTGTTTCTATTCGAATTTGCCTGTGTAATATCTCCATTTACTATCAATGTTCCTGTATCGATATCGATGCGGGTGTCCTCATTGTTGTTTCCGGTATTAACCATTACAACGGAACCGGAGGTAAGCGTACCGGAGTTGACAAATATATTTTGGTCGCCCGCATCATGGTCGGGGTCACCAAAAGTTACCGCTCCGGAAACTGTCAGGTTGTTCGCACCCATGGTCAGGTCGGTTGCGGTGGTTGTTCCATCGGCAAAAGTAATGGCACCAATAGCTTGCGGTACGTCAGCCGTTAAAACAATATGGTCACCGTCATTAATAAAAAGAGTACCAGCACCTGCAACTTCTCCAGGGTAATTGGTAGCCTCGACCCAGGAACCGGCATTATACACATCCCAGTTGGCGGCCATATTCCAATCCCAGCTTGCGTTTCGGGAGTAATTGAATTGGTAATCGCCATCGCTTTGGGCACTAACAACAATAGCACTTAATAAGAAGGAACTTAACAATAGACTTTTGAGCAAGGTGGTTTTTGATACCATATTTTATAGTTCTAAGTTTTGTTTTATACAAAACCGAATTAATCGGAGTTATTAATAATTCAATTATTTTTACGCACAGAGCCGATAATTGTTTTAAAATGCATATTAATCGTTTGAGGCTATTGATAAAGGAAGTTATTAGTAGCATAGACTTATGGTTTGGGCTGATTAATTAATACCCTACCCCTGTTTGTCAAAGGATAAACCATCTGACATCTGACAATATTAGCCCCCGAATAGGGAGTATTAAAAACACACTTATAGCCCTTTGAATGTAGCTGAGAATGGTAGGAATTGTTTTAGAGCATACATCTACCCCCAACCTCCTGCAATGCTGCTGCGCAACATTTTCTAGAGGGGGGGGGCAGATTTACAGCGGAGAATCTTTACTTATCCAGCAAATACCACACGCAAGGGATTCCGCGCCATTTAAAGGCGGGGTGGATGCTATGAAGTACGAAATAGCAGACGGGGTGGTTGTAAGCCCTGTCCCTGGAAACAACTCACATCTGAAAGTAAAATACGTACCAATCCCCATCTCTCGTTGAGTGTTGACAATGTTTTGAATTAACACAATGCAATACTTAAACAACACACGGGACGAATATTGGCATCATGCAAATATTCGCCCCGTG
>NZ_FXTB01000020.1 GCF_900182605.1 Saccharicrinis carchari
TTCGTTCGGTTTTGGCGCGTATTTTTTCGCATGTGCTTCTGTTCAGACTGAAAAGAAAGCACACCGTAACCGCCACGCAACTTACAGTTACCGTTACCTGCAAGCTGAAAAACCGACAATATGAAAACATTTTTATTCGCATGGAATCCTAAAAAATGGAATTGGACAACTCTTGAACAGAGTATTGACCAAATAGAGCAAACAGGTCGTGCGTCTGAAAAATGGAGTGTTGTAAGTCATAAAAAAATCCAACCAGGCGACAGAGCTTTCCTTATTCGACTTGGAAAAGAACCAAAAGGGATAATGGGAGCAGGATTCGTTGTTTCACCCGTATTTCTCTCACCACATTGGGACGGTTCTGACAGATTAGTGAATAGAGTTATGATTGATTTTGAAGTAATTCTAAACCCTGAAAAAGAACCGTTATTAAGTCTTGATTTATTAAAACAAGGAGATTTAGCAAAAGTAAATTGGACACCTCAATCATCAGGTATTGAAATTCATCAAGAAGTAACAGACGAATTAGAATCTGTATGGTTTGACTTTTTAACAACACAAGAAATCAGACATAATCCATTTAAGGAAACAGAAAAAGACGAACAAAAAGTATATACAGAAGGGACACCAAATCAAGTTTTGGTAACCAAATATGAACGAAATCCATTTGCACGAAAAACTTGTATTCAATATTATGGTCTTTCTTGTTCTGTTTGCGGACTTGACTTTGAAAAAAAATACGGAGAGTTAGGAAAAGGATTCATTCATGTTCACCATTTAAAACAAGTAGCTGACATTGGAAAGGAATATAAAATTGACCCAATTCAAGATTTGAGACCTGTTTGCCCGAATTGCCACGCAATGATTCATAAACGGAAAGAGCCATATTCAATCGAAGAAATTAAAGAAGTATTAAAATAAACGAGAACTTATTTAATGAAACTATCAGACCTTACAATAGAAAGTATTAAAGAATTTATTTCAGGAGACAATGGTTTAACACCTCGTTTATCGGGACCCAATATTTTAAAACTTTTCAATAAAGTAGGTTTTAAGGATGTATATAAATTTCAAGATGGCGGTATGCCCAAATCTTTGAGTAGAAATGATTATGTATTAGAAAAGCTATATGAAATAAATGGCACAAAGGAAATGGTAAATCTTTTGGAAATAGTTTTTGACCCAAGACATTTTGCAATTGATAATTCAAAGGTAATTAAAGAGTCAGTTGATAAAATGAATCCATTAATTCAACAAGATGGATACCGCCTTGAAGACATTGATGGTAGGTATAAAATAATCGGAGCTGATTTGCCAGAGGAAATAGAAGTAGAAATTCATTTTGAAGATATACAGAATCAAATTATTGAACAGGTAAGTAATGCAAAATTTTCCATTTGGATTGCTGTGGCTTGGTTCACAGACAAAGTTTTAATGCGTGAATTATTTAATAAGCAAAAGCAAGGAATTAATGTCAGACTTGTGGTTTTAAATGATGATATCAACAAAAATTACGGATTTGAATATGAAAAATACTTTGAGACTAAAAGAGCTGAACCAACAGGTATTTATAAAAATATTATGCATCATAAATTCTGTATCATTGATATGAAGACTGTGATTCACGGTTCGTATAATTGGACAAACAAAGCTCGATGGAATAAAGAAACAATTTCAGTTGACAATAGTCGTGAATTAGCAGAGAAATTTTCGACAGAATTTATAAAAATGATAAAATAGCCAGCAGGTAACAAAGTATAAAAATAATAGCCAAGATAGTAGTAAATATGAGAATTATAGCCCGCATAAAATTTAGTTGTGACTTGAAAAATCCGCGTTCCGCAGTCGGCTACTATTCTTATACAAACCGTTATAGGGCATTTAAAAAAACCATATGAGACATACTTTTTATATATTATTTATTCTGTTCGTGACTGCAAAAAATATCCATTGTCAGAATATTGAAAAAATTATTGGTAACAACTCAATTGAGCACTATCAAGAATATTTAATTATGAATCCTCATTCACCTCTAATCATTGCAATTAGTGATTCGTTGCGAAAAATGTGGGATAGAGAAAACATTAAAAACTATCATTGTTTTTGTAACTGTAATTGCATTGAATTGTTAGTCAATTCAGAAAATAAAATTCTACTTGAAAACAAGGAAATTGACATCTCGAAATTAAAAGACTCATTGGTTTATGCAATTGAAAATCCAGATAACAAGCAAAACTTACCAGAGAAGGAGATATTTAAATCCGACTTTTTCGGAGACTTTATTCGTTCAAAAGGAATTATTGATATTATATCTAGGAATACAAATCAAAAATTTTATTCCGAGATTATTAAAACAACAGAATCAGCATTTATTGAAATACGAGAAAAATGGTCTAAATACTTATATGACACGGATTATAATAATTTAGACACGCATGAAAAAGCTAAACTTGACAAACTTTTACCTATCAGAATTAGGTTTGAAAGATATATGCCTTGGAATTTAAGATTACCAGCGCCACCAAATCAGCACTTTAACTTGAATGGAATCTCTGACATTGAAGATGAAGTAAATTAAAAACGCCCTATAACAATGTACAAAAATAAAAGCCGAAATAGCAGTAATTTAAAGGGTTGCATCCCGCATCAACCTTCGTTTAGGCTGAAAGGTTTGGAATCTGCAAACGGCTTCTATTCTTGTACTCAACGTTAGCAAACATTAAAGAACAAACAACAACACGATAACTTATGAAAACTAATCTGCTATTAATCATCGCTTTTCTAATATTTCTTGGCTGTAATGGGAAGCACGATCAACAAGAATCATTACCTAAACATGGATTGTTATGGAAAATTACAGGAAATGGTATTCAATCCGCTTCCTTTTTATTTGGTACATTTCATGAACAAGGAGGGATATCTGTTCTTGATTCAATTCAGTCTTTTGATTCAATCTTTATATCCACTGACCAATTCATTTGCGAAATGGATTTAAGGAAAGCTGTCAAACTGCTCACGGAAAAGAAAGATTCAAAATCGAATAGCTATTTAAAACCCTGGCCTAACACAGATTCAACGTATGTAAATTTATTGACAGATGAACAAAAAAGCATATTAGACTCAGCTATCAACAAAGATGAATCCCTTAGAATTATTAGAGAATGGAATCTTAGGCCTGTACAAGCAGTGAGTTTTATAAAATATCAATCTCAAAAGAATGCTAAAGACAATAAGTTCCCAAGTAAAGATAATTCTGACAATGATTCTGTTAGAACAATAATCCTTGATATCTATTTGCAACAACAAGCCTATAAGTATAACATGGACATTGAAGAATTAGATTCAATGGAGGAATACCAAAAGCTCAATGACTCTATAAATAGTCGCCTTCCAATAATGAGCTATAAGTCTGAGGTAGAATTTATGATTTATTATATTCAGAATTATCAAGAAATAGACTCTTTGCAAAAGGAATATACGAACAAATTATTGACGTTATATCTACAACAAGACTTAGGTTTATTAAGACAACAACAAAAAGAAGTCAATCGACATAATAATATGATTATGTCGTTCTTGGGGAATGGCAATTTTATAGAAATACAGGAAAAGATGCTAATTGATGAGCGTAATAACTTTTGGATGAAAAAAATTCCCAATTTGATTAAAAACAATTCAAGCTTCATTGCAGTGGGCGCGGGTCATCTAGGTGGAGAAAATGGGTTAATTAATCAATTACGAAATTTAAATTATTCGGTAGTTTCTGTGAAAAAACTAAGAAATAATTAATAACGTTTGCTAACAATGTGTATATGTCATTGGTCAATAGGCTTTTATTCGGAGTGCTGTAATTTTAATAAACATATCATTAACTTGAAAATTATGCACTTCGGAATGTCCAACGCCACATACACTCAACGTTATAGCTCATTGTAAAAAAAGTTCTTTGATTTAAAGCATTCGATTAGCAATTTGGGGAGCATTTGTATTTGCAGTTTTTTAAACGTTTTTCCTGGTTGAAAACTTCGTATTTCAATAGAAAACTTTGGCCGAACAGAAACACTGACAAAGGATTGACAGCTTGAATGGATTTTATGTTCAGCTTTTGGGAAATGATTTCCCCGCTCGAAAACTCTGAATTTCAATTATAAACATCGATAAGTTTGAAAGACTGAATGGATTTGCAGCTTGTAAGAATTGGACTTACAGCCTTGGAGAAAAAATGTAACGACCTGAAAAACCAGATTTCAACTGTACACAGCAGCAGGTCTGCAAGACTGGATGAATTTGCATGCGAGAAGAATTGACTTGTAGGTTCCGGCGAACGATTAATTGCTTGATAAATTGAATTTTAACTGAAAACGCCGGTGCGTCTGAAAGATTGATATGGGATTAGCAGGACTTAAAGAATTTGATTAGCAGCCGTCAAACCAAAGACTTTCAATGACCAATGGATTATGTGATTCAGGATTTAGTTATTTATCGAATAAATATTATTTTTAAGGAATGGTTTTGTAAACAGAAAGCCTTTTTTTGAATGAAAGAGAAAAACAACGAGCTATAACATTCTGTAAATTTCATGGCGGGGTTCGTGCGTTTTTGGCGCGTATTTTTTCGCATGTGCTTCTGTTCAGGCTGAAAAGAAAGCACACCGTAACCGCCACGCAACTTACAGTTACCGTTGTAGCGCATTACAAAACCTAACGTAGAAAAATACTACATGATTGACAAAGTTTTAAATTTTCAAAGAATTGAGTATCGAAGTAAAATGTCTGCTCAAGATTTTAAATCAAGACTGAGTAGCATTTTTAGTCAGAAAGGTTTCAAATTTAATTTATCTGGAAAATTTACATCAGAACAAGACTTTAAAGCGACTGACAAATGGACAATTGGAATTTATATTCGCAGTTTTGAAAATGACCCAGCATACTTAAAAGGAAAAATTAAGGATTCAAAAAACGGAGTTACTGTTGAAGTATTAGTTAGACCAAATTCTATTTTTTCACTTTTTGGACTGCTATTTCCATTAATAGGTATGATTGCTTTAGTTTCTACTAATTTCGGAAAGACAGATGAAGATGCGCTTGGCGTGGGTATTGGATTTATTATTTTTGGATTAATATGTTACCCAATTGGGAATTATTTAAGAAATAGAATTAGAAATAAGTTCGAGGACTATCTTGACTTAGCAAGACCTGAAAAAGAACTTAAATAAAAAATAACGACGCTACAACAATGTACAAAAATAATAGCCGAAACCGCAGTAAAATCAGGGGTTGCAGCCCGCTTTGGCCTTTCTGTAGCTTGAAAAGTTTGTGGTACGCATTCGGCTACTATTCTTGTACCGAACGTTGTGTTTCATGCAAAGAAAGACCGTACAACTAAAGCCAACGCACATTTGGCACATTTGCAAGCCCAAATCCCACTAGCTGACGCTTCAGCTTGCAAAAGAGCCAAATTTTTGCCAACGCACTCAAAATACAGATTATAAAATGTACATATCAGAAATAGAAATATTTGACTTCAGAAATTTTCAATCGACTAAAGATGAAAATGATGAAGCAAAAGGATGCACCATAGAATTTACAGATGGAGTTAATGTAATTATCGGTCATAATAATTCTGGAAAATCAAACCTAATTAAAGCCCTAGATTTAGTTTTGAATTTTGGAGGAAGCAAGAAACTTGAAGTTGATGACTTCAATAAGAATATGACGATAGCGGACTTAATTAATGAACCTCCAAAAGTGAAAATTAGTTTGAGTTTTTCTGAATCAGAAAATGAAGAAGAGTTTTCTGATGATTTAGTTACAGCTTCAACTTGGTTAACTAAATTAAATTCTCCTTACTCAGCAAAACTAACTTACATCTTTTATCTTCCACAAAAGGAACATGATGAGTATAAAAAAGAGATGCAATTGATAGCATCAGATGATATTGAAAATTATTGGTTAGCAATTAAGCATCAATTTCTAAGAAAATATACAAGCAAAATCTATAGTGGGAATCCTGAGTATAAAAATGTTGTTGACTCTGAAACTAGTAAAAAAATTGACTATCAATTCTTAGATGCTATTAGAGATGTCAATAGGGACTTATTTACAGGTAAAAATACTTTATTACGTGAAGTAATTGATTTTTTTATTGATTACGACATCAAGAACGATGCAAAGATTGAAAAAAAAGAACAACAAAAACAAATTGCTAAAAAGCGAAAAGATTTCACAGAAGAGGCAAAAAAGCTCATTAAGCAGCTACAGACAAGAATGGAATCAGGGAAAAAAGAGATGCTATCGTATGCCAGTGATACAGGAGCTTCTTTTGAAAAATCAGAACCTGATTTTGAAGGTCATATCTTAGATACAGAACTATATTCAGCTTTGAAACTAATTGTAAAGCATGAAACAGGGATTACAATCCCTGCAACTCATAATGGATTAGGTTATAATAATCTTATTTATATCTCTCTTCTATTGGCTAAAATGCAAAAAGATGCTTCAGGAGATTATTTGGGGAGTAATTCCAAAACTTTTCCAATTTTAGCAATTGAAGAGCCTGAAGCTCATTTGCATCCAGCTATGCAGTACAAGTTTTTAAAGTTTTTATATGAAAATAATAAAGAAAAGGCTAAGCAGATATTTATAACGACTCATTCCCCAAACATTACAGCAGCTGTAAATCTAGATAACATCATTTGTTTCAACAGGGATGACAAGGGAAAACTAAATGTAGCCTATTTAGGCAAAGTATTTGGCACAACTGAAACAGATTCAAAAGCATATGTTCAAAGATTCTTGGATGCTACAAAATCGGACATGTTGTTCTCGAAAAAAGTAGTCCTTGTGGAAGGAATTACAGAACAGCTATTATTACCTGTATTTGCAAATTATGAAAATAAAAGCTTTGAAGATGAGCATATTTCTGTGATTAATATTGGAGGTAGATATTTTAAGCATTTCTTAAAACTTTTTGATTCGGAAAAACCTAATACAATAAATAAGAAAATAACATGCATCACGGATTTAGACCCAGTTTATACCATTGATGATGACACGAAAAATGAAAAGTGCTATCCATTTGAAAAACGTGATGATTTAGTTGAATTTAAAGAATGTTCCAATTCTTTAGTTGATGATTATGCAGAATCAAAGCATCCGAATATCAGAAGTTTCTCACAGCAAAAGGGTGTTGGGAAAACATTTGAGTATGCAATTGCTTTTGAAAACCTTCAAACTGAAGTTTTTATCGGAGAAAAAATTGCCAATAAGGTTGAGTTGAAAAAACTAATTGATGAATATAATAAAGGAAAGACCTTAGACGAACTATTAACTATTTTCAGTTCAAGAGGTTCAGAGAACAATAGAATCAAAAATGCAATAAGTGCATCTGGCATTGATACTGAGGAAAAGAAGAAACATCTTATTGCTTCAAGGTACTTGAACTCCCTCACAAAGGGAGAGAATGCCTATGAACTTGCTCAAATATTACAAACGAATCTTGAAAAAGATAATCCTGTTGGTTTTAAGACACCAACCTATATCAAACAAGCAATTAACTGGATATGCGAATAACTGCTAACACTAATATCGATATAGAACAACATTTTAAAGTTATTGCTGGTCCAGGAGCTGGTAAAACAAGATTTCTTGTTAATCATGTTAAAAATGTACTTAGTAACTCTTGTAGATTATCTAGAAATAGAAAAATTGCCTGCATAACATATACCAATGTTGGGGTTGACACACTAATTAGAAGAGTAGAAGATGAAAAAGACCATCTTGAAATAAGTACAATACACAGTTTCCTTTTTACTCATGTTGTTAAACCTTACCTCTTTTTAATCAAAGAAAAATTTAATCTTGACCCCGCTAAAATTGAAAATCCTTTTGAACATATTTTTTCAAAGGGCTATTATAGTCAAACTGATTTGCCTAGAAGGTATGTTTCGGAAAATGACATGAAAAGAGTTTATTGGGAAATTTCAGGTAATGAATGTAATCTTAGGATTAAAAACAAAAACAATATCTATCATAAAAGTCTAATCAAGTATAAAATGTTCTTTTGGGAAAAAGGAATAATGCATTATGATGATATTCTTGCATTTGCTTGGGAAATAATCAATAAAGATTCAAATGTATTAAGAGTATTAAGAGCAAAATTTCCCTATTTCTTCATTGATGAATTTCAGGATACTAGTCCAATTCAAACCCAGATTGTCAAAGAAATTGCAGCTAAAGAAACTATTATTGGAGTAATTGGAGATACAGCACAATCTATTTATAGTTTTCAGGGGGCGAGCATGCAACAGTTTATTGATTTTACATTACCTTCTTTAAGTATATATCAGATTGAGGATAACTGGAGAAGTACGAATCAAATTTTAAAAGTATTAAAATCAATACGTACAGACCTAGAACAAGAAAGTCCAGAGAACAAGAACGGGAATACTCCAAAAATTCTTGTAGGCAATAGCATTCAAGCATTGGAGTATTGTGACAATTTATTAGGTAAAGATAATGTTGTGACTCTCTCGTATATGGTTCCAACAGCAAATGCTATGCGTAAAAGGATTGATATTGATAATCCTGCAAATATATTAGTAGAAGAACATTTTTCAGCAGACTCAAATAGTAAAAGAAAAAGACTGATAATTTCTTCAATCAAAGCAATCGAATTCGCACGGCAGCAACTTTTTTCAGATGCGATTAAAGAATTAAGTTATTATTTTAGAAAACAAGATGATTTTAAAGGTCAAAAAATTTCACTCACATTTTTAAAGGCTTCGCTCAATAAATACAGCATTATAACTAATATGACTTTATGGGATTATTATCAAAGTCTAAGTTTGAAGCCATTCATTTCAATATCAAAGATTAGGGAAGGAAAAAATGGTAATATGACCGCTATTGAAAGCTTTTACAAAAAAACAACATATAAGGATATTGCATTGTCGATAAGGTTGTTGAAAGATGAAAGTATTCATCGTACCATACATAAAGCTAAAGGTGATGAGTTCGATAATGTTTTAGTCGTTGTAAAAGGCAGATTCGGTAGGCAATATGTTGAAACACGTGATTTAGCGTTTCTTTTAACTCCTGATTTAATAGCAAATGAAGACCATAGAGTTAATTATGTTGCATGCAGCCGAGCAAGAGAAAATCTATTGATAAATGTACCTGAGTTATCCAATAATTCCAAGCAGATTCTGGCTGATAAATTTGAAATTATTGATATGCCCAGCCCTTAGAGCCATGCACATTTAGCAAACGCACATATCAACTGCACAGCCAAATTTGCTTAAAGAGCATGTCTCCCCACCGCACGGATTGACAGCTAGAATAAAGCACGAAAACACAACACTGTATATAAAACATTTGGCAGAAAATACTATTTTTAAGGGCAATACATTTAATAAACTTCGCAACGGTTTGATAGGGAATCACTTTGAAATGCCAAACGTTTCATATACTTGTCCGTTACCACACATAAGAAAAAACTGAATGTACATAATTGACCGAGAGAAAAATAGAATATCTAAATTGAAACAAAAGTCGTTTTCTGAATTGAAATTTAGAGAAAGAGAACACTTGCAAGAATGGATTGCCAATAATCCCACTTCACTTGGAGAAGAATTACTAATAATTCAAAAAGAATTTAGTGGATTTAGCGAAACGAACGAACGACTTGATTTACTTGCTTTAGATAAGCTTGGAAACTTAGTAATAATTGAAAACAAACTTGATGATTCAGGCAAAGATGTTACTTGGCAAGTAATTAAGTATGCTTCTTACTGTGCAAGTTTGACCAAACAAGACATTTTAAAAATCTATCAAGACTTTTTAGGAACAACAGCAATTGCTCAAGATAAAATATCAGAGTTTTTTGATAATCGAGAAATTTCAGAAATCTTACTAAATCAAGGACTTAATTCACAGAGACTGATTTTGGTCGCTGCTAATTTTAGAATAGAAGTCACATCATCTGTGCTTTGGTTAATGAATTTTAAAATTAGGCTTCAATGCTTTAAGGTTACACCATTTGAGTTAAATGACCAGTTATTTTTAAATGTAGAGCAAATACTACCGACAAAAGACACAGAAGATTTTGCAATAAGTATTGCGACAAAAGCTCAAGAAGAAATTGAAGTTCAAGAAACCTTAAAAAACAGACATCATATAAGATTGAAATTTTGGGAGCAATTTATAAATGCAAGTAATCAAAAAAACAATTTGTTTTCTAATAACTCGCCCTCAAAAGAAAATTGGATTGGAAAAGGTATTGGAATGAGTGGTGTAAATATCAATTTAGCCGCAAGTAGTTCATATTGTAGGAGTGAAATCATTTTCAACCGTGGAAGCAAAGAAGAAAACAAGGAACTATTTGACTTTGTTTATAAAATGAAAGACAAAATAGAATCTGAATTTGGAGCAGAATTGACTTGGGAAAGAATGGATGAAAATGTTACTTGTAGAATTAAATATCAACTTGATGGAGTTAATTACTTTGAAGAAACAGATTGGCAAAAAATGAATGAATTTTTGATTGATGCGTCTGTTAGAATGGAAAAAGCATTTAAAGAACCAATAAAGAAATTAAACAACTACTCGAAAAGAAAATAAATACGTGTGGTAACAAGGTATATAGCAAATAGGGCATTCGGTGGTTAACGAAAGTTCAGAGCAATTTACCAACACCGCCAAATTTTTAATTTGGCTTTTAAGATGAATAAGTTAAAAACAAAATATAAAAATGTGGCTCAGAGCAAACCCGAAAGTTTATCGCTTTCTACTGCCCTACTTGCCATATACTAACCGTTGGCGTGCATTGTGAAAAAAAGCTTCTGAGAAAGGGCTTTTGTATTTACAACTTGTGTAAAATTTCGATTTAAAGTTTTGTCAAGTGATTTAATAGCTTGAAAACGCTGCATTTCAACCGAAAAAATGGCTAATATGAAAGATGGGTTTGAGATTTACAGCACGCAAAGAATTTTATTTGCAGCTTATTTTAAACCTGAAAGACTAATATTGGATTTACAGCTTTTGAAGAAATTTTCAATTACTTGAAAAGCTGTATTTTAATTGAACATGTCCAGCGATCTTGAAAGATTGATGAAGAATGAGCAGCGTCTGAATAAATTGATTTTCAGCTTCCGGCAAATATTTTGATTGCCTGAAAATTCTGCACCTCAACTGAACTCCCTGTCAATCTGAAAGACTGATATCGGATTCACAGCTTTTGAAGAAATTTTCAATTGCTTGAAAATCTGTATTTTAATTGAACATGTCCAGCGAGCTTGAAAGATTTATGAAGAATGAGCAGCGTCTGAATAAATTGATTTGCGGCTTCCGGCAATTATTTTGATTGTCTGAAAATTCTGCATTATAACTGAAATCCTTGTCAACCGGAAAGCCTGATATGAGATTTACAGCTTGTGTGTAATTTGATTTACAACCGTCAATCCGCATTGTTTGAATCGACAGGAAAATATTCGGCTATAAAACCGAAACTTTACCGAATAAAGATTAGTTTTAAGGATTGGTTAAGTAAACAGAAAGCCTTTTTCCGATTAAAAGAAAAAACAACGACACGCCAACAATGTGTATATGTCATTGGTCAATAGGTTTTTAATCGGAGTGTTGTAATTTTAATAAACATATCATTAACTTGAAAACTATGCACTTCGGAATGTCCAACGCCACATACACTCAACGTTATAGCTCATTGTAAAAAAAAGTTCTTTGATTTAAAGCATTCGATTAGCAATTTGGGGAGCATTTGTATTTGCAGTTTTTTTAAACGTTTTT
>NZ_FXTB01000021.1 GCF_900182605.1 Saccharicrinis carchari
TGAGCTACTGCCGGGAAACTGGAATCCCAGAGCGTAATAGCAACAGGTACTTAAAATGTATCAGATAAAATAGGTGTACTTGCTCGGACGCTTACAGTTAGTTCGTAAACGGCATTTAATGTCTCAAAATTATAATTTAAAATTTGTGTTTCATTTAACGTAACGTAGCGATTATAATATCCACAAATGCTATCATTTAATTCTACTTTACAATAATCATGAGCTTTAATCTTAAACAGTCCTTGTATTGACTGAGTGTTAAATGAATTAAAACTCTTAAGACTTTTTCCTTCTTTTCTAATTTTCTGAACAACTAAATAGTTATTGTCCAATGAAGACCTGTTAAATTCCGGTTTTAAATCAATCGCAATAATTTTAATTGTATCTGATATTTGAATTAATTTCCATGTTTCAGGAATACTGTATGATAATTCCTCCGTAGCTTTTAGAGACCAATGAACAATAGAATCTAGAGTACTGTTTTTTTCAACAATGTGATATTCCCATACTCCATCATTGCAAGAGTTTGTAAGATTTCCTGATTTTAAAATCTCTTTATTTACCTCAAAAATATAATCTCCGTTAATAACCCGTTCTAAGGGCATATTAATCGTATCATTACTTGTTGATATATGTCCTTCATAAATGTAAATTGTATTTAGAACATGCAATTGGTCACATGATATGAAAGTCAAACAAGTAAAAATTAATAAAAGACTATTCTTTAACATCGTGTGTATTTTTGTATGAGTGCCAACGGTTGGTGTATGAAGCGTTGGGCATTTCGAAGCACTTTCTTGTCAAACCGTTACAAAGTTTATTAAGTGTAATGCCTTTGAAATCAACACTATCTGCCCAATGATTTATACACTTTGTTAGCAACTGGGCGTTGATTTTTTCAGTCTGACAATCAATCATTTAAGCTCTTAATAATGGTCTTTCCTTGATTGCACGAAACTTTCAACGGAGCACAAATTTATTTTGTTTTTTTGTGGGAGGGCAACCCTAAAACCGCCCTTAAAGGCGGTTACATGAGCGGCTTTGTAAGCTCTCTGGCAAGCTTTGGACGGGCGTTGGCTCGCGGCGCTTGCTAATGTGCTTACAAATAGGGCGGACTACCACTAACATTTTGACTTTACCCAATACTTCAAAGAGCGTTGAATTGTCCTCTAAATCCATTTTTTCAACCGTAATCTGTGTTTGTAAAACTAAATGTTAAATATAACGAAAATACTTTTTGTCACGACTCAATTAACACCTTCATTTTGTTAAAAAATTAGCAGCAATTTTTATCCTTTTGTATCGAAGGACATTTTACTGAACCATACGAACAATATACGCAGCAATCACCTGGTTTTGGTTTTAAAACTGTATGGCAACTTTCACATTCATAGAAGAACTGACACGAATCTTCGAACATAGTTTCTCCTTTTTGAAAACCACAATTTGGGCAGCTTATGATTGATTCTAAAATTAGCTTCATATTTATTTTCCCAGTTTTATAATTCTAAAAGCCCCTTGTATCACAATTAAAAACACGATTGCCCCAATAATTAAATCGGGATATTTTGATTGGGTCAACAATACCAATACCCCTGCTGAGATAACACCAGTATTGATAATTATATCGTTCGATGTAAAAATCATGGTAGCTTTCATGTGCGCTTCCTCGCTCTTTGATTTTTGCAGCAAATAAAGACAAACAGAGTTGGCAATCAATGCCAATACCGATACAATTATCATGGTTTGAAAATCGGGGACTTCTTCAAAACTAATAAACCTGCGTATTACGTCCATAAGACCAAACAAAGCTAAAGCTAACTGAAAATAGCCGCTTAATCGGGCAACTTTCTTTTTTCTGATTAATGTTGAACCGACTGCCCAGAGGCTAAGTCCATAAACCAAAGCATCGGCAAGCATATCCAATGAACCGGCAACCAGCCCCATTGATTTTGATATTAATCCGGTGGTTATTTCAATAATGAAAAAAGCGAAATTGATAATCAATACTGTCCAAAGTAGTTTCGATTGCACTTTAGAAATCTCCGGTTGCAATTCAATTTCTTCAATAGTTTCTGAATTTTTGAGACTGGAACCTAACTTTAGCGCATCCAAACTTTTAGCAATTTCAGTATTTTCTTTTGAATGATAAACAGTCAGGTTTCTATTCTCTATATCAAATTCGAGTTTTTTGATTTCTAAGATTCCATCCAATTTCATCCGACTCATGTTTTCCTCGGAAGGGCAATCCATTTTTGAAATTTTAAAAGTGCTTTTATACATTGTCGATGACTTGTTTTAGTTTTTGTTGAACCTCGTTTGCTACACTTGCCAGTTTTTCATTTCCAACCGATTGCATAGAAGCCACGGGGTCAACGGTAGTAATTTCAGTTTTGCCATTTTCCAACTCTTGAACAACTACATTACAAGGTAACATCGTACCAATTTTATCTTCTTCCTATAAAGCTTTATAGGCAAAAGCAGGATTGCAAGCCCCAAGAATACGGTAATTTCTAAAATCTACACCCAATTTCTCTTTCAGTTTCTCGTGTATGTTGATTTGAGTTAAAACCCCAAAACCTTCTTTTTTGAGTTCTTCTGTTACCCTTTCTACTGCTTCTTCAAAAGTGTAATCCGTTGTTTTTTCAAAATAGTATTTCATCATGTTTGTTTTTAAAAATGAATAATTGAAACAGCAGGTTGCCTTTTTTCTTCCGGCAACCTGCCATTAAAATTATGAATTATTTTTCGCCGTTCTCCAGACCTGTTTTTACACGGTAAGTTTTTTCAACGTTTAAGATATAAATTATTCCATCGCCCGGGTTTAGTGTCTTTCCGTATTCCGAGATAAGCCCGATTACCATATTTACTTTTTCTTTGGTTACTACCATTTCAATTTTGGCCATTGGACTGTCGGTAACCGAAAATTTCTGCGAAACAAAGGCGTTTTCATCCTGAAATTTTCCTGTTCCTTCTGCACTCGATATAGTGATATTTTCAAAGCCATTGTCTTTAAGCTGTTCAATTAACTCGTTTACATGGTTTGGCCTTACAAATGCTTTTATTTCTTTCATCGTGTTGAATTTTAATGGTCGTGTTCAGTTTCTTCTTTTTTCATATCCGCCAATAAATAGTAGGCCGCATTCATCACTACCTGTGTATTTTCGGGCAGCGGATTGATTAGTTTGATTTCAGTATAGCCCTCGTCTTTTAAGCCGGGAATGACTTCGACCATCCTGAAAGCCATCTCGTGTTCTGCTGCATCGTTATCGTCTGCATCTCCATGCTCATGCCCTTCCTCATCACTATCGTGATTCGCCATTTCTTCATGAATATCTTCTGCATCGTGCTCGTGTCCTTCAGTTTCATCATGTCCGTGTTTCTCCAATGATTCGCTGTCCACTATAAAAATGAACGATTTAGTTCCTTCGGCAACAATGGCATCGTTGGGCAAAGCGCAGGTGTAATTTTCATCGGTATGCAAATGCCCCGAAATGTACATGCCAGGAATGAGCCCTGTTACTTTTTCATTGATTTTTGCATGGACATGAACTGCCCTTGATTTGGCTTCAAACTCTTTTCCAATGGCAAAAACGGTGGCCGTGAGTTCTTCATCAGGACGGTTCGAAACCGTGAAATGGACTTTTTGACCTTCTTTTACCAAATGCACATCGTTTTCATAAACCATAAAATCGGCATGGATAGCGGTGTTGTCGGTTATTTCAAGCAGGATGTCTTTTGCATCAACATAAGAACCAACTTTTATATTTACTTCATTAACAAAGCCATTTATTGGCGAATTAATGTTTATGGTATTTGAAATATTCCCCTCCATAATTTTTTCGGATGAAAGGTTCAGCAGTTGCAGACGTGATTTTAATCCTTCGTACTTTGCCTTTGCTGTGTTGTATTCCGCCTTAGCCTGCTGGAAATCGCGACCTGCACCTACATTGTTTTCAAACAATTCTTTTTGGCGTTCAAATTCCTGTTCCAAAAATTCAAGTCTGTTGGCTACTTCTGCAAAGTTTTCCTGTAAGGCAATGTAATCCGGGTGTTCAAGAACTGCCAGCAATTGACCTTTGCTTACTTTATCGCCGTGAAAAACTTTAATTTCTTTCACATTCCCGCCAATTACGGCTGTAATATCGGCACTGCTTGCCGGAGGCACTTCGAGTTGCCCGTTAGACTTTACTACCGTGGTTAGATTCCGCATTTGAAAAGTGCCTAATTTTAAGTTGATGGCTTCCCGTTGGTTTTCATTTAAAACAACCACGCCTTCGGGGCCATGTTCTTCATGTTCTTCGCCTTCTCCGGCTGTTTTGGTTTTTATATTGCACGATATTAATGTGGCGATTGCAATAAACGCTATAATTATTTTTGTCTTCATCATTACTCTATTTTGTTGATTATTTACCTGTTATAAATTTCAGTTGGGCAGACAATTCGAAGTACTCCGCCTGTTGCATTAAAAAATCCTGTTTTGTCCGAATGGCCGCTTCCGTGTTCTGTATAAATTGAACATAGTCGATACTGCCTAAGCGATACGCCAGATCGGAAGCCTGAATTTGTTCATCGGCAAGTGGCAACGCTTCTGTTTTATAATAGTCGATGACCTGTTGTAAAGTAAGGTAGCGGCTGATTTGTTGATTGTACCCGGCTTTCAGTTCCAGTTCCTTCTGCTCGAATTGCCGATTGGCAATTTGGAAATCAATTTTTGAAGCTTTGATTTTACCCGATTGCGAAAAGAAAGCCAGGGGGACAGAAATACCTGCTTCCCAACCATAGAACCCCGAATTGCCGTCAATCGATTGCCATTTATAACCCAAGTCCAGCTTTGGCAGGAAATTAGCCTTTTCCGCTTTCCATGCCGATTCTGCAACATCAATCCCGGTTGAATAATAATTCAGCAACGGGCTTCCGCTCAATGAGTCAGTTTCAGAAACAAGTTCAAAAACATTTTGTCCTAAATCCTGAGCGTTCACGTCAACAGCCATAGGATATAACAGGTATTGATTCAGGATTTGCAAGCTTGCCAAATAATTGCTTTCGGCTTTCGTTAAATTTACCTGCAGTTCTTTGTATTTGGATGATGCCGAAAGGTATTCGATTTTGGAAGTTGCCTGTGTTTTATACCGCAACTTCGCAGCTTTCTGAAAATCGGCGTATAAGGTGTCGAGTTCCTTAAAAAGCTGCCATTGCTGTTTGGCTTGAACGGCGTTGTACCAGGCAAGACTAACATCACGAGCCAACGTGTATTCCGTAAGTTCCTGACCGGATAAAGCTTGTTGGGTGCGGCTGTTTGCAAGGTTGCTTTTTGCCGGGATGCCGAACACATCGATATCCGTTTGTCCAATCCCGATTTTGTTTTGAATACCCGGTGCGTTATTGCCCACTTCTTCTTTTCCGGTATAGATCGAAGTCATCCCCAGTTCGTAAGCCGTAGCTTTTAGCGCTTTTTGCTTGTCAACTTCCAATTGGGCAGCCTTAATCGCCGGGTAGTTTTCCTTTGCCCTTTCAATGACCTGTGGCAATGTTAGGGTGGAATCCTGCGCATTGGCATTTTCTGAAATTCCTAAACCTGCAATTACAATAAGGACAGTAAACAATCCTAAAGCCGGTTTTGGCATTTTTATTTTTTTAACGCCACTTTCAACAAATTTATAGAGAATAGGCAGCACGATAAGCGTGAGCAAAGTTGATGTCAGCATCCCGCCAATAACCACAGTTGCCAAAGGTCGTTGAACTTCCGCTCCTGCCGAAGTGGAAACAGCCATGGGCAAAAAGCCCAGAATATCGGTTGATGCCGTCAATAAAATTGGACGGATACGCCGGATTGAGCCTTTTTTAATGATGTCGTTTATATGGAGTTTGCCTTCTTCTTTCAATTCGTTAAAACCGCTAATCAAAACCAGTCCGTTGAGTACCGCAACACCAAACAGGACAATAAAACCAACGCCAGCCGAAATACTAAAAGGCATATCACGTAAATAAAGTAAAAATATACCGCCAACAGCGGCAAACGGCACTGCGACATAAATCATCAGCGTTTGTTTAAACGATTTTACAGCGAAAAAAACCAGCATAAAAATTAATGCCAAAGCAAGCGGAACGACCAGCGACAATCGTTTTGATGCCCGTTCGAGGTTCTCGAAAGCGCCACCGTAACGGATATAATAGCCCGTTGGCAATTCCAGCTTTTCATCTAAAGTGGTTTGAATTTCTTCCACAAGTGATTTTACATCCCTGCCCGAAACATTAATCCCTACATAGGTTCGCCTGTTGGTATTGTCGCGGCTGATTTGCATCGGCCCCGGCTGATAGCTAATTTCAGCGACTTCTTTCAATGGGATTTGATTTCCATCGGGAAGATTAACAAACAAGTTTCGTATGTCATCAATGCTCTGGCGGTGTTCCTCGTCCAGCCGCACAACAAGGTCGAACATCCGCTCGCCCTCGTAGATGCTTCCGGCAACGCCGCCACTAAAGGCAGATTCAACAATGGTGTTGAGTTCTTTAATTTTCAGGTTATACCGTCCAAGTTTGTTACGGTCGTAATGAACGGTTATCTGCGGCAGTCCTTGTGTGGCTTCAGCTTTTGCACCTGCCACGCCTTCAATCCCCGAAACCAGTCCGGCAATTTCTTCGGCCTTGGAAGCCAGTATTTCTAAATCGTCGCCATAAAGTTTAACCGCAACATCTTCACGTATTCCGGTCAGCAATTCATTGAAACGCATTTCAATAGGCTGTGTAAATTCAAAATTGACTCCCGGTAAAACACTGACTTTTTCCCTGACTTTATCAACTAATTCGGCTTTTGATTCGGCTTTTGTCCATTGTTCCTGTGGTTTAAGAATCACAAAAACATCTGCAATATCAATTGGCATGGGGTCCATAGGCAAATCGGCAACTCCAATCCTGCTTTGGATGCTTTGAACTTCATCGGGAAAATTTTCCATTACAATTTGTTCCAGCCTTGTGGAGGTTTTTGTTACTTCGGTTAATGAAGTACCCGGCTTTAAAAACGCCTGAAAAGCAAAATCGCCTTCATCAAGTTTTGGGATAAATTCTGCACCCATTCTGGTAAACAGAAAACCACCCGAAACCAACAGCACAAATGTGATGGTAATTATGATCCAACTTCTTTTAAGCGACCAACCAATTACAGGGTTATAGGCATTTTCGAGTTTCCCGATTATTTTATCGCCCCAGGTTTTTTTGTCTGTTTTTGGTGGTTGAAGAAATAAGGCCGCCATCATTGGAATATAGGTAAGGCACAAAACCACCACGCCCAAAACGGCAAATCCGAATGTCATAGCCATGGGGATAAACATTTTGCCTTCTACACCCTGCAAAGCCAAAACGGGAATAAATACAATTAAAATAATCAACTGCCCGAAAAATGCCGAGTTCATCATTTTGCTTGCCGAATTATAGGCAATTTCGTTTCGCTTCGCCTGGCCCAGCTTTGTGCCAATCAGGTTTTTACGGTGGAGGTAAAAAATCATGGCTTCGACAATGATTACCGCTCCATCAACCAATATCCCGAAATCGAGCGCCCCCAAACTCATCAGGTTTGCCCACACCCCAAATAGGTTCATCATGATAAAAGCAAATAGCAAAGCCAGTGGAATGGTTGATGCCACAATTAAACCGCCCCTTAAATTCCCAAGGAATATGACCAGCACAAAAATGACAATCAGCGCACCCAAAGACAGGTTTTCGGCAACGGTGGAGGTTGTACTTTTAATGAGTTTGCTGCGGTCGAGAAAAGGTTTTATTTCAACACCATCGGGCAATGATTTTTGAATTAAAGCCATCCGTTCTTTTACATCCTTAATCACATCATTTGAGTTTTCACCTTTCAGCATCATCACGATACCGCCAACAGCCTCTCCTTTTCCGTCTTTTGTAAAGGCGCCATAACGTACAAAACTGCCGTATTTCACTTCTGCCACATCCCTTATGAAAATGGGTTGCCCGTCAATGTTTGCAACCAAAGTGTTTTTTATATCATCCAACGAACGCATCAACCCTTCGCCACGGATAAAGTTGGCCTGAAAGTTTTTCTCGATATATGCGCCGCCTGTGTTTTGGTTGTTGTCGTCAAGGGCTTCAAAGATATCAGAAATGGCCAAGCCCATACTTCTGAGTTTATCGGGATTAACAGCTACTTCGTACTGTTTACCCCTGCCGCCAAAAGAGTTTACTTCTACCACTCCGGGCAGCATGGCCATTTGACGTTTTACAATCCATTCCTGCATGGTGCGGAGTTCCATATCGTCGTAAATGGTATCGTAACCGGGTTGCACTTCAAGCGTGTATTGATAAATTTCGCCCAGTCCGGTGCTGATGGGAGCCATAAACGGTTCTCCAAAGCCCTGCGGAATTTTTTCTTTTACTTCGGCCAACGCTTCACTCACCAACTGCCGCGGAAGATATGTCCCGGCACTTTCTTTGAAAACAATGGTCACAACGGAAAGCCCAAACCGTGATACACTTCGGATTTCAGTAACATCTGGTAAGTTTGCCACTGCCAATTCTACCTGATAGGTTACAAACTGTTCAATGTCCTCTGTACCCAAATTGGGAGCAGTTGTAATAACCAATACCTGGTTGTTTGTAATGTCAGGGGTGGCGTCAAGCGGCACTTTGGTCATGGAATATATTCCGCCAATAATCAGTCCGATTGTCATCAGCCCAATTAGTGCCTTGTTCTTTATTGAAAAGGATATTATTTTATTTATCATTTGAATTATCTGAATTATTTATTAAGAATATGAATCAATCTTAAGGTGTATTAATCCATGAGATAACTCATAAACATACTTTTGTTACGAAGCATTACACCAAGAAATTGATGAGAGCGAATTGTTAAGATTGAACGATTATATTTTGGGAGGTTGCCAGATGGAAGAAACAGGATTTGAAAATCTTGATTCTTTGAAAGGAATATTTAAAGTAAGCACTTTAATTTCGGACAATAAACCATCATAAAATGAAGGGAAAGAAAGTGTTTGGCAACAATGACAAAAACAAAAAGGGGAACATAAATCTAAATCATTTGCCTGATTATGGTTTTGTTCTGAGAATTCGTAAGAAGCAGGATTTGAATCAGCAGTATGCATATCATCGCATGGCATGGCTGTTAAAACCATTACATAAATCGATAAGATTACTGCTATATATTTCATTCCACAAAACCTTAATTCTAATAATTACAACGACAAAAATACTATATAGTTTGTGCAACCGAGTTGCAAAGTTACTTTTTGCAATTTGAACAAATACCTTTGACCACCATATTCACGCTTTCGAGAGAAAAGCTGTTTGGTAGATTAATTTCTGGGATTGGAAAATCATTTAAACAATAGGTTTGATTGCACTTTGTGCAAAGAAAATGAACATGCAGGTCTTCCGGATGGCATTGGCAAGTGTCCTGACAAAGCGCATATTTAACCGAGCCTGTGCCGTCATCTATACTATGGATGAGCTTTTTGTTTTCAAAAGTTTTTAATGTTCTATAAAGTGTTGCTTTATCGGCTTTCTCAAATTTATGTTCCAGTTCAGGTAAACTGATAGCCGTTTTTTGCTCTGTTAAAACTTGCAAAACCAACTGTCGCATTGGGGTTGGTTTGATGTTTTTATTTTGCAATTTTTTATCTATTTCCTTTTTCATTTTTAATTTTCTCAGTTTGTTTAAAGCTCAAATGTAACAATTAAGCACCGGAGCGTAGGCAAAATTGCAGCTCTTTTACAAGCCTTCGGTTTGTGCGTTGGCTCGTGGGGGCTTGGAAATGTGCTGGAATGTGGGCTGGAGTTTCTTTTTTTTTGCGGGGGAAGAAAAAAACAAAATAAATTCCCTCAAATCTGCACTGACTTTTCAAAGAGTTAAATATTTTAATCTACTTGTTTTAAACTTACATCTTTCAGTCTTGAAGTTTCTCTTTTTTTCGCCTTGTTGCTAACGGTCAGCGGTATATTTAGTGCCGCTTCTCGTGTCTTTAGTTAATTATGTTGGTCTTTATAATTCAAATCCTCTCTGTCTTACAAGCAATCACAGCGGCATTAAATATGACCGCATGTTAGCTTTAGGTGCTTTTTATTCATTCCTTTCTAAAAGTCCCAGAGTTATCTCTAAATCCTATACCTATATACATATTCCGTAAGCGTCCGAGCAAGTACACCTATTTTATCTGATACATTTTAAGTACCTGTTGCTATTACGCTCTGGGATTCCAGTTTCCCGGCAGTAGCTCA
>NZ_FXTB01000022.1 GCF_900182605.1 Saccharicrinis carchari
GTAGGAGGCTTCGTATTCCTGCTCAGTTACACCCCTCACCGGATGCGACATATACCACTCCAAAGATTTAGGAATGCTCCACTCGTAATTAGTTTCCCCACTAACCGTTCCGTAAGTAATTAATGAAGATGGTTTTAACGGAGTGTTTTTCACTGTCAATTTATCATTGGTTGTTAAATTGCCATTCACCGTAAGTTTTGCGCCCGGGTTTAACGTTAAAGAAGACGTGGGTGTAATGGTCAGATTATTAACATATGCAACCTGAGTTCCTCCTATCTCCGGCATATTTGTAACGGAACTAATTGTTGTATTGGCACTGGCTGACGGTACCGTATTATTGGTCCAATTACTCGCTGTAAACCAATCTGTACTTGTGGCACCTGTCCATGTATAAGCTGGGATAGAAATAGTACCGAAAGTAATATAGTTACCCTTTGCATTGGCATTAAAGTTTAGGACAGAGCCGGTTTTTGCCGTACCCGAAGTAGAAGAACCGCTAATGTTATTCAATGCCACTTCATACCATTTATCGGTGAGCCACTGTACACCGCGCAAACCTGCTTCGGCGGGATTCACCCCACTGGAAGCATCCCAACGGAGCGTTAACTCAGCTGTTGCCGGAGCCGGGGCTTCAATATTCCAGTACTCGTTTGAGCTGACATATTTAACCGGATCTTCCATGTTATTGGTAGCCAACCCGGCCCCGTCGGGTGAGCTGTTATGGTACTGTGCACGCCACATACCGCCTACTGATACATTACCGACTTTAACTTTGCCGTAACGTGAACCATTGCCGAGCGGAAACTCAAAAGATGCACCGGAATTAATCTTTTTGTACAAAGGCCCATCGATGTAACGTGTAGAAGATTCACCGACAATAGCGTTAGCATCATAATTATCGACCCTAAACTGTGCCATTCCACTCACAATTACCCTACCACCAGACAAGGTTAATTTATCTTTTACATCAGCATTTAAACCAAACACAACACCCGAAGAGTTGTTAATCGTTAATCTGTTAAAACTATTCGCTCCATTAAAACCGGTTGAACCAGAAAGAGTTTGCGTGGCCAATCCATTTAGGACAAAGACCGATGAAGCACCATTTCCTGCTATGAATGATCCACTTTCAAACAGCACATTTCCTTTTACGGATATGGCTTTGTTTTGCTCATTTTTTACCACAGGCCCGTCGATACGCAAAGCACCCGTTAGCTGCACATTAATATTAGGGAAACGTCTTTCACCCGAACCTATCAACTCCAGGTTATTGAGCTGATGAATAGTACTTAGGATGTCATAATCGGTACTTCCCCCAAATCGAAGTGTTCCTCCGGATTCCTTTAAAAACTCCTCGTAAAAACCAGCAGGCATATCTCCACTTTCCAGACTTAGGATACCCGAACCAAATACTTCTCCGAGACGATGACCAAAGGTAGCGCCTATAGCCAGCAGACCATTTTCTGCAATAGTTGTTCGATACGAAGACGTATAATTAAGTTGCATTTCCACCGCATGGTTTATAATAACCATAGACCCCCGAGGTCCACCCTCAGGCACAGAACCACCCTCTACCGGATAAGTATCCCATATAGCGGCATTGTTCCAAAAACCATTGGATGTGGTTATATAAGTAGGTACTTTATCGGGTATGGCAGCATCTACACCAGCCGTGTAATCGCCACTAATACCGGCATCATCAGTAGTGGAGAAACTAAATACCAGCTCACGATTAGATTCATCTATTACATCTTCACCTGAAAACTTATTCCAATCTCCACTTCCGTCTGTTAATAATCGAGCTGTAATATAATCTGCTATATTTCCTTTCACATCACCTATATCATATTTCATCCGTGCTTCGGCAGCAAAGCCCGAAAGTCCATTAGCACGAACTACCCAATGATAATTCAACACATTATCCTTATCCAACACACTAGGGTGATACTCTCCGGCTGGTTTCACCAAAAAGCTACCGGTTCCATTACTATTGGCAGAGATAGCTAATTTTACCGGTGTATATTTGCCGGCAGACCCTACCGGAAAGGTAAAGCTGCCTGCGCCGGAAGGAAGGAACTTCTTCACCCCATTATCTGTAAAAGAAATATTGGTTTGTATCATATTAGTTGCTGAAAATGGATTTTCCTCAATAATGAGTGCTTCCTTGGCCAGCACCAATAAATTAGAACCTACATTGAATACACCTTGCTCCATTTGCAGTGCTTGATTGATATAAACAGTATTACCATCATTTACCCTGATACCCTCCGGATTATTCGTGGTCAGTTTACCAAAAGAACCGCTGCCATAAAGCATTTGCTGGTTTAGCCCACTCAAAACTACACCTCGTCCGGATCCTCCCCATTGATGATTGCCATACATATAAAGGCTTCCGTCCACAGATACTGTATTACCGTTATCAACTAACAGACCTGTCTCATGTCTTAATTCGTTTTGAATTTGGATGGAATTATTGAAACTTAATTTGCCAGGAGACGACTTGGTCAGATTGTAAAAAGTCAATTCCCCTGTAAACTCCTGGTCACCTAAACCACTAACGAAGGTTGTATTTCCTTTAGCTAAAAAACTTCCATTACTAACAAAATCACCCTCTAATATTATATCATTGCCGTTAGCATCCAAAGTAGTACCCGCCTCCACTTCCAAAAGATTAGAAACCGTCAATGGCACCGTCCATTGTTGTAAAGTTGGATTGTTGCCGCTTGAATTGCTAATAAGAAGATTAGTGATATTTGTATTAGAATAAATTCCAATTTTTTGGTTGGCCGGAGTATTATCATTTCCTATTCTTAATACTGCTACATCACTTGTATTTAGCGATTCCGGTGTTAAATATACCGATGCGAATGCAGGGTTATTCTGCGCTCTGACAATTTGCAACTCTCCACCTGTAAAGGTAAAATTACTACCTGCATTTAACACCTCGAATACACCCCTGTTGCTTTCGGGCGCCGCATCGTTACCCACAATAACAGTTCCGCCTGTCTGTGTGTAATCCAGGATACCCTCCGTTGAGGTGAGTCCACGCCTGATCTGCGAGCCCACTATCAAGTTACCAGCTGACACATTAATACCCGCATTGCCGCTGGCAGAGTATTGTATGTAATTATTTCCGCCGCTCATATCAACGGTTCCGCCACTAACCGTTAATTGACCATCTAGTAAGACACCACTATTACCATTGGCTTTTACCACTCCCTGACGCACCTCAAGCCCGGCGGTTTGAGGGATAAAGAAATCATCGTTGCCAGTGGTTAAATTCAAATTAAGATTTGCATTATCCAGAATAAGCATTCCATTTTGAAGTTCAAGCGCTTTTTTTATTCCTGCCCCACTGGTTGCCCCATTAAGGTTAAAGTTGGGACTAAAAGTAAAGCTTGATACGGTACTCGTCCCTTTATTTACAACTAAGCGGTAAAAACTGGCATCGCTTCCACTTGTTTTACTGTAGTTGTGGTCACCATCTCCGGCCAGCTCCAAAGTTGCATTATTATCAGTTGCCCCATTTCCGTTAAACAAATTAAACACCCCTGGTCTGTTCTGAATTATATTACCATTGACCTTTAAACGGTGTGTAATTCCATTTTTCGCGTTGTTCCGAACAGTAATATTGGAAGTTCCACTTCCCTGAAAGCGAATACCCCCGACTTCAACAGATCGTTCGGCACCATTATTAAACTGGAAATTGCCACCCAAGTACCCCCCCACTCTCAATTCTCCCAACACCCTGATGTCGCCATTGGCTCCGTTACTGGTTCTTAGCGTTGTGTTGCCATCCACCGTTAAGGTATTGTTAACCTGAATATCTTCATGAAAAATAGCGATACGATTACTATTACCACCTTCAACACGCAAGTTGGGAAAAACAGATGCTGCAGGTGTAATATTGTAGGTGCCATTGCTATTTAAAAAATAAGCATAAGTAAAGTTGTTTTTATTATAGAACTCTCCAAAATCTCCATCAATCGTGGGTGTATCACCAGCATTGAGGCGCTGCATAAACATTCCTCCGGTTCCCCCCATTAGACCAAACTTTATTGAGGCATTTCTGGTGAGGACCAAACGCGAACTATTGTTATTGGGATTCTCAAACTTAATTTCTGCTACCTCTATATTTTTATTATTTCTTATGGTTATAGAATGATGAGTTAAAGTAGCATCAGTGCCACCTCCATATCCAATTACTGCAATATCACCCACTTTAGGCCAGGTGCCTGCCGGTGGTCTAGCTGTATTGTTACTGGCTCCATCATGCGGCACTGTGGACCAGTTATCTCCATCTTCCCAGTAGCGCCCATACCAATTAAACGACGATAAACGCGAATAATAAACATCGGGAGTACCTTCAAACCTTGTTGATACACCTGCGGTATATGAGGCATCAACACCTTCAAAACCGTTATAAGTACCGTTTTCAAACTCCCCGGCCGACGAAGTACCGTTGAATACTAATAATCGGGTATTGGCCTCAAACGGTGAATTGTAAATATCATTCACATCTTCACTTGGTGATGACTCATAATTACGGGTATAGCTACCACCATCCAAGACAAACCCCGGCACATAGTCAACTTCATTGGAAGCTCCTGTGGGCAAATCAACTACCCCTACTCCGGTTTGATTGCGATAATAGAAACGGTAAGCCATTTGGCTCGGAACAGTAGTAAAATCTGAGTACGACACCTTCCAATATTGTTGAAGTATTTCACCGCCTGTAAGATTTGAAGTTTGAAGTTCCCCACTAACCGGACGAATGCGCACATACCCATCGTCGTTAAATCCTGCCACATTTACCTGGGCCGGGCGAAAGTAGACAGTGGTTCCACCATCGGTAGTATAACCTATTGGAAAGGTAATAGGGCTTAAATTATTACGTCGACGCCCTCTATTTTCATTAAGTGAATTTTGAACGACTTTAATTGCCAAACCACCATCGCTGGCTTTACCATCGGTATAAATGAGGTTATCGCCTGTAATACCAGAATCACCGACTTTAAGTAGACTTGAATTATCTATGTCTTCAAAAATATTATCTGCAATATCCCAAAGGTAATCTACTTTAAGCAGGTGATTTTTTGAATAAATAACTCCACGCAGAAATTGCATTCGTTCTATATGCACATCACTATTCAACTCCACCGTTGTAGAAGTATTTACATTAAAACGTATGTTCCCAAAAACGGCATTATCGGATGTATTGATAACAATCGGAGGATCTTCTCTGAATCTTATTTGAGCTGCATTTGGTGTACCTCCAACTACAGGATAATCCCCATCGGAAAAAAAAGTACCAAATCTATCGAAATTAGTAATTGAGCCCCAAATACGCATTGTTAATCGTCCTTGATCAAAAGCACCAGACAAAACACTTGCATCTCCGTTTACATCAACCGTTAACGAACTATTCCCTCTTAACCCGGAACCCGGCCCCGGGGATACCATACGTAAAGTATTTCCCGTATTGCGGTTAAGTACAAAATTTCCCAGTTCCAGCATATTTTCGTCATCATCAGAAGTGCCATTTCCATCATAATTAAATTGATCACCGGTATTTCCCCAATACAAAGTATCTATGGCCGAGGTTCCAATGGTCTGATTAAAATAAGTGGTATTGACAATTGTTGGTTGACGATTAGCACCGTTATAATTCCGTGAGCGATCGCCATCGGCTGCTGTCCAGTATTGCGCACCGGCCTCAATGTTAAAGGAACCCCCAATATACACATCGTTTACATTTGATGAACCCGTAACTGCATAAAAATCGATATTGGGATAATTAATATCAGATTCTTTACCCCTTATCCTGAAATCATTTAACACCTTCAAATCCTGACCGCCAAGAGAAAATAAAGAACCACCGCTGCCAGACTGGCCACCATCTAATTTAAAAACCGCTGAGTTTGAAGTCGATTTATTTAGTTCTAAATTATAGAAAGGCGCCTTAGAGGTGATAACAAAGTCATGGCTATTAGCAATATTAAAAACAACATTACCACCTGTTACATTTTGATTTGCAGGATCAGAAGCAATAAAAACACCTCCTCTGCTATTGGCCTGATGAATATGTAGCGTACCACCAGACATGTTAAACACATTGCCCGGATAAGTGAGGTTAAAACAATAGTAGCTGGTACTAGTGCTTCCTCCCAACACATTGGTAATACCGCCAGACTGCACATAGCCACCAATATTTTCCATACCATATACAGAGGTTCGTAATTGGTTCATATTAAGAATTCCGCCCTCTACCTTTACCAATGCTTTACCCCGTGTGGTTATACCACTAGGCACCAAAGCATCTAAAATGCCTGCGCTTACCTGTATTGTACCGTAGGGAACAATAGCTGTTCCGTTGGTTTTGGCCACATAGCCTCCATCGACCCATAAACGGGCTGCTTCAGATATATTGTAATTTCCTGTGTTATTTAAAACGGGTATGTTTACATTGTTTTTTATACGTACGGTTCCCCTAAGCAATCCAAGTGCATTGGTATTGGTTGTGAGTTGTGCAACCTGAGGATGGCCTTGATTGGCATATCCCAACAGTTTAAAATAGTCAGTATCTGTAGCTTCCAATATCAGCTCATAGGTGGCATCCGTTCCTTTGTCAATTTCGACTCGGTACAAATTAGATGGTCCATTAAAAAAGGCCAATTGATTTTTTGAGTTGTTCAAGAAATTAACATCCACAATTCCATCACTTGCTTCGCTATTATAAACAGCTAAAGTTCGATTGGTAAACGCAACGCTCCCGTTGTTGGTAAAGTCGCCATTCAAATTAAACTGGTGACGGGCATTACCGGTTCCGGTAAGGAGTTTCCCATTTTCTTCAACAATCACCTCTCCATTCACCGTTACAGTTAATGGATTGGTAGCGGCCCCGTTATTAAACTGGAAATCACCTTTTTTAATCCGGAACTCACCATGGATATTTAGGTTGCTTAACAGCGTTATTTTGTCAGAAACGGTAGACAGGTTAATTTCCAGATTATAAAATGTTAAATCCTGTGTCAAGTCAAAACCGCTGCCATAGTATACAACTGTTCCTTCTCCCTGGCCTGCCGACGTAAAATGGGTTGCATCACCTGCCGGAAAATAGTTGTCGCTTAAAAGAATTCGCCCTCGCCCACGAATTTGACCAAAATTATGACCCGAGGTGGCCTGCAAGTCCAAACGACCATCCACCCTTATCTGTTCATGTATTTTATCATTGGCAGAAACCGTTACCGTTTTTCCATTTAAAACAACCACCTTGTCTGACGGGCCTGTTGGTGATGTAGTGGGGGTAAACTGGTTGGGGTTATTAGGTAAAGCCCCGGATGGATCCAAGGTCCATACTTCCCAATTGTCCCAATCCCCACTAATTAAAGTGTACCAGGTGCGGGTTGAGCCTCCCTCAAGCGGACTGGCCGTTTGATTGGTAGTGCCCAATGTGTAGTAACCATTCTCAAAACTTGCATCTGCCACCTCAAACCAAACTCTTTCACCTGAATCTACACCTTTATCCACTATACTTACTTCACTGTAATTTCCTGCGGCCGTACTTTTCCTGAGTAGCACATAGTTACTTAATTCCTGCGGGAATGAGCCATCCACAAAAGCTTCCGGAAAACTAAAACTAATTTTAGCCGTTGAAGCGCCCCCTTTTTGCACATACCAATTACGATTCCAGGCAGCAACAGCACCAGATACGGTCACATCCGATCCGGTCTGAATGTTATCTTCATCGTTAAGGGCTCCATTATGAGCAGCCGAAATATAATCATCAATTGCTGCATCGTTTAAAGTAGTATATAAACCAGCAGAGGGGCCAAAATCCTTAAATTCGCTTGATGTTCTGGCATAAGCTGTCAAATCTCCATAATAAGCTGCATTCGAAGGAGCGTAAGCGAGATTGGTCTCCTGCACACTTATCCCATACTTAGTACTTAAGTAATTAACAACCAAAGCTCTACAAACGGGCGATAAGTTGGTTTTATAAATAATTATCTCCGCTATTTGTCCTTTAAAATTATTGGCACCACTATAGTTTTCATCCATTTTACCAATCTCGATAGCATCGGCAACGTTACTTAGCGGGTTATAAAATCCCGATGTGGTAGATGCTACCGAAGATCCATTACTAAAAAGTTCAAACAGACTTCCCCCTTTATATTTATAATGTGCGATATAATTGCCCGGCGCAACGGATCCTGGTTGCGTAATCCTGGTGCCGGTTGCGTCTCCATTTAATTGATTTTGGTTGTATATAAACATTACAAAAGAAAAGGCCGATGTATTGGTTCTTTTTGACACCAAACCCCTGGGTGTATTTGCATCGGCTCCTGTGTTATAAACCACAAACATTTCCAGTGCATCTAAATTATCGAAATCACCATGGTTAGCAATTTGGAGATTACCACTGGTAAATGCAGAGAAATCAACCGCATTTTCGCCGCCCAAAGTACCCATAGTTAGGCTGGCACCTGTGTTTAACGCATGATGGTTGTTTCCAGATTTATCAAACCAGGTTTCACCATCGCCCAAGGTGCTTAAGTCTGAGGCATCGAGCCATAATATATTGTGTGGCTGACCGTTTGTTCCATCACTATTACCGATACCGGCAGGACCGGTTTGTGCGTTTATCATTAAACTTAGCAGTACAAAAATCGATAGTAACAAATACTTCATATGAATATTTTTTATATTTCTTTTTAACCTGAAAAATGCATGTGTTTTTTACCTTCCGCATAAACAGTGAAAAACCCTAAAAGTTTTAAAAAACTTTTACAAGAGCTAACCCTTTATTTTACATAAACAAAACCGATCATCAAAGCCCTTTTCCTAAAATTTATAAATAAGTAAGGTTAAACAACTAGGATTTTATAAAAATCCAAAAGGGTACAAATTTACCTATTTATACGATTCCTCGGTTAAATGTTATATTAACTTTAAAAACAGTCTGATTTTAATGATGAATAGCACAATTGGAATGACGAATACGGGATTCACACCCTCCTGTCTAAAGCAAACAGGCAATCCTCCATTTGGGAGGAAAAGAAAGAGTCCCTCCAACTCCACCAACATAGAAAGCCACAAAAATCCCCGTTTGGGGCAGAGTGAAGTGCCCCTGCCAGTTTTCCCAAAATGGGGTAGAGCTTGGAAAACGATCGCGCTTAGCTATGGGGTGGAGGGAGAAATAGGTGGGGTGGATTTACAGCTTATATCTACCCCCAACCTCCTGCAATGCTGCTGCGCAACATTTTCTAGAGGGGGGGGGGCAGATTTACAGCGGAGAATCTTTACTTATCCAGCAAATACCACACGCAAGGAATTCCGCGCCATTTAAAGGCGGGGTGGATGCTATGAGGTACGAAAAAGCAGACGGCGTGGCTGTGAAGACTTGCTACGTTAAAGCAACTCACATCTGAAAGTAAATTACGTACCAATCCCCATCCCTCGTTGAGTGTTGACAATGTTTTGAATTAACACAATGCAATACTTAAACAACACACGGGACGAATATTGGCATCATGCAAATATTCGCCCCGTG
>NZ_FXTB01000023.1:0-3204 GCF_900182605.1 Saccharicrinis carchari
TTTCGATTGCTCTTTTTAAAGATGGGCGGCGACCTACTCTCCCACATTTCTGCAGTACCATCGGCGCTAACGGGCTTAACTTCTCTGTTCGGAATGGGAAGAGGTGGAACCCCGTTGCTATAACCACCTGAATATTTTTATTAGATCGTTAGGCGCTTGGGTCGTTAGGTCATTAGTGTTTAACAACACTAACATCTATCAACCTATCGATCTACTGACCTATCGATCTATTGACCTACTAATCTTAATTGATATATCGGCAACAATCAAAATCATCTGTTAGGCTTGGTACGCACCAACTAAAAGTTTCGGGCAATTAGTACTGCTCGGCTTTGATGTTACCATCTTTACACCTGCAGCCTATCAACGTCGTAGTCTACAACGTCCCTGATAAGGATATCTCATCTTGAAGCAGGCTTCGTGCTTAGATGCTTTCAGCACTTATCCCTTCCCCACGTAGCTACCCAGCAGTGCTCCTGGCGGAACAACTGGTACACCAGAGGTGAGTCCGTCACGGTCCTCTCGTACTAATGACAGGTCTTCTCAAATATCCTACGCCCACAACAGATAGGGACCGAACTGTCTCACGACGTTCTGAACCCAGCTCGCGTGCCACTTTAATGGGCGAACAGCCCAACCCTTGGGACCTTCTCCAGCCCCAGGATGTGACGAGCCGACATCGAGGTGCCAAACCGCTCCGTCGATATGAGCTCTTGGGAGCGATCAGCCTGTTATCCCCGGAGTACCTTTTATCCTTTGAGCGATGGCCCTTCCATGCGGAACCACCGGATCACTATGTCCTACTTTCGTACCTGGTCGGCTTGTCGGCCTCACAGTCAAGCTTCCTTGTGCCATTACACTCTACGGACGGTTACCAATCGTCCTGAGGAAACCTTTGAAAGCCTCCGTTACTCTTTTGGAGGCGACCACCCCAGTCAAACTACCCACCAAACGGTGTCCCCGAAGTGATTCGGGTTAGCCCACAGATAAATAAAGGGACGTATTTCAAGGGCGACTAAACTACTCCTGGCGAAGCAGCATCAAAGTCTCCGTCCTATCCTACACATCATTTACCCACGAGCAACGTTAAGTTGCAGTAAAGGTTCACGGGGTCTTTCCGTCCCGTTGCGGGTAATCGGCATCTTCACCGATACTACAATTTCACCGAGCTCATGGCTGAGACAGTGCGCACATCGTTACACCATTCGTGCAGGTCGGAACTTACCCGACAAGGAATTTCGCTACCTTAGGACCGTTATAGTTACGGCCGCCGTTTACTGGGGCTTCAATTCAAAGCGTCGCCGAAGCTAACCTCTCCTCTTAACCTTCCAGCACCGGGCAGGTGTCAGGCCTTATACGTCATCTTTCGATTTTGCAAAGCCATGTGTTTTTGATAAACAGTCGCATGCGCCATTTCTCTGCGGCCCTCATATCGCTACAAGGGCGCCCCTTCTCCCGAAGTTACGGGGCTAATTTGCCGAGTTCCTTAGCCATGAATCACTCGAGCGCCTCAGTATACTCAACCCAACTACGTGTGTCCGTTTACGGTACGGGCTCCCATGCTCGCTTTTCTTGGTACATCATACCCTACTTCGCTTTGGCCGAAGCCTAGGCTCAGCGCGCTATTCCGTCAGCGCCCAGTAGTATTTGATATACGTCACTTTTATTGCATGGGAGGTGCAGGAATATTGACCTGCTATCCATCCACTTCCCCTTTCGGGTACGCGTTAGGTCCCGACTAACCCTGATCCGATTAGCGTTGATCAGGAAACCTGAGTCTTTCGGCGTGCGGGTTTCTCGCCCGCATTATCGTTACTTATGCCTACATTTGCTTTTCCATACGCTCCACGCTGCATCGCCGCAACGCTTCAAGGCATATGGAATGCTCCCCTACCACAGCCCCCCTTTTGCAAGAGGGGCCATCCATAGCTTCGGTAATATGCTTATGCCCGATTATTATCCATGCTCGATCGCTCGACTAGTGAGCTGTTACGCACTCTTTAAATGAATGGCTGCTTCCAAGCCAACATCCTAGCTGTCTCTGCAATCGAACCGCGTTTGTTCAACTTAGCATATATTTGGGGACCTTAGCCGATGGTCCGGGTTCTTTCCCTTTCGGACATGGACCTTAGCACCCATGCCCTCACTCCTGTTTAATTATCTTACAGCATTCGGAGTTTATCAGGAGTTGATAGGCGGTGAAGCCCTCTCGTCCAATCAGTAGCTCTACCTCTGTAAGAGTAAAAACAAGGCTGCACCTAAATGCATTTCGGGGAGTACGAGCTATTTCCAGGTTTGATTGGCCTTTCACCCCTACCCACAGTTCATCCGAAGACTTTTCAACGTCTGGCGGTTCGGTCCTCCATTCCGTGTTACCGGAACTTCAACCTGACCATGGGTAGATCACCTGGTTTCGCGTCTAGCGCAGCTGACTTTGTTCGCCCTGTTCAGACTCGCTTTCGCTTCGGCTCCGCCCCTTAAAGGCTTAACCTTGCCAACTACGACTAACTCGTAGGCTCATTATGCAAAAGGCACGCCGTCACCACATAAATGCAGCTCCGACCGCTTGTAAGCGCACGGTTTCAGGTACTTTTTCACTCCCCTGTTCGGGGTACTTTTCACCTTTCCCTCACGGTACTGGTTCACTATCGGTCTTTCAGGAGTATTTAGCCTTACCGGATGGGCCCGGCAGATTCAAACAGGATTTCTCGTGTCCCGTCTTACTCAGGATACCACTATCAAACAAAAAATTACGTGTACGGGATTGTCACCCTCTATGATCGTTCTTTCCAAAACGTTCCACTTCTTTTTTATTGTCATATTATGGTCCTACAACCCCTACTTTGCCTAAACAAAGTAGGTTTGGGCTAATCCCCGTTCGCTCGCCGCTACTAGGGGAATCATTATTATTTTCTTCTCCTCCAGGTACTTAGATGTTTCAGTTCCCTGGGTTTGCCTTCCGTATAAATACAGAATGACTATGCTTCACATAGCCGGGTTGCCCCATTCAGAAATCTCCGGATCAAAGTGTATTTGCCACTACCCGAAGCTTATCGCAGCTTATCACGTCTTTCTTCGCCTCTGAAAGCCTAGGCATCCTCCGTGCGCCCTTGCTTACTTTCTTGTTGATTATGCTTTAACGCATTCGCGTAAAGCTTAACCTATGATTTTGATTGTTTTATTGCCAATATGTCAATGTACGTT
>NZ_FXTB01000023.1:3312-5132 GCF_900182605.1 Saccharicrinis carchari
AAAAAATAGAATGTCCTTTGGAGTGGCTTATATTTTGTGTCTGCTATCTTGATAATTAAATCTTGATAACCGATACTCCATACTGGCTACTCAATAATAAAACTCTCTCCAGAAAGGAGGTGTTCCAGCCACACCTTCCGGTACGGCTACCTTGTTACGACTTAACCCTAGTTACCAGTTTTACCCTAGGCCGCTCCTTGCGGTAACGGACTTCAGGTACCCCCGGCTTCCATGGTTTGACGGGCGGTGTGTACAAGGCCCGGGAACGTATTCACCGCGCCATGGCTGATGCGCGATTACTAGCGAATCCAGCTTCACGGAGTCGAGTTGCAGACTCCGATCCGAACTGAGACCGGGTTTGGGGATTAGCATCCTATCGCTAGGTAGCTGCCCTTTGTACCGGCCATTGTAACACGTGTGTAGCCCTGGACGTAAGGGCCGTGCTGATTTGACGTCATCCCCACCTTCCTCACGGTTTACACCGGCAGTCTCTTTAGAGTCCCCACCACTACGTGCTGGTAACTAAAGATAGGGGTTGCGCTCGTTATGGGACTTAACCCGACACCTCACGGCACGAGCTGACGACAACCATGCAGCACCTTGTAAGAAGTCCGAAGAAAGGAACATCTCTGCTCCATGCATCCTACATTTAAGTCCAGGTAAGGTTCCTCGCGTATCATCGAATTAAACCACATGTTCCTCCGCTTGTGCGGGCCCCCGTCAATTCCTTTGAGTTTCATTGTTGCCAACGTACTCCCCAGGTGGATTACTTAATGCTTTCGCTCGGTCGCCGACGATGTATGGCCGACAACGAGTAATCATCGTTTACGGCGTGGACTACCAGGGTATCTAATCCTGTTCGCTACCCACGCTTTCGTGCATCAGCGTCAATTATAGCTTAGTAAGCTGCCTTCGCAATCGGTGTTCCGTGTTATATCTAAGCATTTCACCGCTACACAACACATTCCGCCTACTTCAACTAAATTCAAGACAAACAGTTTCAACGGCAGTGTTACGGTTGAGCCGCAAAATTTCACCGCTGACTTATCAGTCCGCCTACGCACCCTTTAAACCCAATAAATCCGGATAACGCTCGGATCCTCCGTATTACCGCGGCTGCTGGCACGGAGTTAGCCGATCCTTATTCGTACGGTACCGGCAAATACCTACACGTAGGTACAATTCTTCCCGTACAAAAGCAGTTTACAACCCGTAGGGCCGTCTTCCTGCACGCGACATGGCTGGTTCAGGCTATCGCCCATTGACCAATATTCCTCACTGCTGCCTCCCGTAGGAGTCTGGTCCGTGTCTCAGTACCAGTGTGGGGGACCTTCCTCTCAGAACCCCTAGACATCGCAGACTTGGTGAGCCGTTACCTCACCAACTATCTAATGTCACGCATGACCATCTTTTACCGCCGAAGCTTTACTTTTAATAACATGTGCTATTTAAAGACTATGGGGTATTAATCCAAATTTCTCTGGGCTGTCCCCCTGTAAAAGGTAGGTTTCATACGCGTTACTCACCCGTGCGCCGGTCGTCATCTGTAGCAAGCTACAATGTTACCCCTCGACTTGCATGTGTTAGGCCTGTCGCTAGCGTTCATCCTGAGCCAGGATCAAACTCTTCGTTGTATAAAAATTGTTAACAGACATTAGATTTTTAGATAAGAGACAAGAGATGTTAGTCTCCTGGTCTTTTGTCTAATTGTCTTTAGTCTTAATTATTCTTTACAAGAGTTTTGCTCAAAGAATCACTCTACTTTTTTTTCCTTTTGTGCATTCCAATATTTTCAAAGAACTTTTGTGTCAGTGAACAGT
>NZ_FXTB01000024.1 GCF_900182605.1 Saccharicrinis carchari
ACATTTTCTCTTGCATAGCTGTAAATTTTAAAATTAGCTTACAAAGTAAATTGCTTATCGAATCTTAAACAAGATGTACTTCGTTGAAGGGTTACGTTTTTATAGATTTCTTATACTTCCTAGTGAGCCTATTTAATAATTTTTCAGTTTGATAATATGTCAATATTAAACCGAAAAGTCTAAGCGTCGCTATTATTAAAAATATTGTACTGGTTGTGATGAAAAGAAATGCTGAGTTATCTAAGACACCGTTAAAAACGCCAAAGTCAACTATTCTAGGTAATTGCAATACCCAACAAATAAAGGATAAAATCGATAGGAATAGAATTATCCAGAATGACTTGTAAATGGATTCCTTTTTAAAAACAACAATCAATTTTGTAGAGTTGTATTTATCTTCTATTCGACTGATAGTCTGAATTAACAAAGGAAGAGCAATTGCCAAAATTGCAATTATCATTGGAATCATTGCAACTCTAACGATGTCTGGATAATTAATATAAAATTTCGTTATGTATTCCATTTATGCTGTCTGCTTTTTTAAATTACCGCCAACGGAAACTGTAAGTTGCGTGGCGGTTACGGTGTGCTTTCTTTTCAACCTGAACAGAAGCACATGCGAAAAAGTACGCGCCAAAACCACACGAACCCCGCCATGAAATTTACAGAATGTTAGCCACCGTATTTCCTATTTTTCATTAAATAGTATCTCGAATGCCTCAAGGACAAAATTCTCACTTTTAATCATTTCATAATTAATCTCATTGTCTTTTAGGAGGCTATTAAAAGTCTTGATGTATTTATTGTCTGATTTCTTAAACTCGTCAAAAGGAATCGAAAGGATAAATCTTTCGTCATTATTGAACGTACCAAATAGGTCATCTTCAAGCCTAAGCATATCTTTCAATTTGTAGTTATTATAGATTGCATAGGATAGACTGTCGCTTATTGATAGCCCTATTGATAAATCCGCATAGTTATTGTCTTCTGGCGGAAATCCTAAAAGCCAATAAACGATATTATGAAATCCATAATAGTCTTTAAAGTCAGATGGCATTTTTATTATTGTCCAGTCTCCTAATTGTGCTTTTGAAAATTGATAGGTATAAGTATTTCCTTTTGCTGGTAATTCACCATAGTCCTTTAGTTTAGATTCAACTGATTTCAGATTTGTTCCTTTCACTAAAACATACCTCTTGAAATTTTCTGACTTCAAATTGTCATGGGAATAAATTCTTTCTTTATTAATCGTCAATTCTTTTTGCTCTAGCTTTTCTCTTCCAAATAAATTGTTGAAAAATCCCATATTTGAAGTTTTGAATATTATTAAAATCAGTACTAATCCCGCAAAAATCAGTAAAATTAATCTCTGTTTTTTCATTGACGATGGCATTTTTTATATGGTGGCTAACGGTTGGTACAAGAATAGTAGCCGATTGCGGACTACAAATTTTTCAAACTACAAAAAGGCCAAAGCGGGCTGAAACCCTTAATATCACTACTGTTTCGGCTATTATTTTTGTACATTGTTAGCGCTCGTAAATTTCACTTTTTCTTCAGCAGCCTTAGTCCAATGTTGTTTTAATGATTTCTTAAAATATGATATTGCTGCTGCTTTTTTACCCTCTTTTTCTTTTGCCAGTCCAATATTGAAGTTTGCACTAGCTAGAGATTTCATATCAGACGATTTTTCAATTGTATTCTTATATAGCGACTCAACTTCTTCATATCTTCTTAATTTAATTAATGTAATAGCCAAATCATTCAATGAATTTAAATATGCATTAGAAGTGTTATGAGGGAAATGAAGAACATTACTAAAGCAAATAAAAGCTTCTTCATATTTTTTAGACCTATATGCCTTTAGACCCTTTTCTTTAAACTCTCCTTTTGTCAATTCTGGAGAATAATACTTTCTATATTTATCCCCAATTATCTTCCAAGTCTCAATGTAATATATTGGGTTTGTTTTGTGTCCCTTAAAATATGTGTTCGTTATTTGAACAAAGTTACCATCGGATTCCGCAAAACTTACTAAGAAACTCCCCTGGTCAAATATTTTATGGATGCTAGACTTTTCATTAATAGAATATATCGTTATGAAGTCATGTGGCCATCCCCTTACGCCAGATGAGAAATAATGTATAACTTCACATTTATTGTCTGAGTTCAAGTCAACAAATTTAAATCTAGAATAATCATAAGATAATTTGCCATTTTCTCCAAAATCTTCCTTTATGATTTCAGCTTTAATATTAACAGTATCAAATTTGCACAAGCAGTGCTTATAGTTATCAATCTTAATATTTTTTGGAAATAATTCTAGCTCAACCTGAGCGAAAACAGAATTCGCAATTAAGCCAAATATTACCAACAATAATAAACTTCTCATTTCTCTTATATTTCTAATTATAGTCTCTTTAGAGAGCATTTAGAGATTCAAAAATTTCATGCAATCTCCAACATTATGAGCGCTAACGGTAACTGTAAGTTGCGTGGCGGTTACGGTGTGCTTTCTTTTCAGCCTGAACAAAAGCACATGCGAAAAAATACGCGCCAAAAACGCACGAACCCCGCCATGAAATTTACAGAATGTTATAGCTCGTTGTTTTTCTCTTTCAATCAAAAAAAGGCTTTCTGTTTACAAAACCATTCCTTAAAAATAATATTTATTCGATAAGTAAATAAATCCAGAATCACATAATCCCTTGGTCATTGAAAGTTTTTGGTTTGACGGCTGTAAATCAAATTCTTTAAGTCCTGCTAATCCCATATCAATCTTTCAGACGCACCGGCGTTTTCAGTTAAAATTCATTTTATCAAGCAATTAATCGTTCGCCGGAACCTACAAGTCAATTCTTCTAGGATGCGAATTCATCCAGTCTTGCAGATCTGCTGATGTGTACAGTTGAAATCTGGTTTTTCAGGTCGTTACATTTTTTTTCAAAAGCTGTAAGTCCAATTCTTACAAGCTGCAAATCCATTCAGTCTTTCAGACATATCGATGTTTATAATTGAAATTCAGAGTTTTCGAGCGGGGAAATCATTACCCAAAAGCTGCACATAAAATTCTATCAAGCTGTCAATCCTTTGTCAGTCTTTCCGTTTGGACAAAGTTTTCTATTGAAATACGAAGTTTTCAACCAGGAAAAACGTTTAACAAAAACTGCAAATGCTCCACAAATTGCTAATCGAATGCTTTATATCAAAGAACTTTTTTTACAATGAGCTATAACGGTAAATTGTATGAGTAGTGGCAGGTTGCGTGGCACTTATCAGTCAAACCGCTAAGCAGTTTGAGCGGGCTACAAACCTTAACATTTTGCGCTTTACCTGCCATTACTTATACAAAATGTTAACTGCTGGCGTTATTTATTTTTTCAAATTTCAAGTATCTATTTATAAATTCGTCAATCCAACTGTCAGAGCAAAAGTGTTTTATAGTGTCAATTAGTTTTTCTAAAGTCAGCGGTTTAAAATAGTTCTCTTTGCCGTTTTTAAAAGTCTGCGAATATTGTTCTATTCCAGATTTACAACTATCATTTTCTGACGGGTAGAGATAAATAAAATCACCAGTTTTGAAGTCTTTGTTTTTTATAAACATACTCAGAACCAAAAGGTGGTCTCTCCAAATTTGTTGGATTGGTTTTTCTTTTAATTTGTCGAGCATTGACATATTGAATATTTCTGATTGAATAGAAATTTCTTCGTAAGTCTCTTTGTGCGTTGCTGGTTCATCGAATAGATTTTCTGCATATTTTACTTCTATTCCAAAAAAGCAGTCTTCTCCAAATTCATTTTCATAAACCACAAAAACATCAAATGCGGAACTGTCTCCAGTATATTTTAAACTTCTCCTGCCTGGTGAATATTCAAATTCAATTGCTGTTACATTTTTAATTTTTCGGTCTGGATATAACGCTTTGAAAGTTAAAGACGCAAGTTTTAGGTCAAGTTTTAATTCTCCGAAGACATTGAACGCTAACGGTTGACTCGATAGTAAGTTATTCCAAATTCTCGGTTCTTTAATTACTTTTCCGTCAATGTGTTTGTTTTGAACTTCTTGTTTTACAATTTCAAAAATTCCATTTGTCAAGAAGTTGGCACCTGTCTCTTTAGCAAAATTTAATTCTAAGAAATTTCCATACTTGTCAAATTTATAACCTTTTTCTGTTCTCCAAATACTTTGTAAAAGTCTTGCTTTGGATGCAAAATCAGTCTTGTCGTTATAATCTGTCTCGTATTTTTTTCTTAGTTCTTTGCTTGGTTTCATTAATGGTCAATTTATGTGATGTCGTTCTTTTCGCTTGCAGTGTAACCCTTCAACGAAGTACATCTTGTTTAAGATTCGATAAGCAATTTACTTTGTAAGCTAATTTTAAAATTTACAGCTATGCAAGAGAAAATGT
>NZ_FXTB01000025.1 GCF_900182605.1 Saccharicrinis carchari
TAAATAACTTTACAAAAATTTAAATCGAAATTTTACACAAGTTGTAAATACAAAGGCCTTTTCTCAGAAGCTTTTTTTCACAATGCACGCCAACGTTTGGTACAAGAATAGTAGCCGATTGTGGACTTCAAACCTTTCAAGCCACAGAAAAGCTGATGCGGGCTACAACCCTCGAAATTACGGCTGCCTCGGCTATTATTTTTGTACATTGTTGTAAAACGTACCTTATTCTAAACTTCAATCGATATGTTGACTTTTCCGCCAAGTCCTTTTTCAACGATGTCGAACAACGTTTTTAAAGTCAGATTACTACCATTATTTTCCACACGTGAGATATAGGTCCGCTTTTTGTCAATTAAATTACCGAGTTGTTCTTGAGTCAATTTTTTTTCTTCCCGAGCGTTTCGCAAGAGCAGTCCGATTTTAAATGATTCAAAATCCCTTTCGAGTTCATCCCTGCGTTCCGTTCCTTTTTTTCCGTAAACGGTGTCCTTTATTTCTTTCCAACTTTTAGTTTCCATTGCGTTTGTTTTTTTCTTCGAAATATTCATTCTTTAGACGCATTGCCTTTTCGATGTGCCTTTTGGGTGTCTTTTGGGTTTTCTTTACAAATCCGTTGAGTAGGACTACGAGTTTTCCCTCGTCGAAAAAACAGAACACGCGCCAAATGTCAGAGCCTAATTTAATGCGAGCTTCAAAAAGCCCCTTATAGCCCGTCATTGGCGACAGATACTTTTTAGGCACATGTTGATACAATTCGATTATTTCAATGACCTTAAATATCTTGTCTTGCACTTTGGACGGTTGTGCGAGCAAGAATTCCTCGAAATAATGTTTGTACTGAATTACTTGTCTGACTTTTTCCATCCACACAAAGGTAACTTAAAAGTTACTGACCTCAAAATTTGGAAAGGTTAAATTGGATGGCGGAATTTTCTTGGTATGTTTTACAACGGTGAATTGTATGAGTAGTGGCAGATTGCGTGGTAGTTTCCTGTCAAACCGCTACGCAGTTTGAGCGGGATACAAACCTTGATATCTAGTGCTTTGCCTGCCATTACTTATACAAAATGTTAGCAAGCGTTATTATATTTTAATTAGTTTTATTACCTCTTTTTCAAGAAATGGTCCTCCTGGATATTTCTTTGTATAATCAAAGCTTAACCAAATACCTTCTTCGTTCTGGACTACACCAAAGTTATCATCATAAATATCGGTGAATAACTCATGTAAGATAGGCTTGACTTTTATGTTGAATTCATATTTGTCATTAGCCACTAATACAATGGGAAAAGCATGACCTTTAACCCAAACAATGCGACTTTGACCTCCTACGGCTTTTATACATGCAGCCATTAATATCGAGTGGTCATCACAATCTCCTGCCATAGATTTCAAACTTTCAGAGGCCTTTGCATAATGCTCCGTATCTACTGGGTCAGATACATATTGCCATGCTCCATTAATCGTTTTAAAAACAGAGAAATATCTTACTATATTACCATATTCACGAAAAAGTCTGTCGTCATTTTCCGAAAAATATTTTATTGAAGCTTGGTTAGAAAATTGTTTAACCTCTGTGCTATTGTAATCTACCGAACTAACAATATCACTTTCCACACTTAAAACGATTGCATTCTCAACGTCTTTTATGAGATTAGGATTATTCTCAAATTTCTTTTCAACTAATGCCACATAACTCCTAAAAGCTTTTTCATACGTCAACCCCTTTTTATTAAAATATTGATTATAGCCCATCTTTAGAAGTAAAAAAATCATTAAACCTAAAGCAATATTTCTAAATTTAAACAATAGGATATAAAGCGAAAATGCAAATAAAAATGCAATTAAAATCATCCTAATTTCTATCGAATTTATTGGTATCCACATAAGATACTGGTAATAGCCCACAATCAAAGGTGTTGCTATTATTAAGGATAAAAGAATTAAAATAATATGTCCTACAAACCCAATTCTTTCTTTTGGTTTTTTCATATTTTCACTTGATTCAGAATCGGCTTGTTTTTCATTTACATTGCGGTCATCATATTCTAATTCTTCTGAACATGAAGGACAAACAAATTTGATATGCTTTCCAACTGGAACTCTAACTTTCTTTGAACATTTTGGACACTCAATTATTATTTTTTCAGTCATTTTAATACTTATTCGATAGTTATTTATTGTCTTGATTTCTAATGCTTGCTAACGGTTGGTATAAGAAACGTAAGTGATTTCGAAGCACTTACCTGTCAATTTGCACTGAGCCAAATTTGCGATTAGACACAAATTTAGAGTTTTAAAACAAACCGTCAAATCGCAGATTTGGCAGAGCTGATTAAATGCGCAAATATTCCGTAAGCCACTGAGCCACTTATGTTTTTTATACATTGTTGTGCCGTCGTGCTTTATCATGTTAGTTTTAATTCAATTATCCAAAATCCTATTATTATAAATAATCCAAGAAATATTGAAATCAGTTTATTCTTATTTGTAATCGCAAGTCTACGAAATAAATCTGTCTTGCTTAAATGAATTATCAAGTATAAAAATCCAAAAACGATAAATCCAGTTATTATTGCTAGAATTTCTTTCTGGAAAATGATCACGATGAATGGCACAATTACTAATCCTAGAATGATAATTAATAAAGACCAGTTTGTCAACCATTTTAATCTTTCGTTTTTTAAACCTAATAGTCCTGCAAGTAACAATACTGAATATAATAGCATTAATCCATAAGAGTCCTCTTTGTATTTGAAAAAATCGACAAGTCCACCGTATAAATTGTCATGAATACTTGGAAGTTTATTGAATTGAAAAATTTCATGGGTTAGCAAGATTGCTCCTAATACAATTTCAATTATTGGTAAATATTTAAATAATCTCTTAATCATTATATTCTCTTTTCAAGTCAACTCTTTCTGCAAGAAAGTCAATCAAGTCGTTTAAGGTCTCATTATCCTTGAATTCTTTCAAAGCGACTTTGTATTTTTTATGATTTGTATTGATAGTAATCACAGGGCTATGCTTTGTAGCTATATATATCCAAATCGAACCACCAATGAATAATAACCACGGTATAATCAATCGAAATGCGATATACGTCCTAACATGTGAGGTAGGAATACTATGGATATCAAATGTCATTGTTGATTTTAATCCCCAAACGAAAGAGAATCCAGTTAACAATAAGGAAAGAATAAGAGAAAAAATCCAGTTGTTTATCAAATGCCCTTTTTTGAATAAAATCGTATTAATCTCCCGATATTCAATATGCATATCAACTTGGTAATTCTTTATCAAGTCAATACCATGTTCATTTATCTTTATGTATGGTGATTCAAACATTGTAGTATCGTTTCTGGCATGCGGCACAACGTTGAGTGTATGTGGCGTTGGACATTCCGAAGTGCATAATTTTCAAGTTAATGATATGTTTATTAAAATTACAACACTCCGATTAAAAGCC
>NZ_FXTB01000026.1 GCF_900182605.1 Saccharicrinis carchari
TGAGCTACTGCCGGGAAACTGGAATCCCAGAGCGTAATAGCAACAGGTACTTAAAATGTATCAGATAAAATAGGTGTACTTGCTCGGACGCTTACCTTGCAGTTAACGTTTAGTATATGAAAAGTAGGCGATTTCGAAGCACTTCATTTTCGGTTAAGCACAAAGTTTGATTCGAATCCAAAGCTTTAATTTTACTGTTATTTCGCCAATTTTTTATATACATTGTTACCACACGTTATTTTCCCTTTTTCTTTTTTTTCTTGCTCTTATTTCCACTTGAAAAATTTGAAGAAGCTTGAGATTTAAGTTCTCCTTCTAATATTAAGATTACATATTCTTTAAGTTTTTTATAATCTATTTCGTCTGTTTTCCAACCAATCGGATAGGTATAATGAGTTCCTGTTTCTTTATCAATTCCGCACAATATATGTATAGTCCCATCAAGGTCAAAAGACGTTTTCTCTGTTAAAATCTTCTTTTCAACTTTAGTACCTGTTTTGTCTATCAAGAAGAATTGATAAATTGGTTCAGCAAATTCAGTCGGTGTTTTATAATATTTCATAGCACTAACTCTTTGACTATTCCAAGTAAATTCATCTACGGTTTCTCCTTTAATTTCTTCCATTTCTTTTGGCAGTTCATTGTTTTCATATTTGGTTTTTAGAATACTGAAAAGGCTATCTCCTTTCACATAATTTTCGTTTGCGTAATATGCTTTAATCAACTTTGCATATAAATTATATTCATTAGGAACAATAGAAAGTACTTCTGAATATGCCTTGATTGATTTTGGGTAATTTTTAGTGTCGGCATATTCTAATAAGCCAATTGATTTTAAAATCTCTACATAGGTAGGGTCTTCTTTGTTTATTAAAGACGCACTTATATAATATTCTTCGAGTGCTTTCTTAAATTCTTGCTGAATATGGTAAACATCAGGAACTTTAAAATATGGGTCGCCAAGTTCAAACTCCATTTCTCTTGCTTTGCGGAAATATACTAACGCAGAGTCATATTTCTTTTGATAATAATATGTGTTGCCTAATTCGGTATAATTTTTTTGTCCAATAGGATTTTTCTCAATAGCGATTTTAAATGTTTCAACTGCTTTATCAAATTGTTGGTCATATCTTAATGAAAGTCCTTTGTATAGATAAATATAGTCGTCATCTAAACCTTTGGCAATTGCTTTGTCATACATTTCAATAGCCTTTTTATCATTTTCCAGTTGAAAAAAAGCATATCCAACACAATACAATTGCTCTTTTGTTAACTCTTCCGTTTTGTCAGCAAACTTTATCAGTTCCTTAAAATCTCTTTTATTGTATAATTCCTCAACAGTTTGAGCATTTAAAAGTCCAACCAGAAATGTTAGAATAATTGTTAATGTTATATGTACTTTCATTGTTCTTCTTAATGTGTGGTAACGTTCGGTACAAGAATAGTAGCCGACTGCGGACTGCAAACTTTTCAAGCTACAGAAAGGCCAAAGCGGGCTGTAACCCTTGAATTCACTGCTATTTCGGCTATTATTTTTGTACATTGTTGGGCGGTCGTTTTTTATTTAAAACTTGAAAGAGGTTATTTTCAAACCATCTGCCGTTTCCCTAAATTTCATAGTAAACAAATCAAGAATCTTATTCTCCGTATATATTCCCCCATAAATACTGTAGTTGTCCTTATGTTTATCAAATCCTATAATTCTAGTATCAACATAACCCCTTTCAAGGCCTTCTTTAATCTGATTCATAACTGTATCAAAATTGTCTTTGTCAAACTCAAATCCAATATATTGATGACATACCTGATATTGAGCACTGTAAATACTCTCTACAAAATGATTCATTATTTCCAGCATCTCAAAATATTTAGGCGATATGTCCCCTAATTCATATATATCATATCTGAAAAATGTGTTTTCCTTACTCCCTCCTTTGTCCTTTAGAAGGTTTATTTTGAGAATTGTTGTTGAATCAATTTTTGAATTATTATTAATTAGAATAGCACAGCTTGTAGCAAAATACTCTTTGGGCACCCCTAGCTTGAATATAGGACTATTCGTAAAAGTATATTCTTTCGTTCTGTTATCTTCTGAATCAGTGCTGATAGAATAATGTTCAGTAACACTGCATAAGCAATTAATTGATAATTCCGTTTTTATTCCTGAAGAACATGACGTAATAGTAAAAATCAATAAAAGGCCTAGTGTTAATCTCATAGTATTATTATTGTCTTTTAATTTCATTCAATTATAGATTATTTCCGCACAGACTTTAATTGTATGTTTCTCAGTTAATGGGATAAATGCCGCCCAACGGTTTAGCTATGCGTAGTGCGGAGATTAAAATAGCTTCCTTTCCCAAACTGCACATAGCCAAATTTACGTTTTGAAATTTTACCTTAAACTTAATAAATTTTCGGAACGAAAATTTGGCGCCCAAAAACAACCTGCAAACTTCCAAAAACACCAGACTCCGCATTACGTATTAGCTTTTGTTGGCACCCGTTATTTCTATCTCCGTCTCACTTATTCTTTCTGTCAAATAATCGTGCAGCTTCTTATTATCCTTTAAATTGTTTCTAAAGCCATTAATCTCCACAAAAGTTTCTTTGTCAATGATTCTTACAATTGAATGGTCAATTTCAATTTTGTCTATAGAAAGGAAGCGTCGTTTTTCATTATTAAACAAGTTTTTAATTTCTAATTCTTTATTCTCGAATGATATTTGCATTGAATTCTCATATATAAGTCCTGAAATTAAAAAGATACCAGTCATGAAAATTCCGAAGTAATAATATTGAAGGCCATTAATCCATGGCTTAAATAAGAATATTGATAAAAAAAGAGATAAAACTATGCAAGTTATTTGTATCGCAAAGTCATGCATATTCCTAAGAATAAGATGAGTTCTTTTTAATCTAATTCTCCTCGCTAGTAAATACAATAGTGATATTATAAAAGTGATAAAAAGAACCTCTTTCAAATATTCAAAATTTTCTATTTGCCTTCTAAATAATATATTTATAATAGTCCCAATAGTGGTGAAGAAAATTGGAAGTCTCATTGCTTATTGTTTTTTAATGGGTGCCAACGTTGAGTGTATGTGGCGTTGGACATTCCGAATTGCATAGTTTTCAAGTTAATGATATGTTTATTAAAATTACAACACTCCGATTAAAAACCT
>NZ_FXTB01000027.1 GCF_900182605.1 Saccharicrinis carchari
GTAACCCTTCAACGAAGTACATCTTGTTTAAGATTCGATAAGCAATTTACTTTGTAAGCTAATTTTAAAATTTACAGCTATGCAAGAGAAAATGTTTATGTTAATGGAAACGTGGGAATCAGGTAACCTAAGCCCCAGACTTTTTTGTGAGAGTCACGACATAAAAGAACACGTTTTTTATTATTGGAGAAAGAAATATCTTAAAAGCAAGACTTCATCGACAGCACGTTTTGTCCCGGTTTCAATCGAAAATAACGCAGAAAGGGATGTGCCCACGGTAGAGATAGCCTATCCCAATGGCACAGTCGTTCGTTTGGGCAACGGGGCAAGTTTATCTATCGTAAGGTCATTGATAGGTTTGATATAAGATGTTTGCTCTGACAGGGGAACTGAATTTTTTTATGTATGCCCCAGCAACAGATATGAGAAAGGGTTTCGACGGGTTGAGCGGCATTGTGTCCGGTCAGCTAAAGCGTGACCCGGCCAATGGCGATGTTTTTATTTTTGTGAACCGGGCACGCAACAAAATAAAGTTGCTCCATTGGGAGGCCGGTGGTTTTGTACTTTATTACAAACGGTTGGAATCCGGCACGTTTGATCTTCCTGTTGTTGAAGGCTCCAACCACGCCAAGCTAAAATGGTCTGACCTAGTGATGATGGTGGAAGGTATAAAATTGGAAAAATATTCGCTAAAAAAACGTTTCTCTTTCATACAAGGATAAAGGTTATTTTTTAACCTGATTTATTGTTGCATTTTTGCCACAGCAATGAGCCAGGAACAGGACATACAGACACTAATACGGATATGTAACCAACAGGAAAAGCAGATCGAATCGCAAGAAAAAAGCATTCGCCTGCTGGAGGAGCAGTTGGCCTATATGAAACGCATGATGTTTGGTAAAAAGAGTGAACGCTTTGTAGATCCTAACCAGCTATCGTTGGGACTTGGCATCGAAGAGACTACTCCTGAAGCTCAACCGGAACCTCTCCCGAAAGAAACCGTTCAGAAGAAGAACAAAAAAAGGCCGGTTCGTCAGCCCATCCCCAAGGATCTTCCAAGGGTGATAGAGATAATCGACCCGGAAAACCTGTTGGAGGGATGTAAAAAGATCGGGGAAGAGGTGAGCGAGACATTGGAATATACACCTGGTAGATTGTGGGTGCGCAAGATCGTGCGTCCCAAATACGCACTTCCCAACGAAGCGGGTGTAGTCATCGCAGACATGCCATCGCTTCCTATTCCCAAAGGAAATGCAGGTGCTTCGTTGCTGGCACACATTGCGGTTGCCAAGTTTGCCGACCATATCCCCTTTTATCGTTTGCAGGGCATCTTAAAGAGATCAAAAGTTACCATTGCAGAATCGACTATTAACAGTTGGGTAACGGCAACATTCAAATTGATTTCTCCACTTTACGACTGTATGGTTAAACAAACCCTTGAGAGCGGTTATGTCCAGGGAGATGAAACACCTATCCCGGTGCTGACTGACAAAAAGCCGGGCTCCACACATCAAGGATATCATTGGGTATATCACTCACCGGAACGAAAAGCAGTATTCTTTGATTATAATGAAAGCCGCGGAAGGGCCGCCCCGGAAAATATCCTGAAAGATTTTAAAGGTACACTCCAAACCGATGGGTACGTGGGTTACCTTGATATGAAGACCAACCACAAAATAGAACTTATCGCTTGCATGGCACATGCCAGGCGGTACTTTGAAAAGGCATTTGACAATGACCCTGACCGGGCAAAATATGCCTTATCGAAAATACAGGAACTTTATGCCATAGAACGCGAGTGTGAGAAGATGAACAATCAGCAGCGCATGCTCATGCGTAGCGAAAGGTCTGTGCCCATACTTCAGGAAATGAAAAAGTGGTTGTGGCATCAGGATAATTTACACCTGCTGCCCAAGAGTTATATTGGCAAAGCATTTACCTACGCACGTAACTTTTGGGAAAAATTATCTAAGTATACTCAAAACGGAAAGTACCGTATTGACAACAATCCCGTAGAAAACACAATCCGCCCGGTAGCACTTGGAAGAAAAAATTATCTCTTTGCCGGCTCGCACCAAGGGGCTAAACGTGCTGCAGTAATCTATTCGTTTATGGGAACATGTAAGCTGAACAATATAGACCCATATGAGTGGATGACAGATGTGCTCAATCGCTTGCCTGATCATAAAGCAAACAAACTACATGAGCTACTGCCGGGAAACTGGAATCCCAGAGCGTAATAGCAACAGGTACTTAAAATGTATCAGATAAAATAGGTGTACTTGCTCGGACGCTTAC
>NZ_FXTB01000028.1 GCF_900182605.1 Saccharicrinis carchari
TAAATAACTTTACAAAAATTTAAATCGAAATTTTACACAAGTTGTAAATACAAAGGCCTTTTCTCAGAAGCTTTTTTTCACAATGCACGCCAACGGTTAAGTATAAGTGCCGGGGCTTTGGTTGTGTGGTGGCCTTTGTGGCACTGGTATTTATACAATGTTGTGTTTACGTTTTTTAAATTTTTTATTCTTCCAATTTAAAATCGGGCGTTTTGAAAACCAGTCCGCTGCCTTAAACAGCCACTTTAAAATTCAAGTTATTGTCTTTATGCTGGTATAAGGACTGTTACTTGTATTGCCGGGATTTTAAAGGTTTTTCAACGGTTTAAAATTATCCTAAGTTCCGTTTTTATTTAAATTTTAAATGGTTTATTCTTCATTCAAAAACTCCTTTAAAAGTAACCAATTTTTTGAATTACGGTAAAATGTTTTTCCTGCTCAATCATTGAAATTCAGAAAGTTAGCGGTTTAAAAGTTGACTTTGTCATTTTAACTACCGAACTTCTCTCAGTCGTTTTAGACGTTGGTTTACGTCTTGAAGCAAGTCTTCAACGGTCACTACCGTTCTAACGACTGGAAGTCCAAATGATAATTTGTCCTTTTTTAATTTCAATACCTTTCAAAGAACATTTTACCCCTTAACAATCCCGTAATCGTGGCTGTTTTATAACCTCCTGGTTTTCAAAATGAAACACAACGGCAAATTGTATGAGTAGTGCCGAATTTCGTAGCTCTTTCCTGTCAAACCGTGATGAACTTTAATACGAGAACGGAAGCTCAAATTAAGCACTTCACTCGGCATTACTTATACAAAATGTTGTGGTTAGTTTTTCTTGTATTCATTCCCTTTTCTAATCACATATGGAGTAATTTCAGTAAAGAAATCACGCAACAAACCTTCAAGTTCATCAGCAACCTTTCTTAATTCATTCTTTTTCTCTTGAACAAACTCATCGGCAATCCTTTTATAAAAGTTCTTATATAGCTCTAAATCTTTATTGTTATCAGAATCAAGTGCAATATAAAATCCTTGAATATCAGCAAGTCTTTTTTCATTATAAGATTCCGAATGCGCAATTCTATTTCTTGAATATCTATATTTTTCAATAAACTTATCAAGTTTTTTCATTGATGAGCTTAATGTTGAACCTTTAATCTTGTCATTTTTAATGATTGTTGATTCTTTACATTCTCTTTCAGGCAATCCAATTTCAAATACAACATTTGTGAATCGCAATATTCTGTCAAATATTGAAGTTATGCGCAAGTAGAAGTTTTCAAGAATAAAGACAATATAATCATGTCTATTCATAGTTGAATCTTTTTTACTCTTGTAGCCAGAAAGCAAATCTATTGTATAATTTATTTGGTCTAAACATTCTGTTATATTACTAGCAGACAATAATATATCAATATTATATTTCTCAAATTTGGTTTGTTTAGTAACAATCTTATCAAATTCTTGATGTGAAATATAGTTTTGTAATATCGGCACCAAAGTTTTAAAAAAGTCTAACTCCTCAAATCTGTTTATTGTCCTCATGTTTTTTGTTTAACGGTCTGTCTTTAAATTAACCACAACGTTGAGTGTATGTGGCGTTGGACATTCCGAAGTGCATAATTTTCAAGTTAATGATATGTTTATTAAAATTACAACACTCCGATTAAAAGCC
>NZ_FXTB01000029.1 GCF_900182605.1 Saccharicrinis carchari
TCCTGAGTTCGACACTGGGACACCCAAATTAGAAGTTAAACAATTTTGCTAACATTTTCTGCTCCTCAGTTATTAAAATTGTTTTAGAGACAATGTGTTGTTTATTGGGTGTTTTTACCTGTATGGCATAGATAGTTTTGGCAATATCTATTACCTTTTCGGGACTCAATATTAATTCTTTAAGTTTAAGTTGTCTTTCAAGCTCTTTGTAAATTTTATAAGCCACGAACGATATACAAATATGAGCTTCAATTCGTCTTTGGATCCGGTGGTAAACAGGCCTTATTTTTAGGTCATGTTTTGATATTCTAAAGGCTTTTTCAATTTTCCATAAGTGGGCATAGTTCTCCATTATTTGCTTGTTCGACATTTTTGTATTGGTCAGATACCCTTTTAGGCCATCCCATTTGCCATCGGAATCAAACTTCTCCATGTCTATTGTCAAGCTTATTTCACCATCCATTTTTAAATATTTGTTGTATCCCCGATTGTTAATATTGGATTTGGTCAGCTTTCCTGATTTTATCTTTTTCTCCAGCTTAGCAAGTCCCTTCTCCCTATTGCATTTATCTTTTTTTGCTCTTTTTTCAGAGTGGGTTACCAAAAGCCTGGTGCCATCATTCTTTTCTATCAGCAACTCTGATGTTTCTGTGTAATCAAAGTTTACTATCTGGTTTTTAACTGAGGTGTTCTCGTTCTTAATTCTTGCTCCCAGAATAAACTCATAACCCTTGGAACATAGTTCTTGGATATTGGCATTGGTCAACAAACCTGAATCAGCAACTATGGTTAGTTTGTCGATATTGTAGCGCTCTTTAAATCCATTGATAACCGGGAGCATGGTATGACCTTCGTACTTGTTGCCTTCAAAAATCTCATATGCGAGCGGATAGCCATCAACACTAACTAAAAGACCGAGTAGTATTTGAGGATTCTGATGCTTGCCTTCTTTCGAGAAACCTGTCTTTCTTATTTCATCCTCGTTATCTACCTCAAAGTAAAGTGTGGTAACATCATAAAAAACAACATTGATTTCATTATTCAGTACTTTCAACGAATGGGCATAACTAATGTCCTGGACTATCTTTTTTTGACTGTTATGAAGCTTGTCTAAGTACCGATAAATGTGTTGGGCCTCAACTGATAGATAATGGTATTTGGAGAGAAAATCAGTTGTTCTAAGTTTGCTGGCCGGAAAACACAAACGTGCAATCACAAGTTGTTTGAAGAGTTCGTCTTCAATAGCATTAAATCCTATTTCATCAAAGATGTTACCTAATAAAAGCGAAGTTCCGGCCACTGTAATCTGTTCAATGTTATCAAGAACCGTTTCTGTAAAATCTCTTTCACAAGTGAAATCTAATTCGTTTTGGCCTATTCTGTTCTTAATCCAAATTTTACCCTTCTTTACAAGATGTTCGATTATTTCCGGATCAGAACTGCTTCCAATGGTCTTGATCATCTTATATTTGCCAGTGCTCTTATCAATAATCTGAACACTGATGACCTCGCTCTTATTTTTCTTTTTCCTAACAAACACATTTTAAATATACCCAAAATTATCCTGGGACACCCAAAATCACCCTCGCAAAAGATATATAAGGCTGATTATGTGTTATTTATGATTTAATCCTCAGAAAAGTGTCGAAGTCAGG
>NZ_FXTB01000030.1 GCF_900182605.1 Saccharicrinis carchari
CTCGTTGAGTGTTGACAATGTTTTGAATTAACACAATGCAATACTTAAACAACACACGGGACGAATATTGGCATCATGCAAATATTCGCCCCGTGAGTAAGTAGGTAAGTAAGTAACATCCAAAGCACGCAACGTGTGCTTCCCTAGCTTCCCCCAGTCCGGGGGGATTGAGGGGGCTGTTTTTTTAATCCATACCGATAACAATACCCTTGTGCACTATGCCATCGATATTTACCCGGATTATAAAGGCCGCATCGCGTTGTGGAAGATCAAACTCCGTTATCATGCTATTTAGCTCATGCGTTGCCATCAACTGTCCGGCTACGTTATAAACACGTATTGTTTTGTTGCTGCTGCGTAACATTTCCTCGTCCACCTTAACACAAGCCCGTTGCTTAACACTATAAATAAGCACCTTACCTTTTGGCGCACTTACTTTTAATTCATCCACATCCGTGCTGATGGATGCAAGCTCAAACTTTAGCTCAAATCTATCCGTGGCACTGGCTACTGTGGGGGTAAAAGTATAAGACGGTGTTTCACGTAAATCGATTGTTACATCCGCTACCTTATCATGCAGATAAACTTCTGCGTCAGGCATAAAGTGGTTCAGATTAGTGGCCCTGATGGTCATATCGCCCATACCCTTGGCAGCTACCTTGTAGGCCAGGGGAACAACTGTACCGTTGCTTAGTTCGGGCAGTGAGTTTACAGCCACGTTTTTGGCACTTTTTACCGAGTAAAGATTGGCTATATTACCTCCGTTCATCAGTTTCTCCGAATCGTAGGCCGTATAAGTCTCCGATCCGTTTTGGTTGAAGATAACCACCGACTCATCTGTTCCATGCTCACTTTCGAGCATTAACCTCAGCTTATCGTTTTGGGGTGAAGCACCACTTTTTAGACCATATCCCTCCGAAGCATGGGTACGTACCGACTTGGCAATAGATATATTACTAATGTCTTTATAGGTGCGAAGCCACATACTCTGACCCGGCGAAACATAACGCGAACCCTGGTTTACACCCACACCATTGAGCATGTTATAGCTGGATACCTGAAAGTCGCTATTGCGGATATAAACCGTTTTCCGAAAGTTCCCTATGTCAAACCCATTATCCATAACATCTATATAAGATGGGTAGGGGTTAGCCACGAGATACCACTGTGCTTTACCGAAGTCCCTGGTATAATCTACTGCGTTGTTCATCCCCCCCGAATATTTTAGTGGAAGATCTTCGGCCGTATACACCACATAGCCTTCCAAGGCCGTAAGGCTGTTAAAGTCGTAATCGGAGCCGCTACTATAATAACCGGCCACTCTGCTCCAACCGTTTGTCGTGTAAGCGCTCACTGCAAACCTGTCCGTCCCGTAGGAGGCTTCGTATTCCTGCTCAGTTACACCCCTCACCGGATGCGACATATACCACTCCAAAGATTTAGGAATGCTCCACTCGTAATTAGTTT
>NZ_FXTB01000031.1 GCF_900182605.1 Saccharicrinis carchari
TGGATATTCCGGAGCAAGCTGACCCCCTTAGCAAACGTTGGTTGAAGTCATGAATTTAGCATGACATTCCGGCGGATGCTGACCCCTTAAAGTGCTTTTTTGAGGAATAAAGTTGCTCCGGGAGCAGATAAAAAACGGAGCATACTGACCCCTTTGGCCTTACAGCCTTCCAAAAAACGGAGCATGTTGACTCCCCTTGGATTTAGGTTTAATTTAATTAGTGGGATAAACTACTAATTGACACTGATTATGGCAGGAAAACCTAAAAGAATGAGCCAAGTAAAGCAAATACTACAACAGCACAACCAAGGGCACGGAAACAAGACCATAGCCCGTAATTTGAACATCAGCAAGAACACGGTTAAGCGTTACCTTGAGAAATACAGAAGTTCGAAAATACGCCTTTCTACCTTGCTTAAGATGGAAGACCATGTGCTTGAAAAAGTCTTCCACCCGGGGAATCCCGCATATAAGGACAAGCGTTTCGAGGAGCTAAAAGAGAACCTGGATTATTACGTGAAAGAGCTCGGGAAGACCGGCGTGACAAAACAACTTTTGTGGGAAGAGTACCGCCTGTCCAACCCCACGGGGTACAGCCTGAGCCAGTTCAGTTACCACCTGTCGCAGCACCGGCTTACCAAGAACCCATCGATGGTTTTACGGCATGAACCGGGGGACAAGCTGTTTGTTGACTTCGCGGGCAAGAAGCTCTCCTATGTCGACCCAACCACAGGTGAAATAATCGAATGCCAGGTATTCGTAGCCTGTTTGCCATATTCCGATTATGCCTTTTGCATGGCCGTTCCCAGCCAACGTGTCGACGACTTTATTCATGCACTTACCTGCTGCTTAGAGAGCCTGGGCGGCGCACCCAGGGCACTGGTGCCGGACAACCTGAAATCGGCCGTTATAAAGGCTAATAATTACGAACCTACCATCAACCGGGCACTCGAGGATTTTGCCAACCATTACCATATGGCGGTGGTTCCGACCCGTGCCAGGAAACCCAAGGACAAGGCCCTGGTAGAGAACCAGGTTAAGCTTATCTACAACCGGGTGTATGCACGTATGCGCAACCAGCAGTTCTTCTCGCTCTCGCAGCTTAACCGTGCCATAAGAGAACACACGCTCAAGCACAACCAAACACGTATGCAAAACCGTGATTATTGCCGGGAAGAGCACTTCTTGTCCAACGAAAAACACTTGCTGCAGGAACTGCCCAAAGAAGCATTCGAGATAAAATATTACAAGGAGTACAAGCTTGCCCACAACAACCATATTTACCTGGGCCAGGACAAACATTATTACAGTGCGCCTTACCAACTTATCGGGCAAAAGCTAAAAGTAATTTACACCCGTTCGATGGTGCGCATTTTTCATCGGCACAACTTGGTAGCGGTACACAAGCGCGAATACGGGATAGGCAAATACACCACTGCAGAAGA